>JBBKWE010000073.1:0-5305 GCA_037968795.1 Ferruginibacter sp.
GAAGACGAAGTAATTTCTGTAGACGAGGAATTTGCCTCTCTAGCTCCTTCCATAGGAGTGATAAGCAGAGAAAATGTGTACAGCTTGCCGGAGGGTTATTTTGCAAATTTTAGTGATAAGGTTCTGGCGAGCATAAAAGAAGATTCTGATGATGAGGTATCACAAGAATTACTTAGCCTGCCCCCTGTCCTTGCAGAAATAAGCAAAGAAAATGTATTTACAGTTCCCGAAGGATACTTTGAAAAGAATCTTGAAAAGTTAAAAACTATTGCTACAAAGCCACAGGCTAAAGTAGTGCAAATGGGTAGGATTCCTGCTGTAGTTCGCTACATGGTAGCAGCTGCTTTTGCTGGATTGCTGGGCTTGAGCATCTTTAATTTAGTAAGTACAAATGATGATGCCGCAGAGCACGCTCCTATCGTAATGGCAGAAGCACAAAAGCTGTTAGAAGCCAACAGCCTTGACGCTGCTTTTGAAAATATAAGCGAAGGAGAAATTGAAGATTACCTGGTTTCTAATGGCCATGATGTAAACGCTGCCATTGCAGCTTCTTCTATAAATAATGAAGATCTTCCCAGCCCGCTTGATTATCTGATAGATGAGAATACGCTGGCAGATTATCTTAAACTTGATAAACAAATTAACTAGTTAGAAATGAAGAAATTTATACTATACGCACTTATAGTCTTGGGAAGTTTTGCCGGTAATGAGGCTTATGCCCAGCCCGGCGCCGGCAACGAAAAGGTAGAAGCTTTGTACATTGCCTATGTAACCAGACAACTTTCTCTGAGCGAAGATGAAGCACAAAAATTCTGGCCCGTGCATGCACAGTACGAAAATGATATGAAAGGCATAAACATGGATCAGAATGAACTGGATCGCCAGCAAGCAATGCTAAATGTGAAGAAAAAGTACCAGGATAAATTTACCAAGTTAATAGGTAGCGATCGTACTAATAAATTTTTTGCGACTGATGCAGAGTTTAGAAGGAGAATGATAGAACGACTGAAGAAAATACGAAACAGACAGTAGAAGTCTTTTAGTTAGTGAAATAAAAAACCATCAGCGAAAGTTGATGGTTTTTTATTGTAATTTTTTGGCTCGATGAATTCTTCAGTCAATCAATAAAATAGTATAGCATTCCATTGTTTAGGGAACATCTCTAATAGAATTATATATTTATCTACCACTTTCATGTAATAAGAACATATATACAATATATATTATTTACCTTTAGAGCAGGTGTTTTTCATAGGTTAGCAACGGCCAGCTCTTTTTAGGGCAGGCCTTCTTTTTTTATGCCTTGCCTGTCGGCGTTTTTATATCGTGGTAAAACAGAAAAGTCCAGTCCTCCTTTGCTCCTCTTTCCCACCATTCTTGCCTTAGTTCCATAGATCTTCTGCCGTCAAAATCGTATTTGGCTATAAACCTGTTTTTCATTTGTTGCATTTGAGGAGCTACATCTCCTCCAAAGAAAATTATTTCTCCTTCTTCTTTTATAGTAAAAACCTGGTGGTGGGGCGAGTGGCCGCCAGATACTTTGTAATGAATGTAATCGTCAATTTCTCCCTCATTTCCTGTAAGAATAACTTGCTCTGCGCCAGATAGTATTTCCAACTCTGCTGTGATGTAGGAAGGGTTGTCTTCCGATAGGGCTTCTTCCAGTTCATTTTCATTTACATAGTAGCTTGCCTGTGGAAAACTTAGTTGGGTTTCTCCCGCTTCATTTTTTACGGCTATGCCACTGCTATGATCCTTATGTAAGTGACTAAGTAAAACTTTCGTGATCTCCCCGGGTTGTATTCCTACACTTCTGAGGTTTTCGTGCAATTGCAGCTGCCCATTCTCCTTTATAAAACCCAGACCGGTATCTATCAGGATCACATCCCGCGAGGTTCGCACTGCAAAGGGCTGTATCTCTACCAATAAACTTCCCAGGGGTCTTGCCTGTAAGTCGTCACTGTCTTTTATAAATGGAACAAAAGCCTTGCTTTTATCTACAGTAAATGCGCCTTCACTTAGTGGGAATACCGTCATTTTTTATACTTTTCGTGGCCGCAAAGGTAATCTTTGAAACTGTAGTGTTTATTCTCAACATTTTTTTGTGTATTTCTTCTTTTCGTCATCTTAAAGAACTACATACATTTAGTATAACTTGCAGCATCAACAGCTTATAGCGAAAAGAGGCCAACTTATATGTGTGGAATAGCAGGAATACTTTCATTTACTTCAGATACAATAAAGCAAGAGGCGCTGGGAGCTATGGCTGCGGTCTTGTCTCACCGCGGGCCAGATGGCAACGCTACCTGGCAGAATAAAGATAATTCGGTAGGCTTTGCCCACACCAGGCTGGCAATAATAGATAGGTCAGAAGCTGCTGCGCAGCCTATGCAATATGGCAGCAGATATACGATCGTTTTTAACGGAGAAATTTATAATTACAAAGAATTACGTACACAATTGCTATCACTGGGACTTCACTTTTCTACCAGAAGTGATACTGAGGTATTGGCCGCGGCATATGCGCATTTTGGTGCAGACTGTTTGCAACATCTTGATGGCATGTTTGCCTTTGCTATCTGGGATGCAGAAAAAGAAGAGTTATTTTGTGCCCGTGATCGATTTGGAGAAAAGCCGTTTTACTTTTATAAAGATGAAGATGTTTTTTGCTTCGCCAGCGAAATGAAAGCACTCTGGGCTATAGGTATAGAAAGAACTGCAGAACCAGGTATGCTTATGCATTATCTCGCCCTGGGACAGGTGCAGAATCCAAATGACAAATCGGCTACTTTTTTCAAAAACATTTATTCGCTTGCTCCTGCAAAAACATTGCTTGTGCGGCCCGGCAAGAGACTTGTACAGGATAACCTTTACTACAACATTAGTAAAGCCAAAGAAGTGTCCACAAGTGAAAGCCAGTCTGCAGCTGTACTTTCTTCATTGCTGGCAGACAGTGTAAAGAAACGCATGATATCCGATGTGCCGCTGGGCTATAGTCTTAGTGGCGGGCTGGACAGTAGCAGCATTGCCTATTATTTACAAAAAGCATCGATTGAAGAAGGGGAGGAAGTTTTGCCCACAGCTTTCTCTGCCACTTTTCCGGGTTTTGAAAATGACGAAGAAAAACACATTAAGTTACTAGAAGAAAAAATGGATCTCGATGTCGTGCGTACTACAGCCACTGCAGATGATTTACTTTCACAAATAGAAAAGGTATTTTACCACCAGGAAGAACCGTTTCCCAGTAGCAGCATTTTTGCCCAGTACAAAGTGTACGAAGCTGCGAGGAATGCTGGTATTCCCGTATTGCTCGATGGGCAAGGTGCAGATGAAATACTGGGAGGATATCACCGGTACATTCACTGGTATATACAGGAACATCTTGCAAAATTTCGCTTTAGTAAAGCCAGCAGAATGTACAAAGAATTCAAAGCTAATGAAGCCTTGGTTTCCATGGGAATAAAGAATGCAGTGGCTCCCCTGTTCCCCGCACTTGCGGCCATGCGGCTAGAGCGGAAGGCATATAATGCTGTTCTTAATAATGAAGATATTCACGCTGCTCTGCGCCGTAAAGCGGGAAGTGGCTGGGATTTTATACATAAGCCCATTATACATAACCTCAATACAATGCTGCATTACAACACTATGCACACCGGGCTGGAAGAAATGCTGCGCTATGCAGATAGAAACAGCATGGCGCACGGCGTAGAAGTACGCTTACCTTTCCTGCAACAAGGGCTGGTACAGTATGCGCTTTCCCTACCTTCTTCTTACAAAATGCAAGATGGCTACACCAAGCATATTTTAAGAAAAAGTATGGAGCATAAACTCCCCGATGCTATTGTGTGGAGAAAAGACAAAGTGGGTTTTGAAACTCCGCAAAAAACCTGGATGCAGCACAAGGATGTGCAGGCACAAATACAAGAAGCCAAGGCGTTATTGGTAAAAGAAGAAGTTCTTTCTGCGAAAGTTTTAAAAAAGCCTGTCATACCTAAATCTGCCCATGCGGCAGACAATAATGATTGGCGTTATTTGTGCGCAGCTTACCTCTTTAAGAAATAATACCTTCTTTTGCCATAATTAAATACAATAAAACATATGCATACACATAAGTTAGATACAATTCTCATACACGCAGGCGCCGAGCCTGATGCCAGTACAGGTGCTATAATGACGCCCATTTTTCAGACAAGCACCTACGTGCAGGAAGCACCGGGAGTAAATAAAGGGTATGAGTACGCCCGGAGTCAAAATCCTACCCGTGCCGCCTTGGAAACTGCGTTTGCAGCTATAGAAGGAGCGAAGTTCGGCCTTGCTTTTAGCAGCGGTGTGGCCGCTACTGACGCGGTTATAAGATTACTGAGCCCGGGAGATGAGGTTGTAGCTGCTGCTGACATGTATGGTGGTACGTATAGGTTGTTTACTAAAGTCTTTGAACGGGCCGGAATAACCTTTAAGTATGTAGACACTACCAATGCTAAGAATGTAGAAGACGCTATATCTGATAAAACAAAACTCGTGTGGATAGAGACGCCTACTAATCCACTAATGAATATCACGGACATTAAAGCCGTGGCAGCCATTACTAAAAAGGCAGGAGTAATTCTGGCGGTAGACAATACATTTGCTACGCCCTATCTGCAGAACCCCATGAGCATGGGGGCAGATATCGTAATGCACTCTGCTACAAAATACCTGGGTGGTCATAGTGATGTTATACAAGGTGCGCTTATGATAAACGATCAGAAGCTTAGAGACGATTTATATTTTATACAAAAAAGTTGTGGTGCCGTGCCGGGGCCAATGGATTGCTTCCTCGTGCTTCGAGGTATAAAAACACTGGGAGTGCGTATGCGCCAGCATTGTGCTAATGGTAAAGCAATAGCACACTATCTTAGAAACCATGAAGCAGTGGATAAGGTGTACTGGTGTGGTTTTGAAGATCACCCAAGTTATGCAACCGCTAAAGAGCAAATGCGTGATTTTGGAGGAATGCTTAGTTTTAAGTTAAAGGATGACTCGGAGAAAGCGACTAATAAACTGCTTTCGTCTACTAAATTATTTTCGCTGGCAGAAAGCCTGGGCGGTGTAGAAAGTCTTATTAACCATCCTGCCAGCATGACGCACGCCAGCATACCCAGAGAAGAGCGTTTAAAAATCGGGCTTAGTGATAATCTCATTCGCTTAAGCGTGGGTATAGAAGATGCAGAGGATCTTATTGAAGATTTGCGCAAGGCAATACAGGGATAAGAAACCTTAGGTTTTATGTTTTTAAATTATGAAAGGTATGCAGGGATTTTAGTCT
>JBBKWE010000074.1:0-2558 GCA_037968795.1 Ferruginibacter sp.
GATTATAAGTTCCAAAACCAGTCATTTCAGTTACAGGGTTTTCTGCGATTGCTCGTCGGTTCTTGAACTCAACAGGAACGCCCAAAGCGTCGCCAACTGAAACTCCCAATAATATATCCTTGTAAATATTTCGTTTTTTCATTTGCCAGGGTTTCAAAATTGCTTACCGGTAAAAGGGGTGTGTGAATTTACCTCCCGAGAGCTCAAATATACAGATCATCGTATTTCAAGAAACATTTGTAGTTTCTTTTACAACTTTAAAGAAAGAGGAGGCTTTTTGAAATAAGTAGACTCCGGGGAATATCATTTGTCGTCTTCTAAATCGCATTTTAAATATAGCAGATTTTCAACTGCATATTTTCTTCTACTTTTTTCTTTGTCCAGTCTCTATTTGGGAGAACTGTATTTTCTATTTGTTGTGGGTGTTTGCAAAAAGTAGCAGCAGTAATCAAACTATCCCCCAAATCTCTACTTTTAGTATATCACCACCCCACCCAATAACAATGCAAAAGAAACCACTCACCGTAAAAGAATATATCGCCTCCTTTCCTCCTCTTGTGCAAGAAAGGCTAGAAACAATACGCAATATCATTGTAGAGACAGCACCAGAGGCAGAAGAAAGTATTGCTTACGGTATGCCGGCTTACAAGTATAATAAGCGACCGCTTGTTTACTTTGGCGGTTTTAAAAATCATATAGGTTTTTATGCTACGCCTACGGGGCATAAGAAATTTGAAGCGGAGCTTTCTGTGTATAAGCAGGGAAAGGGTTCTGTGCAGTTTCAGCATGAGGAAGCGCTGCCGGTAGGTCTTATAAAGAGGATTGTAGAGTTTAGGGTAAAGGAGAATGAGGGGAAATGAATTGCAGGGAAAGGGTTTATCCGCAGTACTTATAATTATGCGGGAGCTAGAGTTTATCTAATAGCTTATGAGGGGTATCGCAGAGTTTTAGCTCTGCAATTTTGGTGGTTCCTTAAAATACGTTACGAAAAACACCTTTCTAAGTTGGCTGTGTTTAGTGAGAGAAAAAACCAGGATTTTAATTCCCACAGATTCTGATAACAAAGCTGCTGTATGTGTATTTAGTTTTACCTTTCTCCCACAAAACTTCTCAAATATTAAAACCATGCATAAGCCAGCTTTTTTATCCTTCTTCATATTCCTTAGTACATTCTGTGGGCAGCGTACTTATGCTCAGCAGGATAGTCTGCGTACAATTACTACTATGCGGATGGGTGTGTTCCGGGTACAAACGAGCAGTGTAGAAATTGAAAAAATAATAGACCAGAAATTAAAACTGCGGGATACTAAGGAGTACTATATAGACACGATCCCTGTAATACATGAAGGGGTTAATTACGATTTGTACTTTACCAAAACCTGGAATGAAAACGCCAATGCGTATGTAGGCTGGGAGCTTTACGGGGTTTCTTCTACCAATGTATCTTTTAAAACCCGCTCTGGTATAGGCATAGGAGATACGAAGGAAATGCTGCTGAAAACTTATGATCAGATGAACATAAACATTTACAACGACTGGAACTTTTTGGAAAAAGGAGATGCAAAAGGAAAAGTGCAATTTATAAACCTGCTAGACTATGATGGCTATACCACTATTACTTTTGAAACTGTAGATAGAAAAATAGTGCGAATTGTTGTTAGCATAATGGAGGAGGGATGCTAGAAACAGAAATCAAAGTTTAATTTTTAATGTAATTCACCATTAATGTACAAAATATGAAACCCGTTATTCCCCTTTTCATGCTATTGCTTATGTCTTTGGTTTCCTGCCAAAACAACCGTAGTAATCAACAACCGAATAATAATGTACCCGAAGCTTTAGAAGAAAATAATTCTTACGAAATTTTATCAAAGCGAGGATATGAAGACCTGCTGGAGAAATTATATAAGGACCTTGCAGCAAAAGATTCTGATCTAATAAAATTGGAAAAAATGATTGCTGTGCTCAATGAAAGCAAAGCTGATAGCGCAGAAGCCTTTACATATTTCAACGAGCGTAACACTACTTTTTACCAAGATGCAAGGGCGCACTTAAATCAAATAGCAGACTCCTCTCTGAGGGAAATAGCGGAACAATCGGTGCAAGCTAGTTTGCAAAAATATAATGCCTCTGTAAGTAAGCACAAAAGCATACTTACCGAAATAGACACGAACAAGATTACATTAAACGACTTGCATCTAATGATAAAAATCAGCAGAGCAATGGCTGTTATGGAAAAATATCAGAAAAGCAATAAGCCTTCTACCAAGCCATTGGAAGGGTATTTGCAAAAAGTGAATGAGGCAAAAAAGTATGCAGATAGTTTAGCAAGAAAATAAGGTCGCAGAATTGCAGCTTCTAAATATGCTATAAAATCCTCTCGTATAGAATGACGGTGTTCACCTGAATTACCGCTTCAACCAACCACTTATACTCATTCTACTCCTCTTACAAAGCATCACTTCGTGTTCCATTTCATCGCTTTTAAAGAATACGGCAGTTTGTGATTCGGGTTGTATTTTTTCTACTTCGTTGTTTTGGTACAAGCAAAGCTGCCC
>JBBKWE010000075.1:0-7231 GCA_037968795.1 Ferruginibacter sp.
TATATCGTATCAAAAGCGAGGGAAGACTTTCCACTTCCACTCACACCAGTAAAAACCACTAATTTGTTTTTGGGAATGGCAAGGCTTATATCCTTCAGATTATGCTCCCTCGCCCCGAAAATTTCTATTGAATCCTGTGCCGCACTTGCCGCCGCTTTCTTTGTCTTCGCCATGTATTTTTTATACTCCTTAAATATTGGTTCTAAAGATACAGATACCTTTTTTTGGGAAATGAATTTATTGGCAGATCAGCACTCCATTCCCTAAAGTTGAATCCGCTTTACCACTGTACAAACATCCATTAGCTTGTATTGTTTAGGGCACTCTACCCCTTTTGCTGTCGTCTTCATATCGGTAGCAGCCTCCTTTTAGAAAATATTTTTCCTTGCAAAACTATCGACCACCTTAGCCCACAACCCATATTGCTTTGCAGATGGATGCAGTCCGTCACCTGAAGTGAGTGAAGGGTCTGCTGCCACTCTATCAGATATGTATGTAAGATCGAGAAAAGCTATATTTCTTGCGGTAGCAAGTCGCTTGCAAGCAGCGTTATACTGCTCTACTTCTACTCTTATTTTACTGGTATCATAGCCTCTGGCAAATGGCGTTAGACCATAGTTGGGAATGCTTAAAACGGCTATTCGCTTCCGCTCCCTATTCTTACTTTGGTTTATGCTATAGAGCAACAGATCATCAAATTCCTTTTCAAAAGTAGAGAATGACCGCCCGCCAAATTGGTTATTTACACCTATCAAAAGCGTTACAAAATCAGCCTTACTTTCTATGGAAGTTGAACTTAGTTTGGAGAGAAGATCACTGGTAGTCCAACCGGTTTGTGCTATAACAACGGGACTTTGAAAACGGGAAGAATCTCCATTAAACAATCTTACTGCCTGGCTGGGAAACCGATCCTCTGCTGAAACGGATTGCCCTATAGTATAAGAATCACCAAGTGCAAGATAATATTGCAGTGAATTATTAACCGGGGGAACAATTGGAATCCTTGTTTTACTACAGCCACTGCACAAAAGACAAAAGAGTACAGCATAAAAAAAAGAGTGTTTACTCATAATAGAAATTAATATGCATAAAATCAATGCATTTCATAAACGCAATCTTAGTGCCGAAGGTTCTTAGTAATAGGATTAGAATCATAGTAATCACGTTGTTTGCTACAGAATTTGTAGGCAATAATTATACATTATGCTTACTTTTGTCCTATAAATTAAAGATAACCATGAAAAAATATAATTTTCTATTTGTAGCTGTTGCCCTTTCTCTTGCACTTTTTGCTTTAGGGTGCGGCAGTAGCAGAAATTCCATTGCAGTAGAAGAAGGATGGGACTTATTAGGAGAAGTGAAAGTTAATTTTGTAAGAGATAGAGACGAGATTAAGGTTTATAATCAAAGCAAATACACTGCGATACGCTTCAAAGTAGAAGAACGAGATGTAAAATTAAATGGGTTAAAAGTAGTCTATGCTAATGGTGACAAACTAGAGCCTACTGTAGATGAAAACATTGCTGCCGGGCAGTATAGCAGAGAAATAGGGCTGGGAGAAGGCGGTAGAAATATTCGATCTATTGATTTCAGTTTTCGTACGCAGGGCAATATATTAAAGGGAAGAGCACATGTTATCGTTTTTGGTAAGCGCCACAACGAAAGACTATACTAAGTTTTTACTTTCTTTTGTAGGGTAAGCGCATCACTTGTGCTTACCTTTTTTTATAGCCTGACAATCTTTTTTATAGTCACAGGGTTTACTATTTTATCCCCATTATTTTTTTGATCCTGTATCTTTCTCACCACAGCCATTCCGCTTACTACGTTTCCAAAGGCAGCATATCCTAACCCATCAGGGTTGGTACTCTTGCTACTATCAAAATCTGTCTGGCTACCTATGCAGATGAAAAATTCTGTTTTTGCAGTATTTACGTACGTCCTCGCCATAGATATTGTCCCATTTACATGCGTCATTCCAGTGGTAGCCGGAGCCTCATGCGGTATAAAAGGAAGCTTTTCTTCCAAAGCGGGATTACTTTTATAAATACCTCCTTGCACCATACCGCGATTATATTCTGCAGAAAGAGATTCATCTTTTAGTACCCTGTAAAAAGCTCCATCATTGTAAACTTCATTGTCCACGTTATTTAAAAAAGCATCAGCGGTTTTCGGTGCTTTGTCATTGCGTATTTCTACTTCTATATCGCCGTAGCTGGTTACAATTTTCACATGAGGGTGCTCATAAGTCTTATTATCACAACTACCAAGTAGAATAATCACAATGGCAAAATGCATAATTAGATTAAATATATTATTGCACCTGCAATATGTCTTTTTTAAGCTTTTCATTTGAGTATTTTTCTCTACAAAATATACCAATTAATATCTTGTTTGGCAATCATAAATTTATTGTACACTTTATTTTCTATGATGTATTATATAAAGCAGGTTAAAAAATAATTGGCAAACTACTTGTATAATCCTTATTCATTCAATTACATTAAAAATATACAATTATGAGCGCAAATGACAAATTAGTAGAGACTTACAATGATCTCATTAGAATAAATAATGACAGGATAGAAGGGTATGAGAAAGCCATTAAAGAAGCAGATGATCTTGATGTAGATCTGAAAACAATTTTTAGTAGTATGGCTGATGAAAGTCGGAAATACAAATCAGAACTTACTTCTGCAGTAGGTAGATTAGGAGGCGAAATAGCTGACGGCACCACTGGTATGGGGAAAATTTATAGGGTATGGATGGACGTGAAAGCTACATTTAGTGGTCACTCCAGGGAAGCAGTTTTAGAAAATTGTGAATTTGGTGAAGATGCAGCACAAAGAGCCTATGAAGACGCTTTAGGTGATGATGCAGAAATGACCGCGGAGGACAGGCAGCTAATAACGGAACAAAAGAGAAAATTGAAAGAGTCTCACGATAAAATCAAAGGTTTGAGAGATGCTCAAAGAGCAGCAAATGATTAATGCTTGCTTGCAAATATGAATTAAAGGGAATAACTTTTTCGTTATTCCCTTTTTTTTAATTTATAACAATTTAATTCTGATGCAGTGTTGATTACCTATCTTAGAAATAAAAAACCAAGCAGATTAACCATCTGCCCAGGTGTAATCACATTAAACTCTATTGCGTACGACAAATAGTATGGAATTCTTTTAAAATTTTTAAGTTGACATCCTTTATTAAAACATATTTCGTAATAAGTATCATGTTCCTTTCTGTGAGCGCTTACTCCCAGGATACGGCTCAATATATAACCATAGCCGCCGGCACAGAATATGAAAAGCCTTTATCCTTTCAAAAAAAATGGGGCAGGAACAGAAGACAAGAATGGACCACAGCCGTGCGTGTACCTTATCTCTGGCTACAAGATGTGTATGGAGGTATAAAACCTTACAGAGGTGGTGGTGGAGGCAATGAAACAAAGTCTCTCCGACTTCGTTCTTCTACAGGAAAGGAACTTGTATTAAGATCCATAAATAAGTCCAGGGAAGAGGTTGTACCAGAGTTTGCAAAAGGAACTTTTATTCAGGATATAATTCAGGATGGCGTTTCTATGTCGCACCCCTACGGAGCTTTTGCCCTGGCAGGCATGCAGGATGCTGCCGGTATAAACCACACATTCCCACTGCTTGTATACTTACCACCACAGGAAGCACTCGATAGTTTTAATACTGACTATGCAAATGACCTATACATGTTTGAAGAACGGCCTGATGAAGACTGGAGCGATGCCGACCACCTGGGAAATTCTGAGAAATATACCAGCACGACAAAGGTTATAGAAAAGCTTTTAAAAAGCAGCCATCACAGGGCAGACCAGTTCGCATTTGCCAAAGCCCGACTTTTTGATATGCTGGTAGGTGACTGGGACAGGCACGCAGATAATTACAGATGGGCGAAGTTTGACGATAGCCTTGGGTACAACATTTATGAACCTGTTCCCCGCGATAGAGACCAGGTTTTTTACACCCACAATGGGATGTTTATTGACAGATTAATTAATATGAGCGGCCTTGACTTTATGATTAGTTTTGATCATAAAGTAGGAGATGTAACTAAAGTGCCCAGGCAGCAAATAGACATGGATAAGTTTTTTACCAATGGATTGGATAAAAAGGATTGGCTGAGGGCTGCAACTGAGTTGCAAGTGGCACTTACAGATTCTGTAATTTCACAGTCTCTCAGAAGAATGCCTCCAGAAGTTTATGCTGTCTCTGGCAAAGAAATTACAGACAAGCTCATAAGCAGGCGAGCACAGATTGGGGAGTATGCTGAAAAATATTATCTATTTCTGGCAGAGAAAATTACCGTCACCGGTAGTAATAAACCAGAGGAAATTACCATTTCCTCCCCTATGCCGCAGCAAACGAAGATTACTATAAGGATTATAGATAAAGACAGCAGAATAGCAGAAGACTTTATTGTGTATGAGAGAACCTTTCACCAGCAGGAGACGAAAGAAATCAAAATATTTGGAATAGCAGATGATGACATTTACTACATTGATAAAAGCGAGCAGGGAATCAAAATAAAAATCTATGCCGGAGAAGATAAGGACAGCATTAATATAAAGGACGCACAAAATGTGATTTTGATTGATGATAAAAGCCCACACGTTACTGGAAATCAAAATTTATTACAAACTACCATTATAAACTCCCCACCCACTTTTGCTTTTCACAGTTCTGCTGCTAAGGGCGGGCTGGCTGTGAAGCCTTACCTCTACTACAGTAACCAGTATCTCTTTAAAAAAGCGATTGGTGTAAATGCTATAGCTACCCTGCCCAAACCCACCGGGAAATGGACCTTACAGGTAAACGGATTTTTTTCTCCCATTCGCTGGACGAATTATTTCGGCACTGGAAATGAATCGCAATTGCTCACAAAAGATAGACAATTTTACCGCTACAAGAGTATGGACTGGGGAGGAGGAATCAATTTAAAAAGAAAATGGACAGATCACAAATTGACAATGGGCATAAATTACATTGGTACAAAAATATATGAATACAACGCAGGCTTTTTGCCTCAAAAACAACAAAAAGACACAGCATTTTCAACATACAACTATGCAAGTGCTGGTTTGCAATACGATTACGAAAACCTTAACCAAAGAATAGTGCCGGATAAAGGAATTGCAATTCAGGTAGCTACGTCGCACTGGCAAAATTTTTCGCAAAATTCTAATTTTCAACGATACAGCTTTACTGCACAATCCTACGTCCCAATAATTAGAAAAGTTTCCTTTGCTTTAAAAACCGGTATTACTACAATAGGAGGGGAAAGAAAAAAAACTATTGATGGGCAGTTTTTTCAAAATGCTGTGGCAGGGGGACCAGAAACCATACGCGGTTACAGGTCGCAAAGATTTTGGGGGCGCACCGCATACTACAATCAAAACGAACTAAGATATATAACCGACTGGCGCAATAAATTATTCAATGCAAAACTTGGGTTACTATTATTTGCAGATAATGGCAGAGTGTGGTCGCCCGGCGAAAACTCCAATAAAATACATACAGGGTATGGAGCCGGATTCCTTTTTGCCCCCTTTTATCAAATGCTGGCCGTGCTTACCTATGGCATTTCCCAGGAGACAAATTTGCTGCAATTTACACTACGCACGTCATTGTAACTATCATATATTGGTAAGGAAGTGCATAAGTCGTAATTTTGCCAGCCACGCAAAAACTTAGCTTGCCAGTGGATTATAATAATATTTTATGGGAAGAATTTTTGAAGTAAGAAAGAGTGCAATGTTTGCCCGTTGGGATAAGATGGCAAAGAACTTTACCCGCATAGGTAAAGAAATAGCTATAGCTGTAAAAGCTGCCGGTCCGGAGCCTGATAATAATCCGGCGCTACGTCGGTGCTACCTGAATGCAAAGGCATGTAATATGCCTAAAGACAGAGTAGAAGCAGCTATAAAGCGAGCTATGGGTAAGGACACGAGTGACTATGAAGAAATCACTTACGAAGGCTATGCGCCGCATGGTGTTGCCGTGCTGGTAGAAACCGCCACAGATAATTCTACCCGGACTGTTGCTAATGTACGCATGCATTTTACAAAAGGTAATGGTTCGCTAGGCACTACAGGAAGTGTTGCATTTGGGTTTACCCACATGGGTGAGTTCAAAATAAAGAACGACGCCATAGATATAGACAACCTGGAACTGGAATTGATCGACTACGGCCTGGAGGAAATAGGAGAAGACTCTGAAGGGAATGTAATCATAAGAACAGCTTTCACAGAATTTGGCAATATGGCCAAAGCATTGGAAGACAAAGGGATTGAACCTATAAGCAGTGAGCTTACTTACATACCACAAAATGTGGTTGAACTAGGTGATGAAGAAAGCGAAGAAGTATTAAAGCTGATAGACAATATGGAACAAGACGACGATGTGCAAAAAGTATATCATAATTTGGTGTAAAAAAAATCACTCTATAACTAAAAAAGGAAGCCCTCATCGAGCTTCCTTTTTACTTTTTACTTCCTATTTATTACTTATACCTCATTCACACGAAAAGATACTTTGCAAACTACTCCATAAGAAATAATCTCTGCATCTTTTACGTGTACTTTCTGATCCTTTATCCACACAGAATCTATATTTCTCACGGTTTTGCTTACTTCCTTTACCGCTTCTTTTACTGCATCATCGAAACTATTAGGGGAAGATGCTATTACTTCTATTACTTTTACTATTGACATTCTTAATTTTTTATCAGTTATTAAAATATTAGCTCAATATACTCAATTAATTTCTACTCCGCCATCATCTCCATCACCACATCTATAATTTCTTCCTGGTTAGGTTTTGAAAAATAATCTCCATCGCTACCGTAGGCAGGTCGGTGTGCTTTTCCTGTAAGAGTACGGGGCTTTACATCGAGCAGGCGATATCCGTCTTGCTCTTCCATTACTTTATTATACATGAACGCTGCTGCCCCTCCCGGCACGTCTTCATCTACAAATAGTATTCTACTGGTTTTTTCCAGCGACTTCTTTATGGCATGATGCCTGTCAAAGGGTAGCAAGGTCTGTACGTCCACAACCTCACAAGAAACGCCTTGTATTTCTAATGCCGCCGCTGCTGCTTCTACAATTCTGAGCGTACTTCCGTAGCTTACTATAGTTACATCATCTCCCTCACGCAATATCTCGGGTACACCCAGTGCTACCGTATATTCTGCAAGATTC
>JBBKWE010000076.1:0-2606 GCA_037968795.1 Ferruginibacter sp.
ATCACGATCATGTAAAACTAGCTCACTATGCAGATGCGGCACTCGATATTGAGTTTGAATTCCCTTTTGGCTGGAAAGAGCTGGAAGGCATACATAGCCGGACAGATTTTGACCTGAACCAACATGCTACTTATAGCAAAAAGAAGATTCAATATTTTGATAATGACCTCAATGAAGAGGGTAAACCTTATGGCAACTATACCCCTTTTGTTATAGAAACTTCTATAGGATTGGACAGGCTCTTCCTTACCGTGCTTAGCATGGCTTACGCAGAAGAAACCTGGACGAAAGAAGACGGCAAAGAAGATAGCCGAGTAGTGCTGCGCATACCTGCAAAGATTGCTCCGGTGAAGCTGGCAATTTTACCCCTGCTTAAGAAAGATGGTCTGCCAGAAATAGCCCGTGAATTATTGGATGAATGCAAGCCAAAGTTTATGTGCTTCTACGAGGAGAAAGATGCCATAGGAAAACGCTATCGTCGTATGGATGCCGTGGGAACGCCTTTTTGTGTAACCATAGATCATCAAACAAAAGAAGACGGAACAGTTACAATAAGATACCGGGATGATATGCGGCAGGAAAGGGTGAAAATGAGCGAGGTGGCGGGGATTGTGGGTGAGGCTTTGTGATTTGTGAGTAGGGGATTTTTGATTTTAAAAAACCATATTATTCACACTCGTCATCATTCTATCTAGTCCTATGGTACTAAAGTCTTGTATGATCTCAATAGACTTTTCTATTTTCTTTTTTACAACATCCAGCTCTTCTGGTTTCCATTTGCTAAGCACAAAATCTGCCTGCATACCTTTCGGGAATTCATTGCCTATACCAAAGCGTAGTTTTGCATAAGCATCTGTACCCATAATCATTTCTATATCCTTAAGTCCGTTATGCCCGGCGCTGCTTCCACTTTTTCGCAGGCGAATTTTATTTATGGGTAATGCCAGATCATCTACCACAGTGAGGGTATTGGCAAGGTCTACTTTTTCTTTATCTATCCAGTAACGAAAAGCCCTGCCGCTCAGGTTCATGTAGGTTGTAGGGCAAATACAAACAAAGATTTTTCCCTTCCATTTTACAACGGCTCTGTACGCTAGCCTGTCTGCAGACCAGGTTCCTTCATGCTTCGTTACAAAGGCATTGAGCACATCAAAACCAATATTGTGCCTTGTGCCGGCATATTCATTCCCTACATTTCCCAGTCCTACTATAAGATATTTTGACATTGTGTTTTTTGTCTAATTAATTCTGAGGAGCCTCATTTCTTACTACTAATGGCAACAGACCTACATCATATTTTCATTAAGAAACTGCTCCAAATCTGCCTCAGTTTTGTACAGCACATCTCTGGGCTTACTACCCTGCCCCGCTCCCACAATACCAGCAGATTCCAGCTGATCCATAATACGACCGGCCCTGTTGTATCCCAGCTTCATTCTTCTTTGTATAAGCGACGTACTGCCACTTTGGTGGCTTACAATTAGTCTTGCTGCATCTGCAAATAGTTGATCGCGATCGTTCAGGTCAAAATCTTTTGCATCCATATCCTTCTCATCCACATATTCTGGCAGGAGAAACGGTTCTGCATACCCTCTTTGATTTCCAATGAAATCTGCGATGGCATCTACTTCTGGCGTGTCTACAAAAGCACACTGCAGTCGGGTAACTTCTCCATTATAGTTTATGAGCATATCCCCTTTTCCTATGAGTTGCTCTGCGCCGCCGGTATCTAAAATAGTTCGACTGTCTATTTTACTACTTACTTTAAAAGCAATACGAGCCGGGAAGTTTGCCTTTATAGTACCCGTAATAATATTTACACTTGGCCGCTGCGTAGCAATGATAAGATGTATTCCTATAGCACGGGCAAGCTGCGCCAGACGAGCAATAGGCATTTCTACTTCTTTGCCGGCAGTCATTATAAGGTCTGCAAACTCATCTACTACCAATACTATAAATGGTAAGTACTGATGCCCTTTTTCCGGGCTCAACTTACGTGCTGCAAACTTTTTATTGTATTCTTTTATATTTCTACAGCCCGCTTCTTTAAGCAAATCGTAGCGGTTGTCCATCTCTATACAAAGCGCATTGAGTGTGTTTACCACTTTCTTGGTATCTGTAATTATACTATCCTCTTCTCCCGGGAGTTTTGCAAGGAAATGATTTTCTATTGTCTTGTAAACGCTTAGCTCTACCTTCTTAGGATCTACTAATACAAACTTAAGCTGTGAAGGATGTTTGCTGTATAAGAGAGAAACCAGAATCGCATTAAGCCCTACAGACTTACCCTGCCCCGTAGCACCCGCCATAAGCAAATGCGGCATACTGGCAAGATCTACGATAAAGTTTTCGTTGTCTATTTTCTTGCCTATAGCAATAGGAAGGGAATATTTATTTTCTGCAAACTTATCACTGGCGATAAGTGTGCGCATACTTACCAATGTTTTCTTCTTGTTAGGAACCTCTATTCCTATCGTGCCCTTACCAGGAATAGGCGCTATGATACGAATACCGAGCGCTGCCAGGGAAAGTGCAATATCGTCCTCCAGGTTTTTTATGCGGCTTATGCGCACACCTGGTGCTGGTATAATCTCGTAGAGTGTAAC
>JBBKWE010000077.1:0-11926 GCA_037968795.1 Ferruginibacter sp.
GTTCAAAACTGCAGACTTAGAGCGTTTCGATATATTATTTTAACATGATTTGTTAAAGTCATTTAACGGCGTTTTTTCCTTTCAAACTATTCGATAGGCTACCTTTGCAGCCCTCCGCTAAAAAAGCGGATTTTATGTAACTCTTAAATAAAGACCTATAGCATTAGATCTACTCTTTTCTCACAGCATTTACTAAAAAACCTTACAATAGATGAATAGTAACATTTCCGTAAAAAAAGTTTTTCTCTCTTTGATCATTTGCATTGTATGTCTGTCGTTTCTCCCACACGCTTTTTCTGGTAGTACCGCTGTCCTTAAATATAAGGCACCAATAGTATCGCAGGATATGCTCAAAGAAAAATTTAGCAACGAAAACCTTGTAGCCATTTATGACAGCATGGAGCTTAATAAAATAGGACTAAGCCAGGCAGCATTTACAGAGGCCATACAAGGATATGTCATACTTAAGGAAGATGGTAAGCTGGTAAAAGATGATGTAATCACGATCGCAGATTTTAGCCAAAGTAGCGATAAAAAGCGCCTCTATATTATTGATCTAAGCGAACAGAAAGTACTTTTCAACACTTATGTGGCCCACGGACAAGGTACCGGAAAGGAAATGGCCGAAAAATTTAGCAATATTGCGGAGAGCTACCAAAGTAGTCTGGGTTTTTATATTACCAGCAATACTTATAACGGTAAAAATGGTTATAGTATGAAGCTAGAAGGGCAGGAGAGTGGCATCAATGACAAAGCAGAGGCTCGCTCTATTGTAATGCATGGCGCTTCGTATGTAAGTGCAGACTTTATTAATAGTAATGGTTATCTGGGCCGTAGCTGGGGATGCCCTGCTGTGTCACAAGCCCTCAACAAGCCTATTATAAATACTATTAAGGGAGGTTCGCTATTATTCATTTATAGTGAAAATGCATCTTACAAGCGCAAATCAGCATTACTAAACAGTTAATGCCTTGCAACCACAGACTATCCATTTATAAAAAGGATAGTACCTTTGCCGCCAAATTATAAATTCTAATGGCAGATCTCAAAAATACACTTAGGGGAACAGGCGTAGCTATTGTAACCCCATTTACAGATGATAATGCTGTAGATTATGACGCACTGGCAGCATTGCTGGACAATGTGATCATAAATGGTGTAAACTATATCGTATCCCTGGGCACTACAGGAGAAACGCCTACGCTTTCTCTGGACGAGAAAATAGCGATAATAAATTTTACGGTAGACAAAATAGACGGGCGGGTACCGCTTGTAGTAGGTGCAGGTAGTAATAACACTGCGGCACTTATTGAGGAAGTAAATAAGTTGCCTTTGCAATATGCCTGCGCTATTTTAAGTGCTAGTCCCTATTACAATAAACCTTCGCAGGAGGGAATATATCAGCATTATAAGGCACTGGCAGAAGCTAGTCCTGTGCCGGTGATCCTATATAATGTGCCGGGTCGCACCAGTAAAGCCATAGAAGTAAGTACCACGCTGCGCCTTGCGGCAGATTGTGAGAATATAGCAGGTACAAAAGAGGCTGCCAATAGCATAGGAAACTGCGTAACGCTGGTAAGAGATTGCAGAAAAGATTTTCTCATCCTCAGTGGGGATGATGACCTGGTAATGGCGCAACTAGCTTGTGGCATAGACGGGGTTATAAGTGTAGCTGCAAACTGCTTCCCTTCAGTTTTTTCCAGCATGATACAAGCAGGGCTGCAAGCCGATTTTAACAAAGCCAGGGTGCTTAATGATTCTATGGTAGAAGCTTATGGCTTATTATTTGCAGAGAATAACCCAGCTGGTGTAAAGTCGTTTTTGGCGCACCAGTTTATGATAAAGAATAATCTTCGGTTACCACTGGTACCGCTAAGTAAAGGATATGATGAGCAGGTAAAAGCATTCCTCTCTCGGTCCAATTTTTAACGAAAAGTAACAGTTTGCGTAATTTTTTCAGTATTATTTTCATTGCAGGATTTGCCCTTTTTGGCAGAGTAATGCAACATCACTTAGGATCAGATATTACAGTAGTTGTATCTGCACCTCTGGTAAGTAGTAGCGATTCCCTTTTTATAGCCGGCAACTTCAATAGCTGGCAGCCCGGTACCACACCCCTTAGTTATGATAGCGCCTCCGGCTCGTGGAAGGTGACCATAAAAGAATTTATAGGAAGTACTTTTTCTTACAAGATCACAAGAGGAACCTGGGATAGGGTAGAGTGCGGTGCCGATGGCAGCGACATAGATAACAATATAATAGGGGTAAACAAAGATACAATCCTGCAATACAGCGTTAAAGGCTGGAAGGACAAATTTGCTGCCGCAACTAGAAAGAGTACCGCATCCGCACAAGTACATATACTCTCAAGAAAATTTGCAATAGGCAATGATGGAGCAAAGCGTACCATAAGAATGTATATACCCAAAGGGTATGAAAAATCGACGAGGCGATACCCTGTAATATATATGCACGATGGACAAAATCTCTTTGACGACCAAACTGCCTTTAGCGGCGAGTGGGGTGTAGACGAAATTATGGATTCGCTTATAGCTAAAAAGAAGAAAGCCTGTATCATAGTAGGTATTGATAATGGACCGAAGCGTATACAGGATTACAATCCATTTACCAATGAAAAATATGGTGAAGGACAAGGCGATGCCTACCTGGAGTTTATCGTAAAGGAACTGAAACCCTACATTGACAGCAGCTACCGTACACTTAAAGATAAAAGGAATACCATAATAGCCGGTAGCTCCCTCGGCGGACTAATATCTTATTATGCCGCATTAAAATACCCACAGGTATTTGGTAAAGCCGGCGTATTCTCTCCCTCTTTCTGGATAGCGCCAGAGCTTGCCGACCTTACCACGAAGCTGGCAAAAGGCAACAATTCGAAGTTATTCTTTAGTATGGGTGCTGCAGAAGGGAAAAACTATGTAACCGATTTGAACCAAATAGTAGAAAAGTACGCTACCCACTCTAAGGGTATTATGTACAGTTACATTCCCGAGCAGGGCATGCACAATGAAAAGTCGTGGCACGATGCGTTCTTACACTTTTATCCATGGATAACAGCAAGAGGGGCTAATGTGATATTAAAAGTAAAATGAGAAACGTAGGTTCCTCATTTATTACTTCAATTTTTATTCTGAATCCTAACACTGTAATTTTTTTTACACTGGTCTTTTTCCTTCTCCTGTTAATCTGCTCCTACTTGTCTTTAGTTTGCTATTTCCTTCATAGGGAACAATAGGTGTGGCGTCTTTTTTATTTGTTGAGGTATTTTTTCCGCTATTTGCCGAAGTAGCCTTTTTAGTTGCTGCTGTACTATTCTTAACCGGCATTGCAGTTTTTTCCTTACCCTTGTCCACATTGTTTTTTACTTCTTTATTAGCAGGGACTTTAGGTTTGCTGCTAACTGGTTTAGTGACTGCAGACTTTTTTGCGTCTGCATTTACAGTTGGTGTTTTTGTTGACTTTGCCATAGTGTAAGTTTTTTATGGGGTGATTATAAGCTATATAAAAAACAAAAAATGTACCATATGAAAAAACTGTAATATTTTAGAAAAAAATTATGGTATGTGCATACCAGATTGGTAAATCACGGCACCTCTACCCCTGCACTCTCCTCCCATAAATTAAACCAATCTTGCAGTTCCATCTCTACATGTTTTGCTTTATGAAGCTGAGCTATCCTTGAGGTACTAGTTGTACCGCACACAGGTATAATGCCCGCAGGGTGTTTTATAATCCAGGCAAGAAGCAGAACATCAATTGGTACTTCGTGTTTGCAAGACAGTTTAGTGGCAAGTTCTTTTACCCGCTGTGATTGCGCATCCTCTTTTCTAAATACCGACCCCAGTGGCGACCAGCACATCGGAGTAATTTTATTTACTTGCATGTGGTCTAAACTGCCATTGAGCATGGCTTCAAAATGGGTAACTGAGAACTCAATTTGATTATAGCTTATTTTTATTTTTTCTTCTAGCAAATCCGTTTGCGATGGCGTGAAATTAGAAACTCCAAAGTCTCTAAGTTTTCCTTCTTGCTTTAGTTTTATAATTGCTTCTGCAATTTCATCTGCCTGCATAAGCGGGCTGGGTCGATGCAATAATAGCAGATCCAGGTAATCGGTCTGTAAGTTTCTGAGAGATTGTTCTACAGACCAAATTATGTATTTCGAGGAATACTCGTAGTGCTTTACTGCGTTCTTTCTTTTATCAGATTTCATTTGAATACCACACTTAGAAATCAGTTGTATTGCATCTCTATCTATTTTGCTTTCGCTCAAAGCTTTTCCAAAACTGGCTTCTGTAGTGTAATCTCCATAAATGTCAGCATGATCAAAACTACTGATGCCATTTTCTAAGCAACAATTCATCAGTTGTATCATTTGCTTAGTACTGCAATCTTTGCCCCATACACCCCAGGTCATAGTGCCTGCAATGATTTTTGAAAATGGAAGTTTGATCATGGTGTTTTTTTGTTATGAAAATGATCAGGTATTTATTTTTGCCGGTAAACGCAGGAACTGCTTTTTTTCTTTTATCTCATAGACAGTTACTTTATTTTTTTAAAAACCGAAAATACAAGTTTTAATTCTGCCAGCAGCTTAAGGAAGAGCCCGGATAAATTTTGGCTTACTCTATCAAATCCTCAGAAAATTGCAGCATTCAGTAATTTGGTAATTCTTTCAATATTCTGCTTTTACCCTCTGGCATGTGAAGCCTGCCTTCCTCTTTATTTTGCTATTTTAAGTCCGTAGTACAAATGCCCACATTCTGTGCCATCAAAATCTGCAATATTTGGCATCTGACCCCATTTTTCAAAGCCATATTTTAGCAGTAATTGTATGCTTTTTTTATTCTTCTCTAATAATATTGCCAGTAGTGTTTTGTAATTTAATTCTCTGCTTTTATTAATAGCATAGTCCATCAATGCGCTTCCTATACCTTGTTGTTTAAAGTCTGGATGTACGTAATAACTTATTTCTATTGTAAACCTTAAAGCCTTGCGACCCTTTCTGTATGGGCTTAAACTTATCCAACCAGCTACGATGCCATTAATTTCATAAACAAATATCGGATATGCGTTAGGGGTATGACTCTTAAACCAACTTATTCTCTTTTTCCAATTTTGTTGTATGGTGTCTGCAGTTTCAAATTTGGAGACAATTGCATAATTGTAAATGCTGGTAATTGCTTCTAAATCCTCAATAATTGCAGGTCTGATATTGTGTGTGTTTTTCATGATGCTGGAAGCTCCGAAGTACGTGTGTTAGATTTAATTTTTGCCAATCCTTAATTCTGAAACGCTTAAGCGGCACTAATTCCTCCCACAAAAAGCACTTTAAGTAAGTAGTTGTCTTGTAATGATATTCTTTCTGCCCTCTTCCTAAAGTAGAAATTTTCCATCAATCAGAAACTGGAAAGAACTGCAAACTAAAACTATCCATATCACAATATATAAGTCGCCCCTTCTAATGCCAATTCCACATTCTCAAAAACCTCTTTACATTCTTCTACAAAAATATCTAACTCTTTATACTTAGAAGAGAAGTGAGCAATGAGCAATCTGCCGGCATTGGCTTTTTGGGCTATGGTCGCAGCCTGAGCGGTAGTACTGTGGTAGCGTTCGTAAGCTCGCTCTTCAGCTTCTTTTAAAAAAGTAGTTTCGTGGTAGAGAACGTTTACCCCCTGTATGTGCGGGAGCATAGCTTCGCAGTAGCGGGTGTCTGCACAGTAGGCGTAGATCTTAGGTGCAGGAGCAGCAAAGGTAAGTTTATGGTTTGGAGTGCAGCTACCATCTGCCGCTATGTAATCGTCGCCTTCTTGCAATGCGGCATAAAAGCTCACGGGAACATTAGCAGATTGTACAGCAGAAATATCGAGCGAGCGTTTGTTCTTTACCTCGGTAAATTTATAACCAAAGCAAGTAATTTTATGATCGGTGGGGAAAGCGTTTACCTGCATATATCCATCTTCGGAGATAAGGCCGGCGGCAGTCACAGTATGAAAAAATATTGCGTAGGGTAGGTCTTTTCCAGCTCCTGCTATTTGTAATTTTATTATTTCTTCAAGGCCTTCGGGGCCGTATACATCCAGCGCTGTTGTGCGTTTTAGAAGCGCCATAGTATTGAGTAAACCTGCGAGTCCAAAATAGTGGTCGCCATGCAAGTGGGATATAAAGATCTTAGTTATTTTGCTCCATTTTTCCTTAAAAGCAGATATCTGCATTTGCGTGCCTTCGCCACAGTCTATAAGATAGCTTCCGCCGCTATGATGCAACACCTGAGCGGTAGGGTGACGACCATACACGGGCATGGCAGAATTATTTCCTAGAATAGTGAGGGTAAGCAATGCAAATTATTTATACAATCAATAAAACGTTTTTTGCAAATGTGTGCATAGATACAGAACAATTGCAATTGGATTAAAAATAAAGATTGTGGGCGGGGGTAAAAAATAAAGTTTGGACATCACACTAAGCAAGGAAGAAATACAAAAAATTAAATGAACCTATTCTTACTTTAGAGTCGTTTAGAGTTTGATTTTTGCAAAAAAGTTTTGAAGAAATATACGCCATCCCTGCGTTTGACAAAGCAATAGTAAACCAAAAGTGTTCCCTCTTACCAGGCTTCGACAAAATCTGCCTGACGATCATCACCACCTTACGATTAATGAGATTTTACAGCAATCACAAATCACAAATCCCCTCAGTCAATAATCCCCTCACTCGTCCCCAAACAACTCCCTTTCTATCTCCTCTATTTGTACAATATCCCATGCCTCGCTTTCTGTAGGCGTTACATTGAGTAGCTCCAGGAAATTATGCTCATCAAAGCTTTTTTCCACCGCATCCTGCATATTACAAATCACAAACGAACATTGTTTCTCGTAGAATTGTTGTTGCAAAGAAGTAATTTTTTCCATTGCCAGCGGTTCTACTGCTTCTACCGCTTCCATGTTAAAAACTATATGAGGAGGGGCCTTCTGCAGGTAAGGGTGCAGCAATTCTGCGAGAGATGCTGTCATATTAGCAGAAATATGCGACTCGATTGGAGTTAAAACAGTGAATTTCTCTTTGGTATCTATTTTGACATTCATGTAATCAGAATTTGAAAAATGTAATGTATAATTTTTTTTCTAAGACAAAGATTTTACGAAGATTATTATCCCCTATATTTTCAGAAAAAAAACAGGAACGAAAAACCGCTGGTAAATGTTTTTGTGCACATACTAACATTTGCATTAAATTACCAACCTGCCGCGGTATATTATCGTTATTATTGTAACATAAAAAAAGAGGACATCCATGGATAATAATTTTTCCACACAAGTAAAAGAAATCATCTCCTACAGCAGGGAAGAAGCCCTGCGCCTTGGGAATGATTTTATTGGAATAGAACACCTCGTACTAGGCCTCATAAGAGATGGTGACAACACCGCAATGAAGGTGCTAAAGTCACTCAATGTAGGCCTGTACGACCTGCGAAAAGAAATAGAAATTGCTGTAAAAGATAAGACAGGTAAGAATATTGCCAACATAAATTCCCTGCCGCTTACAAAGCAGGCAGAGAAGGTAATACGCATCACCGTGCTGGAAGCCAAGTCTGTAAAAAGCGCTACGGTAGAGAGTGAGCATCTTATGCTTTCGATTCTGAAAAATCGTGAGAATGTAGCTACTCAAATCCTAAAAGGATTGGATGTAGACTATGAATTATTTCGCACAGAACTAGGGTTTGTGAGCAATACACCACCGCAGGCAGAGTTTGGCGAGGAGGAGGAATTTGATGAGGAAAGAAAAAGTTTTGGGTCGGGGCGGTCTGCCAAGGGTGGAGCAAATCAACCGAAAACAAAAACTCCGGTGCTTGATAATTTTGGTAGAGACATAACCAAACTGGCAGAATCTAATCAGCTCGATCCTATCGTAGGAAGAGAAAATGAAATAGAGCGGGTATCACAGATACTAAGCCGCAGAAAAAAGAATAATCCTATTCTTATAGGGGAGCCTGGTGTGGGTAAGACTGCAATCGTAGAAGGCCTTGCCTTACGCATTGTACAGAAAAAAGTGAGCAGGGTTTTGTTTGATAAAAGAGTAGTAAGTCTTGATCTTGCTGCACTCGTAGCCGGTACAAAATATAGAGGACAGTTTGAGGAGCGCATGAAAGCGATTATGAACGAACTCGAGAAAAACCGCGACGTTATTTTGTTTATTGATGAAATTCATACCATCGTAGGGGCAGGTGGTGCCAGTGGTTCTCTGGATGCGAGTAATATTTTTAAACCAGCGCTCGCCCGTGGAGAGCTGCAATGCATAGGCGCATCTACTTTAGATGAGTACCGTATGCACATAGAAAAAGACGGAGCTTTGGATCGTCGTTTTCAAAAAGTTTTGATAGAGCAGCCTTCTGTAGAAGAAGCCATAGAAATACTCAATAACATAAAAAGTAAATACGAGGATTATCACAATGTAACTTATAGCCAGGAAGCCATAGATGCTTGTGTTAAGCTGAGTGATCGCTATATGACTGACAGATTATTGCCAGATAAAGCGATAGACGTTTTAGACGAAGTGGGTGCCCGTAAGCACATAAAGAATATAAATGTGCCAGAGAATATCATAGAGCTGGAAAAGAAAATAGAAGATATAAAGCTGGAGAAAAATAAAGTAGTAAAAACCCAAAAGTTTGAGGAAGCTGCTAAACTCCGCGATACTGAGCGCACGCTGGAAGAAGAACTGAAGCAGGCAAAATTAGACTGGGAAGAGGAAAGCAAGACCAAGCGCTATCCTATAGAAGAAGAAGATATAGCCGAAGTGGTACATATGATGACTGGTATTCCTGTGAAGCGTATGGTGCAGGCAGAGACTACCAAGTTACGCCGCATGGGCGATGATCTGAAAGGTGCCGTAGTAGGACAAGAGTCTGCCATTTCCAAGGTAGTAAAAGCTATACAAAGAAATAGGGTAGGGTTAAAAGATCCTAAGAAGCCGATCGGTACATTTATATTTCTTGGTCCTACGGGTGTGGGTAAGACAGAGTTGGCACGTTCGCTTGCACGCCAGATGTTTGATAGCGACGATGCACTCATCAGAATAGATATGAGTGAGTACATGGAAAAATTTACGGTGAGCAGGCTCATAGGAGCGCCTCCGGGTTACGTAGGATATGAGGAAGGCGGACAACTTACAGAAAAAGTTCGTCGCAAGCCTTACAGTGTTATTTTATTGGATGAGATAGAAAAAGCGCATCCGGATATCTATAATATTCTATTGCAGGTGTTGGATGATGGACAGTTGACGGATGGTATGGGTCGCAAGATTGATTTCAAGAATACCATGATCATCATGACCTCCAATATTGGGGTACGCCAGTTAAAAGATTTTGGAGATGGAGTAGGTTTTGCTACGGCAAACAGACAAGAGAGCAGCGAAGAAAACAATAAGGCTATTATAGAAAAAGCACTGAAGCGCACCTTTAGCCCGGAGTTTCTAAACCGGATAGATGATGTAGTGATTTTTAATGCACTTTCTAAGGATGATATCTTTGAGATCATAGATATCCTCATGAAAGAAGTTATGGTCCGCCTTAGCAATCTTGGCTTCTCCATGGAGCTTTCTGCAGAGGCAAAAGATTTCATTGCAGATAAAGGATATGACAAGGAGTATGGAGCAAGGCCGCTACATAGAGCCATTCAGAAATTCCTGGAAGATCCGCTGGCAGAAGAGATTTTGAACGGAAATATAAGTAGTGGAGATGTGGTTATTGCCAATATGGATGAGGAAAAGAAAAAAGTAATTTTCTCTGTAAAAGAACAAGGAAAGAAGAAAGAGAAAAAGAGCACGGAAAAGGAAAGTTAAAGAGATTTTTGATTTTTGATTTGAGATTTTTGATTGCCCGCAGGATTTATTTTCTGCGGGTTTTTCTTTGACTTTGATATTCAGAGATTTTTTTCTTGATGGCGGGAATACTTCACTTAGCTTTACTTTGTGCATCTTTGTGCCTTACTGCCTTTGTGGCTAAATCGTGTTTTTCCTCTGCTGTTTTTTACACAATTAATAATTAATCATCAAAAATAATGGTTGTTTACAAATCTACCGGAAGCTGGTACAGCGTAAAAGATGAGGACGGAAGCTTTTACAAAGCAAGAATAAAAGGAAAGTTTAAGATAGAAGGACTTACCTCTACTAATCCCATAGCGGTAGGCGATCACGTAAAAGTAGAGCATGATCCTATTGAAGATACCTGGATGATAACAGGCATTAAAGATCGCAGAAATTACATCAATCGAATTAGTCCGCACAATCGGCACCAGCATCATATTGTGGCTAGCAACCTCGATCAGAGTTTGCTATTTGCTACGCTCAAAGAACCCAAGACTTCCCTGGGATTTATTGATCGGTTTCTCTGTACTTCAGAAGCCTACTCTGTGCCGGCAATTATCGTGTTCAATAAAAAGGATTTGTATTTCCCTAAAGAAGAAGACCAATTACTGCGCATTAGAGAAATATACGAGCCTATGGGTTACCACATCGCAGCAATAAGCGTTGTCTCGGGCGAAGGAATAGAAAATTTGATGAAATTACTTTCCAATAAAGTCACCTTGCTCAGCGGACATAGTGGCGTGGGAAAAAGCAGCTTTATAAACAAAGTTTTCCCTGAGCTTGGCCTCAAAACCCTTACTGTAAGCGACTGGAGCGGAAAAGGCAAACACAGCACCACTTTTGCAGAAATGTTTGACCTGCCAGATGGCGGAGCACTCATAGATACGCCGGGCATAAGAGAAATGGGTATTGTAGATGTGCCCAAAGATGAGTTGTCACATTATTTTAGAGAAATGAAGGATCTAATTCCACAATGTAAATACAATAATTGTGTTCACATAAATGAGCCGGGCTGCGCTGTAAAAGAAGGAGTAAATGATGGGACAGTTTCTGAAGAAAGATATATAAGCTACCTCACCATTCGCGATAGTATAGAAGACAAATCATACTGATCAAAGAGTTAAAAACGCATCAGGAGATTTTTTACATGGTTGGAACAATAAAACTATTAGAATCAAAAATCTACCAAAAAAATCCACTCAGTTCTTATAAATATCTTTTACTTTAAACCTATCTTTCTTCTTCTGTTTTTTGCTTATGTCTACATTCTCGGCACCCGTATTGGCAGCAGTTGCAGGACAACCGTATTTTTCTTTTTTCTTAAAGATGAAGCATCCGCTCAGGAGAAAGGCAGTAAAGAATATTAGTAGAAGTTTTTTCATTATTGAGGGCAAAAGTAAGTTTTATTTTCTGTGATTTTTATGTAGCGAATAAGATTTAAGGAAAAGAGCTTGCATAAATCTATTATTTTATCGCTAAAGCTTTTCGTTTCAATATTAAATTGTCAGTCAGCACTATTAATCTTACTTTAGATTCATCAAAACTTAACTATGCGTGTATTCTTATTCTTTCTCTTCGCTGCCATTACTGCAGCACTTATTTTTATTCTAAATGGAACAACCGTTTTACCAGCGCCACTAGGCAAGCTTCTTAGCCCCCAGCAAGGTTTTTGGCAAAATGCCAGGCAAGATAAAGAGGGATTCAATGAAGAATTGCATTTCACTAACCTAAAAGGGAAAGTAGATGTGTACTTTGATGACCGCATGGTGCCGCACGTATTTGCTGAAAATAATGAAGACATATTTTTTGTACAAGGATACTTGCATGCAAAAGACAGATTATGGCAAATGGAATTTCAGGCAATGGCGGCTTCAGGGGAGTTAAGTTCCCTCATAGGAGATAAAGCACTTCCACACGATAGAGAATTTCGCCGCCTTGGAATGACCTGGGCAGCAGAAAAAGCAGTAGAAGAATCTGATGCAGACCCAATGACGAAGGCTGCCTGCGATAATTATACCGCTGGTGTAAATGCTTATAT
>JBBKWE010000078.1:0-20348 GCA_037968795.1 Ferruginibacter sp.
AAAATTTTAATTATTTCAAATAATAAATAACCATGAAAAATAATAAAATGAAATTATTCCTCCCTTTAGCAATGCTCTTTGCCCTGTTCATTTATAATGCTGTGGCGCAGCAAGGAAAACGGAAGGGACAGCAAAACGGCAAGTCTGAACAAATGGATAAGCAGAAGGGAAATAAAAATAAGGCTGAAAAACAAAAGGGGATGTCGGCTAATATGCGAGAAGACAAGAAAGAAAATGGAGGCTCGCAGTTTGATAATGGTAAAAAGGGCAATAATGGTAATAAGAAGAAATTCAATGTAGATGCTGTGAAAAATAATGCTTCTATTAATGGACAAGGAAGTACGAAAAAATACAAATTAGGTTCATATAATGACTACGATTACGGCTGGAACGATAAGTCTTATAAAAACAGAAAAGACAAAAGGAATAAGGTAAAAGTTTCGTTGTGTCATAAGCCGGCAAATGGTAAGGGGGGGGTGTCCATTACGGTGTCGCAAAATGCTTTAAAAGCACACCTCAACCACGGAGACTATGAGGGCAATTGTAATAATAGTGATAATGGCATTTTTTCAGATATTTTTAATCGTAACAGGACAGAATATTACAATACAGTAGAAAACAGTAGAGAACAGTTGTTTTATAGCCAAAGCGTTCTTGATTATGCTATTCAAAAACTCTCTAGCACTCAGTACCTTTTAGAAACACAAAAACAAAATGGGTTGTCAGCGGCAGAATATTCTATAAGGCAGGCAGCTGTAAATAAACTTGAAGACAGAGTTTCTTTATTACAAACCACAGTAAATGTAGCCACGGCACTTCTTATTAATAGCTTATAGAAAATAGGTATTTACGACTAAAAAGCAGCATTTTTTAAGTGCTGCTTTTTTTATAGATTTAATTTTCTACCCTACTCTATCTTCTACATTTTCATTTACCCATTTTAAACAATCTCTAAAACTGGAGAAAACATGCTCTTCCTTTACTATTGCAGGAATCACATTGAGCTTGCCCAGCATAAATTTTGGTTGCTCTTTTATTCCGGCAATAAGCACTGTAATACCATTTTTACGTAGATTCTGCAATACTTCCTCAATTGCATATAGGCCGCTTTGGTCAATGTATGGCACCCGGCTCATACGTATGATAGCCACAGATGCGGTTTTCGGTATTTGCTGCGACAACTGCTGAAAATCGCTGGTACTGCCAAAGAATAAAGGACCATCAAGATGTTTGATGAAAACTTCTTCTTTAAGACTTGCAGGAAAATCAAACTCGTCTGCCCAGGCTTCTTCTTCTTTTAAAGTGCTCACTTCCGATCCTTGAGCAGTAATGTCACCAATCTTCTTCATAAACATAAGAGAGGCTATCACAAGACCTATTCCCACTGCATACACAAGGTTCCAGAAGGTAGATAATAACAATACAATGATCATAATTATAACCTCTGAGCGTGGCATACTAGGCACTGCTTTTAGTCCTTTGTAATCCATAACCCCTATTCCTACAGTGATAAGGATACCACTAAGTACAGCAGCCGGAATCTTGGATGCTACCGGCGCAAAGGCAAGTAAGATTACAAGAATAAGCAAGGCAGCCAGCATACCAGATAACCTGGTTTTACCACCACTTGAAATATTTACTACCGTACGTATGGTAGCACCTGCGCCTGGTAATCCACCAAAAACCGCTGAAAGAGAATTACCTATCCCCTGCCCTACCAGTTCTTGGTTAGGATTGTGCTTTGTGCCGGTGAGATTATCCGCTATCACAGACGTGAGTAAGGAATCTATTGCTCCAAGAAAAGCAAGTGATATAGCCGTAAATACATAGGGTGTTATTTTACTTAGGCTGAAATTTGTAAAAATCTCTAACACTGGCACAGGAATACCCGCGGGAATAGCTTCTATGGGGCGGTAGCCCAGATCAAAACCGAATGCAATACCACTCATGACGACCAGGGCTACCAGCGTGCTGGGCACCTTAGTAGTTACCCGTTTAAAGGCATAAATTATAAATATTGTTCCCATAGCCAGTGCCAGTTCCAACCAGCTTATATTTTCCAAAGCACGAGGCAATATTTTAATAGAGCCAATTACGCCACTACTATTCTTTGCGGCAATAGATTGCGATTCTTTAAGCACCTGCTCTGGTGTTACCTGCTCCGCTTTTTTTACTGCTTCCTGGTAATCTTGTATTACATATACATTATTACCAGCTTCCTCTTTCAGAATATCGCTAAAAATAGCACTCTCTGCTTCACTTTTGTATTGATTTACATACTGCCCATCGTCCTTAGGATAATACCCTAGGGATGGAATGATTTGAGTAATGATAATTATTACCCCTATGGCCGTCATAAAACCAGATACAACGGGGTATGGTATGTATTTTATATATTTTCCGAGGCCAAGTACCCCCAGCAAGACTTGTATAACTCCTACCAGTAAAAAAATACTTAAAATTATAGGGAGCGCTTTACTCACGTCGCCTTCATTGGAAGCTATAATTCCTGCTATAATCACCATACTTATGGCAGTCATAGGAGCCGTGGGCCCAGATATCTGGGTAGGAGTACCACCAAATAGTGCGGCAAAAAATCCAATAAAAATAGCACCATATAGGCCAGCACTGGGTCCGAGTCCCGAACTTACACCAAATGCCAGTGCCAGGGGCAATGCCACTATACCTGCGGTAATACCACCAAAAAGATCGCCCTTTAAATGTTTTAGATTAAATATTTTTTTCATGTTTCTTTATTCCTCGTAAGTTTATAATTCTATGATCACAGTTGTCGTTAATTTACTGAGTGGCAATATATAATATTAGCAAATTATACGCAAACATTTGAGTCCAATATGCCAAATCTATGACATAAGAATGGGGAATAATCTATGCTGCCCCGCAAATAAAAATCAATAAAAAAGCCACTTAAATATAAGCGGCTTATTCAATTATTTAAAAAAAAAATTATTTGCTTAGAAACTCAGTAATTTTTTCTTTATGCACGATAGACTCTTTGAAAGTGTAAGCACCCGTTTTTGGGCTGCGAATAGTGCGAATAACTTTCGTCCAGTTTTTTGCATCTGCTGCTGCTTTTTGATCTTTGGTCTTGATCGCGGTTTTTGCTGACTTTGCCATGATGGTATTATTTTAAAATGTGCTAATAATAGCTTGTAGCTATACTATTTCTTTAATTACTTTATTTCTTTGTGTACTGTTACTTTCTTAAGAATGGGATTAAATTTCTTTAATTCCAAACGCTCAGGCGTATTTTTCTTATTCTTAGTAGAAATGTAACGGCTGGTGCCCGGCATACCACTAGTTTTGTGCTCTGTGCATTCCATGATTACCTGTACCCTGTTTCCTTTCTTTGCCATTGTTGTTTTTTTATATTGTTGGCGGCTTGTAAAGCAAGCCTTTTGCTGTTATTATATTTTTACGCCTTCGCTTCTTAGCTGCTTTACTACACTATACAAACCATTCTTATTGATGGTACGAATAGCTTCGCTGCTTACTTTCAAAGTAACCCAGGTATCTTCCTCTGCAAGGAAATAACGCTTGGTTTGCAAATTTGGTAGAAATCTGCGCTTTGTTTTTATATTGGAATGCGATACTTTATTACCTGTAATTGGTCTCTTTCCTGTTACCTGACATACTCTGGCCATAATCCTAAATTTTTGGAGTGCAAAAGTAAAGAAAAAACTTTTGTTTAAAGCATTTATTTTAAAAAAATAATAATTCCGGTACAAATACGAGGTTTCTTTTAGAAGTAATACTGAGCAAGAAAGAAAAAATTCATTTCTGTGCCTGCCCATTCCTATGCAATTTCTTATAAAAGTATAATATTGAATGCACACCTGCGACTATTGTGCCTCCGGGAATTCCACATTAGAAAAATGGCCACTAACTCTCTGACTGGCAAGAAAATATACTTTGGCACAGACGAATTTATTAAAAATAATTCCCTTAAATTTGCCGCGTTAAGCTGTATTTATAAAAACTAAAATCTAATTTTTCTCCGTTCCCTACTATCTGACACCTATTATCATTATTTAAAACTTTATTAACCGGATTATTGATAAGCACTCATAATAGTGCTTATAATCATCAATTTAAACTTATGAAAAAAATTGTACCTATGGCGCTAGCCATTTTAATGTTTGCCATGAATGTATTGGCACAAAAAACAACCATTACCGGACCTGCCGGAAGCGGACAATATGGTAAAACAGTAGTTATCCTGTCTAATGGGAATTATGTAGTTACAGACCCCCTGTATGATGAGGGCGCTATTGCAGATGTAGGAGCTGTATACTTATATGACGGTGCTACACATGCGCAGCTAAGTATACTCAAAGGAAGCGCCACAGGAGACCAGGTTGGTAGTGGAGTTATCAGAGCATTGCCAAATGGCAACTTTGTGGTAAGTAGCCCAAACTGGAACAACGAGACTTTAATTAAGGTAGGTGCAGTTACCTGGCGAAATGGTACTTCTATAGGAACAGAAATCGTCAGCGCTACGAACAGTCTTATAGGCAGATCGCCGAATGATCAGATAAGTTCAGGTTCAATAATTCCGCTTGTGAATAGTAATTACGTAGTAAGAAGTCCACTATGGGATAATGGAAATATTTCAGATGCCGGAGCTGCGACATGGGGAGATGGGAATATAGGAACCAGCGGTATAGTGTCAATTAACAATAGTTTGGTAGGTACGCATGCAGGCGATAAGGTTGGTGAATTTTCGTTTGGATTGTCCAATGGAAATTATTTTGTCCGCTCTATTCGTTGGCATAATGGAACAGCCGCAGATGCTGGTGCTATTACCTGGGGTGATGGTAAAACCGGGATAAGTGGAGCAGTAAGTGAATCTAATAGTCTTGTGGGAAGCAGCACCGGCGACTTAGTAGGGTCTGGTTTTATAGCCTTGCCAAATGGAAATTATGTAGTTATAAGCAAAGACTGGGACAATGGAAATATAGTAAACGCTGGTGCAGCCACATGGGTTGATGGTATTACAGGTTTAAGCGGTTTTGTATCAGCTGCTAATAGTCTTATAGGTAGCTCGGCTGGTGATGCAGTAGGCACTAGTATAAGAACATTGAGTAACAGTAATTATGTAGTGTCTAGTCCAATATGGGACAATGGAAGTGTAGCTGACGCAGGAGCAGTTACCTGGTGTGATGGAAACAGGGGGCGTGTAGGAATGATTTCTGCTGCTAATAGTTTGGTGGGTTCTTCTACAGGAGATGAAGTAGGTCGTCTTGTTACTCTGCTTTCAAATGAAAATTATGTAGTTCAAAGTTCAAGGTGGAATAATGGAAACATTATGGGTGCCGGTGCCGCTACACTGTGCAATGGCGTAACAGGTACAACCGGAGTAGTAAGCGCAGCAAATAGTCTTGTAGGCGGGAATGAAAATGACCAGGTTGGTTTTTCAGTTACCGCTCTAAAAAATGGCAATTATACCGTAAACAGTAAGTTTTGGAAAAACGGTGCAATGGCTACTGCAGGTGCTGTTACATGGGCAGAAGGTAATAAAGGAATCACAGGTTTAGTAAATTCTGATAATAGTATTGTGGGCAGCACTGCAGATGATCAGATAGGTCAAGCGGTTACAGCACTTACTAATGGAAATTATGTAATTAACAGCCCCCTCTGGGATAACGGAATTGTTACAAATGCTGGTGCTGCTACATGGGGTGATGGAATGAGTGGAATTCATGGAACAGTAAGTAACAGCAATAGTCTGGTAGGGAGTTCTCCTGATGATATGCAGGAGGCTCAAATTATAGCACTAACAAATGGCAACTATGTAGTGCGCTCTTCTCTTTGGGATAGAGGTACAATAGCAAATGCAGGAGCCGTAACATGGAGTGAGGGTACTAGTGGAATAACCGGTACTATCACCGCTAGCAAAAGTCTGCTAGGAAGCACCGCTAATGACTATATAGGCAGTAGCGGTATTTTAGTCTTGAAAAATGGCAATTTTGCTATTATGAGTCCTCTTTATAGTAGAGGAGCAGCTACGAATGCAGGAGCTATTACCTGGGCAAATGGATTTAAAGGGATCCTGGGAACTATTAGTACACTTAACAGTATTGTAGGTAAAAGCAGCAATGATAACGTAGGAGGCGGTTTATATACAATATTGGAAGATGGAGGTTACATCGTAAATACTAATAAACGTATAGCTGGCACATCTGCTGCTATTACGCTCCTGGGAGGTTCTGATGAAACTTTCGGAGAACTAAATGACTGTAATAGCATACTTGATGTAGAAGGTAGTAGTAACATAAGGTATACCTACAATGAGAATTATAAATATGTATTGGCAGGTGAATACCCTGCCAATAAAGTAATCATTTTTGACCCTTCTGGCCAGCAGCTTGGGATACATCTTGATGAAGTAACCAAAAACATAAGTGGAATTAGTCGCAGCAGTTTTGTAACCAATGACTGTCGTATTATTGCAACCATTCTTCCTACCGGGACAACAACTGCCATAAACGGAACAGTTACAGCAAAAGAGTGGATAGAAAATACGCAGCCGGAAAATTTTGTGAAGCGTCATTATGAGATCACTCCTTCTTCTGCAACAACCACTGCCACAGCAAAACTTACATTATACTTTACACAATCGGAGTTTGATGATTTTAATGCAGTGAATGCTATAAAGTTGCCAACAAACCCATCCGATGCGGCGGGAAAAGCAAACTTGCTTATAGAAAAATATGCAGGAATCAGCAGCAACGGTTCAGGTCTGCCTGCTAGCTATAGCAGTACTCCTATCACTATTGATCCGGTAGATAGAGACATCGTGTGGAATGCAAGAACTAATCGCTGGGAAATAAGTTTCGACGTTACAGGCTTTAGTGGATTTTTTGTAAAAACTATACCTGGACCTTTGCCCCTAAAATGGATAAGCGTTAGCGCATCAGTAGATAACGCAGGAAAGGCATTAGTAAACTTTCAGGTACAAGAAAATAGTATTGAAAAATATATTGTAGAGAAAAGTTTCAACGGAACAAACTTTACCCGTTTTGCTGTGAGTAAAAGTAAAGGAGATGGCAAAAATTCGTACAGTGCTACTGACCCTGGCGCACTTTACAAAATTGTTTATTACAGAATTCAGCAGGTAGAGAACACCGGTAAGACCAGCTACTCTCCTATTGTAAAACTTGCCACTGTACCACAGGGTTCCATAACTATTTATCCTAATCCGGTAAAGAATCTTGCGGTAGTAAATAGTGCGAAAGTTGGCGGTAAAGCTTTTCTGATAGATGCAAGTGGGAAAACATTGCAGCAGATAAAGATTACCGCTTCCAGTTTTACAATTGATATGAGTGGTTATAACCTAGGTGTTTATTTCTTAAAAATGGAAGATGGCCAGGTGCTTAAGATTCTAAAAGACTAGCATATATTCACCAACTAAATAAGACGTTCAGCAGCAGACTTTAAAAAAGGTCTGCTGTTTTTTTTTCGATATGTTACTCTACCAGCATACCTATTGTTCCTTTTTCGCCTGCAAAAAACACTTTCTTTCCTCGTTTGCTTTTTACGACCGTATTAAAACTCTGGTCGATTAATTTGCTAAAAGTATTCCCATCGTCATTTGTTATATCTACCCCATTGAGCCCGCAGGCTATCCAGGTATTGCCAGAAATATACTCTGCGCAGCTTCTATAACCGCTTACTGTTTTGGTGGGAAGTACATAGGTTTTGCCGGCATCAAAGGTAATAGCACAACTGCCAGATGTATCGGATTTCTTAGTATAATTGCCGCCCACTATCATAAATGTATTTTTATCCTTCACCGTAATGCTATTGGCACCTGCAGAAGAAATCCCTTGCAGTAAAGGCAGCTTGTATTTTACCTGCGGCAGGACTAGGTTGCTGGAAAGTCCGCCAGTTACAAAAACAATTTTACCATTCTTAATGCTTCGCACATTGGTGCCACTCGCTGCAAATAAGGCTTCGCCACTATCTGCAATAGGCCGGTGAGCAAAGGGTAATTCCTGCCAGCTTTTTCCTTTATTTTTTGTGCGAATTACAAAGAAGCGTCCATTAATAGGATCCCCAATCACAATTCCATGTCTCTTTTTCCAGAAAGTCATTGCGTCCAAAAACATTCCAGCCCTATTATTAAAATAAGTTTGTTCCCAGCTTTTTCCTCCGTCAGTAGTTCGCAACATTACTGCAGGCGTATCTATACCCATAATAACTGCTGTGTTTTTATCAAAAGCTTCTATATCGCGAAAGTCTGTTTTTTCATACCCGGGAACGATTCTGGTTTTCCAGGTAGCTCCGCCATTTGTACTAAGAAGCACTGTGCCCGCGCTGCCGCTAGCCCATACCACTTTATCTGACACTACGCTAAGGCCGCGAAGATTAGACTTACTGCCAGTTTCCTTTATAATCAGGTTTTGAGATAACGCTATACTAAATGGATAGAGCATTAGAAAAAGTAGAATGTACCGCATAAGTTTTTATTTAGTAAGAATCTCATTTACCCAAATAGCAAATATGAGCTGTATCCTGTAAATGTAAAAAACTTATTTTTGCCGATTATGGCAATAGATAAAACAGCAATCACAAAGAATTTTGAACCCGGCGATGTAGAACGTAAATGGTATGCACACTGGCAGAATTCTGGCTACTTTAAAAGTGAACCAAACGATAAGCAACCTTACACTATCGTCATGCCGCCTCCAAATGTGACGGGTATCTTACACATGGGTCATTGCCTCAACAATACGATACAGGATATACTCATAAGAGATGCCCGTATGCAAGGCAAGAATGCCTGCTGGGTACCCGGAACAGACCATGCCAGCATTGCCACAGAAGCGAAGGTGGTAGCAATGCTCCGGGAAAAGGGGATTAAGAAATCTGACCTGAGCCGAGAAAAATTTCTGGAGTACGCCTGGGAATGGAAGGAAAAATATGGCGGAATCATCCTGGAACAATTAAAGAAATTAGGCTTTAGTCTTGATTGGGACAGAACAACTTTTACCATGGACGAGCACTATTATGACAGTGTTATAAAAGTGTTCATTGACCTGCACAAGAAAGGCATTATTTATCGTGGCAAGCGAATGATAAACTGGGATGTAAAAGCATTGACAGCGTTAAGCGATGAAGAGGTAATAAGAAAAGAAACGCCGCAAAACCTTTATCACCTGCATTATAAACTGGCGGGCGATAATGTAAAAGAAGGAGAAGGAATAACCGTAGCTACGGTGCGTCCTGAAACTATTATGGGTGATGTGGCAATTGCCGTAAACCCAGCTGACCCACGGTACACGATGATGGTAGGCAAAAAAGTTTTAGTACCACTTATAAACAGAGAGATTCCGATTATAGCAGACGAATATGTAACGCTGGACTTTGGTACCGGCGCACTTAAAGTGACGCCAGCACATGATCAAAATGATTATGCCCTTGGTCAAAAACACGGATTAGAAATCATCGATGTTTTTAATGATGATGGTACGATGAGTGAGTCAGCGCAGATATACGTGGGTGAAGACAGATTTGCAGTAAGAAAGAAAATAGTGAAGGAGATGGAAGAAAAAGGCTTCCTGACAAAAACGGAATCTTATACCAGCGAGGTAGGCTATAGCGAAAGAACGGACGTAGTTGTAGAACCCCGTTTAAGCATGCAATGGTGGGTGAGTACGGAGAAGCTAGCCTCACCAGCACTTAAAGCGGTGATGGAAGAGGAAATACAATTCTACCCGGCAAAATATCGCAACCTCTACCGGCACTGGATGGAAAATATAAAGGACTGGTGCATAAGCCGGCAGCTATGGTGGGGGCAAAGAATACCGGCATGGTATGATGCAGATGGTAATATATACATAGCTGCTACAGAAGCAGAGGCGAGAAAGCAAGCCGCAGAAAAAGACAGCAATTTTGATGAAAAGAATAGTGTTCTTACGCAAGATGAAGATTGCCTCGATACCTGGTTTTCTTCCTGGCTATGGCCCATGGAAGTGTTTAAAGGAATAAGCGATCCCGGCAATAAAGAAATAGAGTATTACTACCCTACGCAAACGCTTGTAACAGCACCGGAAATTATTTTCTTTTGGGTGGCTCGTATGATAATGGCAGGGTATGACTACAAAAACGCAAAGCCTTTTGACGCAGTTTATTTTACAGGAATAGTAAGAGATAAGCAAGGCAGAAAAATGAGCAAGAGCCTTGGCAATTCGCCCGACCTGCTTCAACTTATAGAGCAATATGGTGCAGATGCAACAAGGTTTGGGGTAATGATAGCATCGCCGGCAGGTAATGATATTTTGTTTGATGAGTCGGCTTTGGAACAGGGAAGAAATTTCTGCAATAAGATGTGGAATGCACAGAAATTACTTTTGATGTGGCAGGAGAAACAGGATAGCGGAGATAAACCAAATCCTGATGACAGCGTAGCTATAGAATGGTTTGCCAGCCGACTTGCAGAAGTGCAAAAAAGTGTAGCGGACCACATGAAGCAGTTCAAACTGAGTGAGGCACTAAAGCAATTGTATTCCCTAATATGGGACGATTTCTGTAGCTGGTATCTTGAGTGGATAAAACCCGGAATGGACCAGCCAATGGCGGGACATACTTATAAAGCAAGCGTAAAATTCTTAACGAGCATGATGCAGATGCTGCATCCTTTTATGCCATTTGTAACGGAGGAGATTTATCACAATATAGAAGAAAGAGCAGATGACCTTTGTGTAAAGCAAGCACCTGCTGCTGGTATAATTAATGAAAATATCCTGGAGCAAGGGAGCACTCTAAAGGCGGTGATAAGTGGGTTAAGAGATACAAGGGTTAAAAATAATATTAAACCAAGAGAAGCCATCAGCTTACATATCTGTACAGATAGAAATGAAAACTATAGCTCTATAATTCCGCTAATGCAAAAGCAAGTAAATGCAAAGGAAATTCACTTTGTAGACACTGCTGTAGAAGGAACCATAAATGTTGTTATAGGAAAAGAGCAGTTCTATGTAGAGAGCGATGCGCCCATAGACACTGGGGCACAATTGGAATCTCTGAAGAAAGAAAAAGATCACCTGGAAAAATTTTTACTTTCTATTGATAAAAAACTGAGCAATGAGAAATTTATTGCCAATGCAAAAGAGGAAGTAATTATATTGGAGAAAAAAAAGCAGAGCGATGCTAAGGAAAAGCTTTCGATTATAAATGAAAATCTGAATGCTATTGCATCTACAAAATAGCATGTTAATGTTTATCTGACCGCATAATATTAGTCGTAAATTTACTTTTGCAAAATAAAGTCGAACCATAAGACGTTGCACATTAGAAACCTCTCACTTTATTCTTTGATAATGCTTAAAATATGAATAAAAAAATCTTTACATTAATTCTGGTTGCTTCTGTCGCTTTCCACTTTGCAGGAAATGCACAGGTAAAGGATACAAAGGCCACAACAACTACTATAAAGAAATTTAAGCCTCCCAAACTGTACAGCTACCTGGGCATTCTCAAAGATAGCGTGGCAGCACCTGCAGACCAGGCAAGAGCTGTAATAACCCAACCGCTAAGGATTACAGACGATAAAAACAATACGTACACAGTAACTTCCTATCAGTTTGGCTACAGGCGCAGAGGCGTTGCAGAAGATGATGACGGCAAGGTTACGCCTTCAATGAGTTTTAGTTCCCAGCAGTTTTATAATGATAAACCTTTACCCGCTATCTGGATAAAAACGATACAAGAGGAATTGAAAGCAGGAGAAGAGTTGTACTTTTTTGACATTATGGTAAAAGACAGCCAGGGCAGGTATATGTTTGCTCCCGAGCTTAAGATAATAACGAAATAAGGTTTTCCAATGCCAGAAATAATTGATGCCGGTGTTGAGGATATTCCGCTCATAAAAAAGCTCGCTTATGAGATTTGGCCAATTGTTTACGACTACATGATCTCTGCGCAGCAGATTGATTACATGCTGGAAATGATGTACAGCGAAGATTCTCTGAGCAATCAACTAACCCGGAAAAACCATTGCTTTGCCATCTTAAAAGATAAGGACGTAGCGGTAGGTTTTGTATCTCACTCCTCTACAGAAGACCCGGACACTTTCTATTTACAGAAATTATATTTACACCCACAAACACAAGGTAAAGGCTACGGAGCTCTTATGCTTGATTACGTCATTAATAAATCTAAAGCAGCTGCTGGCAAACGGCTTGAGCTAAATGTGAATAAAACTAACCACAGCGTTAAGTTTTATGAAAAGCATGGGTTTGAAATTATACGCTCGGTTGTTAATGATATTGGTGGTGGGTTTGTGATGGATGATTATGTGATGGGGAAGGATTTATAGAGCCATTTTTCAGAATTCAATTCATGCTTTTTATCTGCTCCCACATTTCATAGGTCATCTCAAATTTGATTTCTTTGGTACCGTGTAAACCTACTTCATTCCAACCCGCCTTTCTGTAGAACTCCTCTGCCCTTGTATTAAATGCAGTACCAAGCCATACTGTAGTTTTTGTCTGGGAAAAATACCAATCCAGCATCATAGTCTGAAGTTTTTGTCCTATACCTTAACCTTCAAATTCAGGGTCTAGGAATAATGCCCAAATATTGTTGTCTTTTAAATCTGCGATTGCAAATCCAATTATTCTATTATCAATTTCACATACCCAACCTTTTACTCTTACGGTTAAGAATTCTACACAATCCTCATCAGGAACTAAAGCGAGATCAGATAGTGTATTTTCCTTTACTGAATTTCTTACGATTTGTATTTGCGTTACGTCTTCGATTTTTGCTTCTCTAAAAGTCATAATGAAATTTATTTTGCGGCTATTTTGGATGATGCCTTTGTGCAAAGAGAGCTGGACTTGCAGCGGCTGGTCGGAAACCAATACCGTTTACTGATTTGCTGGTATTCATTGCTTGTCCGCACACCACCTGTGCCCAATTAAAAAACTAAAGTTGAAATTATGAGCTAAAAGCCAAACTGAAAACTGTCCACCCAAAACCAAAGCAAAATAGTAAATGCTTAGATTTTATTCGTCAGCCAGCGTAGAAAGTAACCCGAAATGTTAAATGGCGTAAATTTAGTCGAATCGTTTCTCAAATCCTACTGGGCTAAATGCTGTTTGAGTTGATTTCTCTAGTTCAACAAATCCGGTAATTAAATTTAGTCGGACTTTGTCTGAGTTCCACTTTTGAGAAAGACTGTCTAGTTTATGAAAAATTATTTTATCATTTTTTGTTAGTGCAATTTTGTATGTACTGTCAGTTACACTCCTGAATTTTTTAAAGGAGATAATTTTACCGTTAGCATCGTATGAAAAAATAAACTTTGTAGGTTGTAACAAATCACACACAAATTCAACTGCAATTTGTTCTGTGAGTCTTCTATCTACATAGCTATCGACATACAGTAATTTACAACCGCAGTCGAGTGGCTTATTTTTTATTTTGAATCCAAAAGCGTTTGAAAGTTGACTTTGATAAACTGTTTTGTGTACCCCAAAATTGCAAGATGTAAACAGAAAAAGCAAAAGAATATTAAGGAGGATTGTCTTCACCTTTGAATTAAATTTTTGTGTTAATTGTTGTTGGGATATGCCATATAACATCCATCCTATCCAAATCTGACTGTTTATACATTTTCAAATCAACTCATTTTCAAATTTTCAAATCAATCAGCTGCATACTCTGCCCTCAGCGTTATACTCGCTGTCTTGTCTTTGCTGCTCGTATTAAAAACGCCGCCGTAGCTGTAGTCTTCATTACTGTTCTGCCCTGTGATTTGAAAAACACCCATACTAGCCTTTTGCAGCGAACCCAAGCCTGACCCACTATTCTTAGCGATTGTTTCTGCCCGCAGTTTAGCATCTGCACCAGCCTTAGCTAGCAGGTCTATTTTAAGCTCACTTAGTTTTGTGTAGTAATACGAAGGCTCAGAAGAGTTAAACTCTATACCAGACTGGATAAGTTCTGTAATCTCCCGTGATATTTTTTCTACCCTTTCTATATTTCTAGAATCTACAGTTACACTTTGGCTTAGATTATATCCCGTAAAATAACTACCGGTTTGCCTCCCGTTTTCATCATACTGGTAACTGAATTGTTTGTCTATATTGATGGCGCTAAATACCATTTCACTATCTGCTACTCCCTTATTTTTTAAATAATTTCTGATGGTAGTTTCATCTTCTTTTAAAGTAGAGTAAGCCGCTTTCAGCTCCATAGCTTTGCGGTCAAAGTTTCCCCGCCATACAATCTGATCGCTGGTAAAATCCTTCTCTGCGCTACCGGTAACTGTGATATTTTCTTCTGCTTTAAACTTGTAGCGATATGCATTCCCTATAATAAAAAATGCCACAATTAAAGCCAGTCCGGCAATAATGCTCACGATAATAGATGGTCTCATAATAGCGCATTGATTTAAATGATGATAGGAAAGTAGTATAAATAATTATGACAATACGTTAAATTATTTACCAAAAAGAAGTTATACTGGATAAATGCAGAAAAGAAAAGATTTCATAAACATGCAAATAAACTAATCCAGTGCTTCTTCCCACCAGCAATCTTTGCAATCCAGCTCACTGAGCTTGTATCGTTTACCGAGAACAGGAAATTCCACATTTAATGTGGGGAATTTTTTTACGGCATTATGTAATCGAATTGCCGGATCTGCCCAAGGATGAGTGCTTAACGCAAACTTTGCCCAATGGACCGGCAATAATGTTTTTGCCCTTAAATCCGTAGCCGCTTGCGGTACTTCCTCTGGTAACATGTGTATTTGCGGCCAGTCATCACCGTACTGTCCGCACTCTAATATCGCAAGATCAAAAGGACCATGCTCCTCTCCTATTTTTTTGAATACTTTGTCATAACCACTATCTCCTCCCAGAAAGATTTTATAGTCATTTATCTGCAAAGAAAAAGCTGACCAAAGTGTAAGACCCCGTGTCATATTTCTACCAGAAAAGTGCCTTGATGGAAGTGCCGTCAGCTTTACTTGTTCATTTACCCTTATTTCTTCGTGCCAGTCCAGCTCAGTTATAATGTAAGATTCGTATCCCCAATACTCCAGGTGAGAACCTACGCCTAGTGATGCTATTACTTTTTTCACCTTTCCCTTAAGTGCCTTTATCGTTCTATAATCAAGATGATCGTAGTGATCGTGAGTAAGTAAGAGAATATCTATCTCCGGCATTTCCTCAGAAGTATACACATCTGTTCCCGGGAAACTTTTTCCAAAAAAACTTACCGGAGAGGCGTAACCGCTGAAAACAGGGTCTACAAGGACATTGCAACCAGGGAATTGCAACAAATAAGAACTGTGACCAAACCATGTGAGAGAAGGACTTCCGTCATATTCCCGGAGATTTTCTACTACCGCCTTTAATGCCTGCCCTGGCCTTACATCTTTACTTTTATTAAAAAACTCCCAGAACATTTTGAAAACGGAAATCTTATTAGGATTTACAGAAGTGGTTTCCATATTCTGAAAACTACCGTCTTTCCAATTTTTGGAAGATTGAGTTCTGCGTAATCGCTCTCCGGAAGGGTTTTTACCAATGGCTTTAAACATATTCGTAAAAGTAATTAAAGAAACTTTACTCTATTGTAAAGAAATATCTTTTGCATTAAAAGAGGGTACGGGTTTTGAATAAACTGAAAAATGAACATTACAGAAATTATAGGTTTATTAGCAGGTGGTTGTACTACCGCTGGCGTCATACCTCAGATCGTAAAAGCACTCAAAACAAAGGAGGTGAAGGATGTATCTCCTATCATGTTCATAATACTTCTTGTAGGGGTGGGTCTCTGGACTGCTTATGGAATATTGAAAACAGACTGGCCCATTATAATTACCAATGGACTTTCCTTTTTACTCAACGCATTTATGCTCATACTCAATATCAGATATAAGAAAAACTAAATTGAATAGTACACACTTTTGTTATTTACAAAAAGCCGGTAACTCTTATTTGACAGAACCTATTGTCTGCACTAACTGTGAAATAGATTCTACATTAAGTGCCTTGGCCTGCTCCCGCCTCATCATGAGGGCATAAGTATTATTAAAGCCAACTGGCTGCAGCCAAGCCAGGTCGTAATTTTTCTTAAACTGCTGCTTTACATATTCATAAACCTTGTTTTTATCACCGCTCAGCCCTTTTACAACAGCTGGTTTAGCATCTAAGATCACTAGCAATGCTGTACCAGTATATTCCGGATACATATCTATCTGATCATTAGTAAGGGCATCAAAACAGATTTTTGTGCCACCCAGTCCGGTTTTTGCTTCTACTTTTAAATCTGTATACCCGCGAATAAGCATACTGTACATAGCTGTGAGGATATATTGTTCACCAAAGATTTTGGAACCGAGTCGGATAGTATTTTTCCCAGGAGCCAATTCCTCATGAAAAAGATTATTAGCAATCAGAAAATCTTTTGCAACCTTTTCGGGCGATTTTTTCAAGTAGTCTACTTTGTAATTAAGTGCCGTCATTATGCTATCGCTTATTTTTCCTGAAAGAATATTGAGGACACTCTCCAACTGCGGATATTTTTGTACTACTTCTATGCGAATTACAGGCGCCACGTAGTAGGGTGGAAAAATCTTTTTATCATCGACGAGGGTTATCAGATCAAAAGCCCTTAACCTTCCATCTGTACTGTAACCACTAATTACATCCAGGTTTTTCTCAAATGCTGCTTTGTACATAACCGCATCGCTTACCACAACACTTCGCATATCAAGATTGTACACTTTCTTTAAGCCTAAATAGCCATCTTCTCTACCCATAAACTCTGGTGTAAATCCCGCCAGTAGGGAACTGCCAGAGAAAGAAGGAGCCAGATAGAAAGACGACAACAAAATAGCCGCAAGCGGTATTAAATAAAACCTCCGCCTAATTTTTGAAATTTTTATTTTCTGTAACAACGACAGCAAATAATCCAGAATGATTGCCAGCAATGCTGCGGGAATAGCGCCTGCCAGTATCATATTAGAGTTATTGAGCGCTATACCACCGAAAATAAATTCTCCCAAGCCGCCTGCGGCAATGTATGCGGCGAGTGTGGCTACACCAACATTGATAACAGCTGCTGTACGAATACCTGCCATGATAGTGGGAAAAGCAAGCGGCAATTCTACCTTAGTAAGTATCTGTGCCGGAGTCATTCCCATACCCCTGGCAGCATCTGTAACCGGCGCAGACACTTGTGTGATGCCTGTGTACGTATTGCGGACGATGGGGAGTAAAGCGTATAAAAAAAGCGCAACAATAGCGGGGACCGGCCCTATTCCAAGCAGAGGAATCATAAAACCCAATAAGGCTATGGAAGGAATCGTTTGTAAAATGCCGACAAATCCGAGGACAGGAGCACTCCACTTAGGTTTGCGGGCAATAAAAATTCCTACCGGCAGGGCTATGATAATAGCCAGCAATAGTGATATGGACGTGAGTCCAATATGAGCCAATAACTGGCTAAAAATCTTGTGGCTCTGCTCCTGCATAAATTGTAAAAGATCACGCATGCACAGAATTTTTAAAGTGGCTCAAAGCTGAAAATATTAACTCAGAATTCACCTCGTAGATTTTATCATTTCCCCTAAAGAAAAAAGAATCTGATTCTTCTGCGGTAGAGATTATCTGTAAAACTTCCCAGAGGTTTTGATTGCTATGTAAAGCTTTCGGATCTCCGGCTCTGGAGATTTTCAAACTAGCGGTAATGTCTTTCAGAGTTAAACTTTGCAATTGATATTGCAAGAGGTTGGTTTCAAAAAAGTCCTTTACAAATGCATTTATCGGCCTGAACAGAAAGTCTGCTGCTTTGCCCTCCTGCTGTAATTTACCCTCGTGAAGGAGGATTATTTTATCTGCCAAGGTAATGGCTTCCTGCACATCGTGGGTAACAAATACTATAGTTTTTTCCTGTAGCAAGGGAAGCACTTTAAATTCCGAAGCGATGGCTGCTCTGGTGACTGCATCTAGTGCCCCAAAAGGCTCATCCATAAGTAGGATAGGCGGGTCTGCTGCCATAGCCCTTGCCAACCCTACCCGCTGCTGCTCGCCGCCGCTGAGCTCATGAGGATACTTTTGTGCATAACTGTTAGGGAGATGAAGTTGTTCCAACAAATCTGCTACACGTTTTTTAATTTTTTCTTTCGGCCATTTAAGTAAGCTGGGAACAATGCCAATATTCTCTGCTACAGTGTAGTGTGGAAACAAACCATGATGTTGTAAAACGTAGCCGATGCCTCTTCGGAAATCTTCCACCGGTTGTAGTAAAGCCTCTTTGCCATCTATGGTCACAGTACCGGCATCGGGTTCTATGAGGCGATTAAGCATTCGCAAGGTAGTTGTCTTACCACTTCCGCTTGTTCCCAGAATCGCCATATTCTCACCCCTCTCTACGGAAAATGATAAAGGATGTAAAGCAATATTTCCCTTAAAAGTTTTGGATATGCCGGAGGCTTTTATCATGCCATAAACTTAGCACATAATACCGATACGGTATCTGTAATAGTCCAATTTTTTGCTTCGCAAAATTGGATTAACAGCTACTCTATCGGCATTATACCAAAAATATTTTGGCTTAAATAAAAAATAGAATTGGTATAAAACAATATTGCAGTAAAAGGGAATGAAGGTTATATGAGTGGTCGCAGATCGCCAGCCATTGTCCATTCCCCCTATCAGCACTTCATTAGAATTCTTATAAGTATAAGCGCCACCCAGCCTATCCACCAGTAACTCTTATTGCCGCTGGCAGTATTTGTTCCTGTGTATACTTTGTGGTTATCATAAATAATTTCACTTAGCTCGGGCGTAAGATGTGATATGCAGGTAAGTTCTCTGCTTATTTTCCGGCAATTTCTAGGATCTACTTTTTGAGTGGCTACGGTTATATTCACAAAATGAAAAGCCACATCATTTCGGCGATCTTCCAGCTCTGCTGGCAATCCATTGAGCAAGCTACTCCATCCTGGTTGTAGCCATGACTGCAATTGCGGCCTGAAAGTTTTCCAGTTTTCCTTATTCACATTTCTTAGTGTACGAATGCTATCATCTAAAAATATTCGGAGAGACTTATAGGCTTCCTCGCGATCTTCTCCCAGCAAAAATTCGTCATACACCAGGAGTTGTGCTGCTTCTTCCCATTCCCCATTCTGCAATATCCTGCGCATGAGGTTATTCATAGACACAGAGAAATAGGGAGAAAATAAATTATCAAAATCTTCGTCCCCCGTAAAGTTTTTTAGCTGTTCGGAAAAGTCAAAGTAGTTATACGCATTTTTCTCCAGAAGATTAAGAATCGCCGGGTTCTCCCAGATGCGTTTATGATATTGGAATCGTTTTTCAAAGTCGGGCGTATTTAGTTCTTCGAGCACATCAGACTTGGTATAACTAAGCCCGTCTGCTTCTATATATCCTGTAGCAGAAAAGTCAAACTCTGCCGTAAGTTGTTTTTTTATCCTCCCCGGTTGCAAGGGAGCATCTACATCTATATGGCTGTTTTTAAAAAGCCGTATGACGGATTGATATTGTTTATTAGCCAATGCCTGTCCCTTTAAAATCTTTATTTAATTCAGCCCGCACATCTTTTAGTAAGTGTGAAATGCTGTATACCTGCCTTCTAAATTCCGAAAATTTTTCTTCCTCCAGAGTCTTGTCTGCCATCTTCATGATAGACTTAGCCGCTCTGTAATCCTTAAACCAATCTTCTGACAATCCTTTATAATCTATAAACCTTTCAATCAAATAACTAGTCGTGTTGCTCAGTGCTTTTAAATGCAAGTCGTACAGCTGATCTACCTTGTTCTGCACCACAGAGGCATTCTTTGACTTTATAAAAGTAGATTCTGAAGACTCTATTTTTTGCAATGTTTTTACCAGGCTATCCTTATCAAAATCTACCTGACTTATAACCTCCGCTACCATTTTTTTTCTATACATATATTCTTCCAGCATACCAGATATGCGTTCGTTGCCACCTAGCTTGTCCGCGTCTTTTGATATACGTGATACCTTGGCAGCAATTATGTATTTATCATCCGATTTTTCATTCTCTTTAAGCTTAAAAAGCTTTTCCTTTATACTTTCCAGTTCTTCCAAGTAGCCCATAGCTTCTATCTCCCAGATATCATTATCATTGTATTGAAAGCCGCGGATAGAATAACCCAACTCCTGCTCCAGCTGCAAAAACTGATCACGAAGGCGGGATAGATTTACTTGCTTTTCGCTTATGCTAAAGACGTGGGTAAACTCCTGCTGCGTCATCACCAGAAATACATTTACACTAAGCGAGCGAGATTCACTTACTTCTATTTTTATCTCAACGTC
>JBBKWE010000079.1:0-13388 GCA_037968795.1 Ferruginibacter sp.
TGGAGTGATATAGTAAAGTGGACAATAAGAACAGCAGAAAACGAATTTATTATCTCGAGTTTAATAATCTCAAGAAAGAGCTTTAGCAGACATATCAAGAGTAAGATAAATCATAAATATTCGTTCTTTCCTTCTTTATAGAAGGTTTTGGAAACCAAAATATAGGATATCAAAGCATAAATCAAGATGTTATATAATCGTCATTTACTTTTCTGTTGTTTATCAATACTCTTGTTATCATGCGCAGAGGAGTCGAGCTCAAATCAAAAAAGTTTTTGACAAATTATTTCTGACACAAGTAAGAACAAAACTTATAATGAAGCCTTTGCTAGCAATTTACGCAGCACGGGAATAAATTTATTCCCTATTACAAATGGCGTAGACAGTTTTGAATTAAGAATATGGGTGTATAACTATGTAAACTCGGAATCATTGTGGATTCTACGATATAATTTTGATAGGTGGCATGTTAATGAGTATGCCTTCACCATTGTAAATAATGCAATCGACAGCATGATTGTGCAAAGTATTGGTATCCCCTCCGAAGTTAAAAATATCATTACCTACCTCGAGCAAAAAGAAATTTTAGAACTCCCTTCTCAGATTGCTATACCGAATTTTATAGCTAAATCAGATTATCAAGAAGATCAATATTTTCTTATCGGTAGGTGTCTCCACCTACCGAAACCCTACATCAAAAAACTGGCAGCATCTGTAGGAACATTTAAATCAATCTCGATAATCTGAGAGTATTCCAAATTCGTCCTTTCCGTACTCATAAAAACCAGCACTGCTCCACCTGTATTCTTCTGGCAAGCTGCACAGGCCCCATTTAACAGCATTGTTATGAATATACTCCAGCCTTTGCAAAAATATTTTCTCTGTAGACATAGGAATAGCAAGGGGATCACGTTTCCAAAATTGATATCTCCTATCACTTTTGGCTACGGCATAGTTTTTAAGTTCCTCTTCGTTATTTAAGAAAATATGCTTCTTAAACTGGTGTGCTGTAAATTTTGCAAAACTACCTGCGGGTGACTCCTTTCCATTAAGCTCCAACATTTCCCACAACAAATGAATATGATTAGGCATGATGACATAGGCGTAGATTTTTATCTTTCCGGCGTCAACAAGATATTTCCACGAGTCTATTATGATCATTTTCAGGCGGTCATCCACAAGTAAATGCTTCCGTTCAAATATACTGTCTGTGAAAAAATAGGACTGGAGGAAATCCATCTGTCCTTGTCGTTTATAGGGGTTGTATTGCATTTATTGAAAGTAAGAATTTTGTATAGAGTTCACTCAATTTATTTTTACATTTCATGAAAAATTACCCCTGCATGTGAGGCGTAGGTTTCGGTAGGTGGAGACACCTACCGATAAGAGGGTCACCCACCTACATCAAATTCTGCCAAACAAAATTACCCCGTAAGAACTTCAATTAATATTCCTACCTTGTAAGGCTACATAACTCAAAATGAAAAAATTACAACTCATTATTATCACCCTTTTCTTAACAATTACAGGAATGGCGCAAGCTAAAACCGATTTGCAAATTGAGAATCTAAAAAAAGGAGTAAAGCAAGTAAAAACAACAGCCTATCAAGCTATAGACAGCAACGGCTATGTGGGTAAGGGAGCACTGAGTTATCATTATATTACTTATTATAACTCGCTAGGAAATAAGGAAAAAGAAACGCACCTTCCCTCCCGATTTAACGCTGGCGGTGATGATATATTTGTTTATAACAGCAGCAATAAACTTATAGAAGAAAGCGATTACGATGGCAAAGGAAGCGTATCAAACAAACTAACCTATAAATACGACGGGAAAGGAAATCGCACCGAAGAAGTAAAATGGCAAAGAACAGGTAATCTGGAGTTTAAAACATTGTATAGCTACGATGCAAAAGGAAATCGTATACAGGAAGACCACTACTTACCCAACGGTGCTATCTCTTATAAAACGATTTTGAAATATGATGCTGTAGGCAATATGATAGAAGGGACAAACATAAGACCTGACGGCAGCACAGCCCTAAAATACAACTATGTGTATGATGGAAATAGAAATATGGTAGAAAGTCGAAACTACGATGGCACCGGAAAACTTACTTCTAAAAATACCTACAGATATCAATTTAATGCAGATGAAAGTTGGGTAAAACAAGTAAGTGCAACCACAGTAATAATCAGGGAAATACAATAAATTTGAGCCATCTACTGGCGCTAGCTATGGTCAAAAAAAGTTACCTCCGCTGTGGTTAGTAGCTCACGAGTCACAGGCGATTTAAAATAAAAAATTTGTACAATTTCAATGGCGTGTCCTGTTTCTTATTTCACGAACCAAGGCACTAGTAAATCTATTTTGTTATCGATAGGTGGACACGTACCGATAAGAGGATAAACTCCCTTTCCTTTCGAAAACCTACCTTTGAAAATAAACCTCTCTCTACTTGTCTTCAGAAAAAAATACTGCTACGGTAAAACGACTTGCTACCCTTCAGGGCTTTGATTTTTGTGGTATTGCAAAAGCTGAATTTCTAGAGGACGATGCCCGCAGACTGGAAGCCTGGCTGAGCAAGGGAAGGCAGGGAAAGATGGCTTATATGGAAAACCATTTTGATCTGCGTACAGATCCTACAAAGCTGGTGCCTGGCGCACAGTCTGTGATTACGCTCTTATACAATTACTATCCTGCAGAGACGCAAAAAGCAGATACTCCCAATATTTCTAAGTATGCTTATGGTAACGATTATCATGAGGTGATTAGAAAAAAACTAAATCATTTTCTTCACGACATTCGTGCAGAGATAGGAGAAATACAAGGACGGGGTTTTGTGGATAGTGCGCCAGTGCTAGAGCGTGCATGGGCGGAGAAAAGTGGCCTGGGCTGGATAGGAAAGAATGGCAATTTGATCAATAAAAATAAAGGCTCTTTCTTTTTTATTGCTTCCCTTATCATAGACCTTCCGCTTGTGTATGATGAGCCTTACGCAAAAGATTTCTGTGGCACCTGCACCCGCTGTATTGATGCCTGCCCTACTGACGCCATCTTGCCCAATAAGGAAATAGATGGAAGCAAATGTATTTCTTACTATACCATAGAATTGAAAAGTTCGCTGCTGCCAGAGGATAAAAAAGGGCAGTTTCAAGATTGGATGTTTGGCTGCGATGTGTGCCAGGACGTGTGTCCATGGAATAGGTTTTCTTCGCCACACTCAGAGCCGGCGTTTACGCCTATCCCACAAATTTTAGATTATACGATGGCGGATTGGAATGCACTTACAGAAGAGAATTTTAAAATTATCTTTGGGAAGTCGCCGCTGAAGCGAACGAAGTTTGAAGGGATAAAACGGAATCTTTCTTTTATACAACAGGGGTAGAAAAGGTAAAAGGAAAAAGCGAAGGGTAATAGATTCTAACATTTCGTTAGGTGGACACCTACCGATAAGAAAAAGAAAAAGATAAGGCTACAAACATGAACCCACAGATCAGAAAATTATACGACATAGCCCGCAAGAAGGAACGCATCATTCTAGGAACCATGAGCGGCACTTCCTTAGATGGGTTGGATATAGCTGTGTGTAAATTCACCGGAAGCGGAAAGGAGACAAAATACAAGCTGCTTCATTTTGCCAGTATCCCTTTTGCAAGCAGCTTTAAGAAAGAAATCCTTACAGTTTTTAGCAAAAGAGAAATAGACCTGCAGCAACTCACCCTACTTCACCCTTTCATAGCTACTGTGCATGCAGAAATTATATTGAACTGCCTGGCAGAATGGAATATTAAACCCGCAGAAATAAATATAATAGCCAGTCACGGGCAAACAATGTACCATGCTCCGCAGCGTTTGCACAAAAAGAAATTTTTCCTTAATGCTACATTGCAACTAGGCGACGGAGATCATCTTGCGGTAACAACCGGCATAATTACGCTGAGTGACTTCAGACAGAAACACCTTGCTGCAGGCGGGGAAGGTGCTCCGCTGGCGATTTATTTTGACTATTTCTTTGCTCAAAGTGAAGAAGTAAATAGAATATTGCTCAATATCGGTGGTATTTCCAATGCAAGTTTTCTTCCAAAGAAAATTAAGATTGAAAAAGACATTGTGTGCAGCGACCTTGGTCCGGGCAATACCATCATGGACGCTTTTGTAAGAAAAAACTATAAGGGAAAGCAATATGATGAGGGCGGTAAAATAGCTGCGAAGGGCGCAATTAATGAGAAGCTTCTTTTAGCACTTAAATCACATCCTTTCTTGCAAGAAGCTCTACCAAAAACCTGTGGACCAGAAATTTTTAATCTGGAATTATTAGACGCCTGTTTACTCAAAAGCGAAGAAAAAAATTACAGTAAAGAAGATATCCTGGCTACGCTCAATGCCTTTACAGCAAGCTGCATAGCAGATGGCGTATCGCAGATGACGAAAAATAAACCAGCCAGTGTATATGTAAGCGGTGGTGGTAGTTTAAATCCAGTTCTAATGGAAAACATACAGCAATATTTACCAAAATACAAAGTGCAATCCAGCGAAGCGATAGGAATAAATAGTGACGCAAAAGAGGCGGTTCTGTTTGCCTTACTAGCGAATGAAATGCTGACAGCAGATTATAAAAACAGTAAAATAAAACTACCGCTGCTACCTGTACAGATGGGTAAAATTAGTTTCCCGTAGCAGATCCCTTTTCCAAAAAATCTTTCAAATTCTTTAAACTCATTTCCAAAAATGGCCCTTGCGCCTGCTCATAAAACAAACCTCTGAATTTTTCCCAGGGATACCAGCGCAAATGCTCTATAGATTTTACTTCTACGGTGTAGAGATCACTTTGCTCGTGTTGTTGTATGCTGTAGTAGATGTCTTGCACATCGCCGTCATCTTTCTTAAATTCAAAACGAATATTGGCACTATCTGCACTTACCTTTTTTATTGAAAAATTACGACCGTTCATTTCCCAGTTGAGTGATGATGACGAATCAGAACTGATCTTTATTTGTTTGCTTCCGTCCACCTGCATAAGAAAAGGATGCCAGTTTTTCCACTCCCTGAGGTCTGCAATCTGGTTATAAATGGCTGTCTTCTCCCCGGTCACATCAATTGATTTTGCAGATAAAACATTGGAAGGAATGATAAGCGATAAAAGCGTAATCACCCCAAACAGAAATGCCAGGATTATAAAAAAAGCCTTTATGTGTTTTAGATATTGCATATTGTAAAAACTGAAATTATTAATTTATTCCCAGCGGAATACTTTTATGGCTATAGCATAAGCTACTATACCCCAGCCCAGCAGGATGGCTATTTCCCATCTTACCTGCCAGAGATTTTGTCCTTCGAAAGCTACGCTGCGTAGCGCCGTATTTAAATGCGTAAGCGGTAAAGCCTTGGAAATAGGTTGTAGCCATGCCGGGAAAACATCTATTGAAAAAAAAGTACCTGCAAGAAGAAATTGTGGAAGTGTAATAAGATTTGCAAATGGTGCAATGGAACTGTCGTTTTTCGCAAGACCGCTTATGATAAAACCAAAGCCCATGAACACAAGCAGACCTATAAAACTAAGTACCAGCATCTGCAAGAAAGTAGATACGCCATGAATGAGTGTAAAATCAAACCACAAATAGCCCACGGTAATAATCACGATAGCAGTGATCATCTGAAAAATTACCCTACTTAGTGCTTCGCCGAGCACAATAAATCCTTTCCTGATAGGCGTGGCAAAAAATCGCTTGAGCACCAGTTGATTTCTCAAAGCATAAAACATAAAAGCTACGCCAAACACGCCAGAACTTAAGAGTGAAAAACCTAGCTGACCGGGTAGAATAAAATCGATGGTTTTATAAGGCCTTACCTGCTCTATATCTCTATTGTAATCAAAATCTATGGTAACAAATTCTTTATTGCCCGGCACATTTTTCTTTGTGACTTCGGTAGCCATGTTATTGAGCAGTTCTCTTAATTGCGGCCATTTATCACTGCTGGCATTGGTGCTTTTCAAGTTGAACAGATATGGAGCAGTTTCGCTTTGAGGCTTCGCAATACCTACCAATGCTGCAATCTCGCCTTTTTGCATGGCCAGTTTGAGCACAGCTTCATCTGTATAATTCACAATCTTGAGTCTATTTGTAGCCCGCATGGCAGCAAAAAATGGATTGCTGGTATCTGCGCCTTTTTGCATTGCAATCTTATAAACCGGCACACCGCCACCATTGCCTATAAATCCAAAGACCACGATAAATATAAATGGGAAAAGAAAAGTAAAAACAATTGCGGAAGGACTACGGAGCATGGCACGCAAACTTCCTCTCGTGATTGCCCACATCGCCCTAAACTGATTGTACCCGCTCATATAGTTGTAGATAAATAGATATAAATTGCGGCAAAGCTAACAGAATTAGGCTATAAAAAAGAAGATGAATAAAGGACTAAAGACTTACCAGAAGAAAGCGGCTGTAAAAAACAAAAAGGTTTACATCTTGCTGGGCGGCAACATGGGAAATGTAAAAGCGATATTCTTAAAAGCTTGCGCAAAGATTGAAAAACAGTTAGGTGTTATAGACAGAAAAAGTAGTCTTTACAGGACAGCGGCCTGGGGCAACGAAAACCAGCCAGCATTTTTAAACCAGGTTATAATCCTGCACACTTCAGAGACGGCAGCAAATTGCCTGCAAGCACTGCTGAGCATAGAAATGGAGCTGGGAAGACAACGAACAGTAAAAAATGCCCCCCGAACAATAGATATTGATATTCTCTTTTATGAGAAGGAGGTATTTAATGAGAAGGATCTTACTATTCCTCACCCTCAGCTGCAAAACAGGAATTTTGTATTGGCGCCACTGCGGGAGCTTTCACCTAATCTGCTCCACCCTATCTATAAAATAAATATGAAGCAATTACACTTACACACATCAGATATGTTAGCTGTGGAAAAACTAAGTTCCAAAAAGGCATAATAGCCTTTACATTTGCCGGCAGGCATGCAATACAACTTTATAACTATTGAGGGAAATATAGGCGCAGGCAAAACTACGCTCGCTCATCTACTAAGCCGGCACTACAATGCCAGGCTCATTCTCGAAGAGTTTGCAGACAATCCCTTTCTCCCAAAATTTTACGAGAATCCGCAGCAGTATGCTTTTCCACTGGAATTATTCTTTATGGCAGAACGCTACAAGCAGCTGAAAGATCTGATGCATTCTGCAGATCTGTTTAAGTCTGTAACGATAAGCGATTATTTATTTACCAAATGTCTATTATTTGCCAAGGTAAATTTGCCAACCGAAGAATTCAGGCTCTACCAGAAATTATTTGATATCATAAACCCACAGGTTGTAAAGCCTGAAATTCTCATTTACCTGCATACTCCTGTAGATAAATTGCAGGCAAACATAAAAAAGCGCAACAGGAAGTATGAGCAATCCATTCCTAATGACTATCTCTTTTCCCTGCAGGAAACCTACACCCAATATATAAAGCAACATCATATAAAGACGCTTTTTATTGATGCCAGCAATGCAGATTTCCTTGATAATGAAAAACATTTACAGACCGTACTCGAAGCCTTAGAGAAAGACTATGACGACGGACAGCATTTTATAACGCTACCGTAAAGAACACTCATGCCTGTAAAAAATATATTGCCTCGGGAATTTTGGAGTTTTGTATCTGCCAGGTTACTATTTACTTTGGGCTATAGAATGATCACCACCATCGTCATTTACCAGGTATTTCATCTTGCCAATACATTTATGGTGGGGATAGCTGGGCTTACAGAATTTATACCCGCGGTACTCACTGCCTTATATGCCGGTCATATCATTGACAATAAGGATAAGCGAAAACTACTAATAAGCTCCTACTTTTTTTATGCAATCTGTGGCTTTGCATTGGCGGCTATAAGTAGTGAATATTTACATTTTGCAGATGAGAAAATGGTAAACCTCATTCTCATCACTGTATTCTGCACAGGTATCATCAGATCCTTTGCGGGACCGAGCGGCACCGCAATGATTGCCGCTATTGTAAAACGAGAAGATCTGCAGCAAGCCATTTCAATAAACAGTAGCAGCTACCTCGTTTCTTCGGTAATAGGACATGCAACAGGCGGACTTATCATTGCATTTTTTGGAATCGCAGAAGGATATTTATTGTCAGGACTTTTGATTTCTGCTTCCTTTTTTATAGCCTTATCGCTGCAACCCAAACCTCCTGTCGCAAGAACCATCAAGGAAAGTAAAATTCAAAGTATAAAAGGTGGCTTTCGTTTTGTGTGGAGCAATAAAACTTTGCTGGGGGTGATCAGTCTCGATCTTTTTGCCGTACTATTTGGCGGCGCTGTTGCGTTTATTCCGGAGATCGCTTCTACAGTTTTACACTCGGGCCCTGTAGGATATGGCTTCTTAAATGCCGCTATGGATATAGGCGCACTGGTAAGTATCCTGGTGATTGTGGCCTATCCTATGCGTAAGAAACAGGGCCTGAAAATGATGCTGGCTGTTGCAGGATTTGGCTTCTTCATCATTATATTTGGCTTAAGTAAAGTATACTGGCTCAGTTTTGCCGCCCTGGCAGCAGCTGGTTTTTTGGATGGTATAAGTGTTGTAGTTCGAGGTACCGTAGCGCAATTGCAAACGCCTGATGAACTCCGTGGTAGAGTATCCTCTATCAATATGATCTTTATTAATTCCAGCAATGAACTGGGGCAGTTTGAGAGCGGCCTTACTTCCCGCTTGTTTGGAACCATACCGGCCATTGTAATAGGCGGTGCCATGAGTGTGCTTGTGGTGGCCGGATCCTGGTTCGGGTTCAAAAAACTGAAGGATATAGAATATTAAAAGATTTTTAATTAAAGGAATTTTTGATTTGTGATTGCGGAAAATTGTGAGTAAAAAACCAATTCCTACAACACTTAGTTTTTCTACTTTTTAATTTTTAATTTTCTCGTTTCCAAATAGTAGTGCCACAGAAAAAAACAAGCTACTGACCGGTAAGGACTCCATTTCTTTGCCAAAGCTTCTGCCTCCTCCTTAGAAGAAACAGCCCATAATTCTTTCATGGTATTGTATACCGCTATATCCCCTAATGGTAAAATATCCGGCTCCTGCTGGCAGAAGATCAGGTAAATTTCTGCCGTCCAGTTACCAATACCTTTGATCCTCATAAGCTTTTCCTTAGCCGTCAATACTGGCAGATTTCCCAAATCCTTCAATTCGAGATCACCCGTAAATATGGCAGCCGAGAGCGCTTGTAAATAACTCCCTTTCTGCCTGCTTATGTAGCATTGTCTAAGTCCTTCTTCTGTCAATTTGAGAATCTTATTAGGCGACAGGTCCCCGATGTACGCTTCCAATTTGTTGAAATGGGCATTAGCAGAAGCTACGCTTACCTGCTGCTCTAAAATAATTTTGCATAAAGATGAAAATCCCGGCTCTTTTTGCCAGTCAGGTGGTCTACCATATGTATTAAAGATGTCCTTAAAAACAACATCTGCAGTACAGATTGCACGAATAGATTGCGTATTTATTATCATGTATAACTGAATTAAAACCTGTTATTAATTTGATATATTAATAATTTGTAATAAATTAGGAACTGAGAAAATTTACTTCAGGCCATTAAAAACAAAACTATGAAATCAAAATACGGATTTTCGCAAATGAACCTGGCAGAATTTGAAACGTACTTACAACAATTAAGAGTAGGACGGACGGTACTTTATGTGCAACAACACCATACCTACGCCCCGGGTTATTCACATTGCACAGACATAAATCAGCTGGAACTGCAGAGAAATATGAAACATCACCATGTGCATAATAATGGCTGGTCAGATATTGGTCAGCACTTCAGCACCTTCCCTGATGGCTCAATTATTACCGGCAGAAGTATGGAGAAATCTCCCGCCTGCATATATGGCAATAATGCAAACTCTATTTGTTTAGAGCATGTAGGTTATTTTGATACAGGCAAGGATACTATGTCGGATAAGCACAAGCAGACCATCGTAAAGATGACGGCGCTACTCTGCAATAAATTCAATATCCCTATTAATACAGATAAGATCGTCTATCATCATTGGTTTCATTTAAGTTCGGGTATAAGGAACGACGGTGCAGGAGGCAATAAGAGTTGTCCGGGTACAGCCTTTTTTGGGGGTAACAAAGTGCAGGACTGCCAGCAACATTTTCTGCCGCTGGTGAGAAACGCAAGCGGGCCACTTACAGAACCAGCCACGGTAGATGTACATGAGTATAGAATGATCACCGCCAGCCGCCTCAATGTAAGAATGGATGCCAGCAGCAGCGCAGAAAAGGCGCCCGACAGAGATAGTATTCCGTTTGGTTCTGTATTGCGGGTATTTGGGCTAAAGGATGGTTGGTACAAAATCTCCAGTTCACAAAGTCATTGGGTATATGGAAAGTATACTAATCCGGTAACGAGGGCTACTGTTAATGCAACCATTCTGAATGTGAGAAGCGGGCCTTCCATTTCTCACCCGCAGGTGGGCAAAGTAACCAAAGGCGAAGAAATATTTATCACTGAAGAACAAAATGGCTGGTGCAAGATAGGCACCCGGATGGAATGGGTATCTGCCGACTACATTGATAAAGTGAGCTAGCATATTCACTGCGGGTCAGTGGCCTGTTCTACAAGGTCTTTCCTAGCACATCATTACCCACAGGACAGCTGAGGCAAAGCTTCTTATCGCAACTACTTTTCTTTAATTGGAGTAAAGCCTGAGAGTCGTAAGCATGTTCGTTTCTTACACCCAATTGCTCAAAGCCTCTGGTAATAAGGTTTTTCTCTCTGTCGCAATTCTCCAGGAACTGCAAAGCTCTGTTGATGTATTTGTCTTCGTTTTTTTCTTTCCCATAAGCGTATAGCAAAGGCACAACCGTATTTATGATGATGCCGTTGAGCATCTGAGAACCTATGTTCTTCTCATTGTAGGCCGTTTCATTATCAAAAGTATAATGGTAATGCCAGTAATCATTGGCAGCTAAGACAAATAAAGCCCTCGCTTTGGGCAAGGTATCTGCTTCCAGTATAGCAGAGAATAATAACGGTTGTTGCCTGAGCAGCATGGCTAGTTGCGCCAGGCGTACCGTAGGAAAATTTACCGGGCGCATTCTTAGAAACAGTGGGTTAATTTCCGTTGAAGAAAGATTGTATTTACCCTTAAGAAATTTGTATTCCTTAGCAAGCATCTGCGGATAGGCTTCTTCAAAGTTTCTGTCCAAGAAATTTGCCTGTCCAAATAATAAAGCCTCCAACTGATGAATCTGCGACCTGTGTTTTTGTAATAGCGTAATGGGTAACGAGGCAGCTACGGCTTGCAATGCTTCGCCATTTATCGTTCCGCCAAAATTAGCAGCTGTGGTTTCCCACAGGCTTTGAGCCCAATCGCCTTTATTCTTTTGTACCAGCGCAAGTATTTTATCTGCCTTTGCCTGTAGGCGTTCTGTGATGGCTTTTTCTTTTGCCGCAATAATGCTAATTTCTCTTACGCCGCCTATCAGTTTTTCGCAGGGAATGAATTGCTGCTTGGTCCGCAACATACCATAGCGGCTGAGCAACGAACTGCTTACCCTATCCTGTAAAACCAAAGTAGGAAAGGGAAGTTGTAAATCCTTATCATTTTCCCACACTACATGCAGGATCACGTTATTGTAATTGCTATCGGTAGAATGTTTATGTTTTTCCCAGTCACTCGTTTTTACATGCAGCTCTATGTTTCCTACCCAGAGTTTATCATCAAACTCTACCTTACCAGCCGTAAAATCTGGCCCCTGATCGTGATTGTGCAGCCCTGCATGTTTTATAAAAATAGGTTCCCCATCTGCAGTGCGTAGGTTATCCCGGCTGTAATATTGCATCTTCCAGATAAAGTGCAGTAAATTTTCATTCATAGCGGTAAGTTATTTTACAATTCCTGCAATGCTTGCACTACCCTGCTTACCGGCAAGCCCATTACATTATAAAAATCTCCGGTGATAGACTTTATACCCGTAACGCCTATCCATTCCTGTATGCCATAGGCGCCGGCCTTATCGTAGGGTTTATACTTGTCTACATAATATTCTATTTGCACCAGGCTGAGCTCATGAAATTCTACCCTCGTGGTCTCAGAGAAACAAGTTGTATTTCCCTGGTAGCAAATGCACACGCCTGTAATTACTTCGTGCTTTGAACCCGATAATTTCTGTAGCATGCTGATCGCCTCATCTCTATCTACCGCCTTGCCAAGATGCTCTCCTGCACAAACCACCACCGTATCTGCCGCCAGTACGATCTTATCTTCTTCCCCCTTTGCGATCTCCTCTGCCTTTTCCTTGGCAAGATATTCTGCCACTTTACTTAATTCCAAATCTAAGGGATAATGCTCCTCTGAGCTGCTCCCTTTTACAGTAAAGGGAATATCTGCCCACTCCAGCAATTGTTTTCTGCGGGGAGATTGGGAGGCAAGGATGAGGGGGGCTGGTAGATTCATTTTTTTTGTGGTGGTGTGAGGGGTCAAACTTAAGGGAAAATCGGGGGTTTTGTAGTAGGTTTTCTGTTTGGAAATTTAATTCCCTTTATGAGGCAAGTGATAGCTGTATATTCTAGAGACATTGTTTTTTGTTGCTGAATTTTTGAAGAGGTGGGAACTTTCTGGATGGTAGCATTAAAACAAAATCTGCTTAAGCGCCACTTGGATTTTTTTTAAATTTTATCGCCCTAACTTGGAAACCAGACCTGTCATCTTTTTAAGCAGAACGAATATTTCCTTTGCTATAGTTTGTTACTCCGCAAATGAAACCTAAATTTACTTGAGAATATTAAACTTTATCAAACAGGCAGATTTAATTGGGCAAACAAATAAAAAACATCGACGTATTACTAAATGCTGACGCTATGAGATACTCAATTCCAACCTTGTGAATCAAAAATGAAAATGAAACTTGTATTATTTTGCTCATTCATTATTTTGGCTATTACTTTCATAATAACAAAGGTAAATTTTAATCCAAATTACCTTGATTTTGATATTGATGAAAGATTCTATAAAAACTATAATCCTGAAACAGTTTTACCTGAAACTTATATTTCTGCTGTGAGGTATGAAAATGAAAACAATTTGACCTTTCCGAGAACCATACCGTATAAAATAATTCTATACAATAATTGTAATTTGATTCAAAATAGTTACGAATTAACCAATGAAGAAATTTCTACACTTTTAAAAATAGTAAATGATAGCTCAAGTTACAGATGGGGCGAATTAGGCACTCCTGAAGTTCATTATTATTTTAAATACTTAGATGAAAGAAATAATTTAATTGGAATCACAAAAATTGATCAAGAGGGAATGGCATATTCCAAACCACATCTATCAAAGATGAAATGG
>JBBKWE010000080.1:0-2922 GCA_037968795.1 Ferruginibacter sp.
AAATGCCAGCTCGCAAACTATAAGTGGAAAATTTAATAGCCTTGTAATAGCTAAGAACATAGTGATGGACATCACATTATTCAATAGATACAATCCAAACTTTGATGCCATGCTTAGTAGCAATGGCGAATATGAACTTGTACTCCCAACAGACAAGATGCAATTGTTTATGGCCAATAAGTACACAATCCTAAACGAATGTGTGCAAATATTGCTGGGCAATGATGATGTGCCGGTAATGGAAACTGTTTATCCTAAGAAGTATAGAAGGGCGGGTAAGTAAACTTGCCTAAAAAGCTTTAACACATAGAGACATAGGAAAACTATGTGCCTATGTGAAAAAACAGGGTAACTATACCTATGTTCTTATGTGGTAAAAAAGCTTTAATACATAGTGACATAGGGAAATACAACACATAGATACATAGGTAAAACTCTGTACTAAAAAAGAGCTTCCCCAATAAAAAATCCTCCCGGTTTATCGGGAGGATCATTTTACATTTTATTTACAGAGACCTATCGTGCTATATTAATAGCTCTTCTCTCTCTTATCACTGTTACTTTTATCTGCCCAGGAAAAGTCATTTCTTCCTGTATTTTTTGCGCTATTTCAAAGCTTAGTTTGTCGCTATCTGCATCGCTTACCTTCTCAGATTCTACAATTACACGCAGTTCCCGGCCAGCTTGTATGGCGTAAGCTTTTTCTACACCGCTGTAGTTCATCGCCAGATTTTCAAGGTCCTTTATCCGTTGTATGTATTGCTGCATAATCTCTCTACGTGCTCCCGGTCTTGCGCCGCTTATAGCATCACAAGCTTGTACTATAGGAGAGATCACAAACTGCATTTCCATCTCATCGTGGTGGGCGCCTATGGCATTCACCACTGCCGGGTTTTCCCCGTACTTCTCAGCGAGTTTTGCGCCAAGGAGAGCGTGGCTAAGCTCCGTTTCTTCATCGGGCACTTTACCTATATCGTGCAGCAGACCGGCACGTTTTGCCAGCTTAGCATTCATGCCTAGCTCTGCCGCCATAATTCCGCAAAGATTTGCTGTTTCGCGACTATGCATAAGAAGGTTTTGGCCGTAGCTACTTCTAAATCGCATACGCCCTACCATTCTTACTAGTTCTTTGTGCAGGCCGTGAATACCTAATTCTATAACGGTCCGCTCGCCTATTTCCATTACCTGGTCATCTAGCTGACGCTTCGTTTTGCTTACTACTTCTTCTATACGAGCCGGGTGTATTCTCCCGTCGCTCACAAGGCGTTGCAAAGATAAGCGAGCAATCTCTCTACGTAGAGGATCAAAACTGCTAAGCACAATTGCCTCTGGCGTATCATCTACAATAAGATCTACTCCTGTGGCGGCTTCTATCGCTCGTATATTTCGTCCTTCTCTTCCTATAATACTTCCTTTTATTTCATCACTTTCCAGGTTAAAGACGGTGATGCTGTTTTCTATCACTACCTCTGCAGCCGTACGCTGTATAGACTGTATCACGATCTTGCGAGCTTCTTTAGCTGCCGATGTTTTAGCATCCTCTATAATTTCTTGCTGTATTTGCAGTGCTTGAGTATGGGTTTCTTGCTTAAGGTTTTCTATAAGTTCAGCTTTAGCTTCTTCTACACTTATATTGGCCAGACTCTCCAACCTTCTGATATGTTCTTCCTGGTGCTTATCCAGTTCAATCTTTCTCTTATCTAGGTGATCGATTTTCTGCTCTAGTTTTTCCTGCAAACCCTGGGTCTCTTTCAGTTGCTTTTCAAGGTTTCCTTCTTTACTGCTGAGGCTTTGCTCTTTTTGTTTTACCCTGTTTTCGCTGTCTACTATTTTCTTATTCCGATGATTCAGTTCATCATCAAAATCAGACTTCATCTGCACAAATTTTTCTTTGGCCTCCAGTTCTCTCTCTTTTTTGTAAGCATCGGCATTTTGCTTTGCTTCTGATAAGATCTTCTTTGACTCAAATTCTGCTGCCTCTATTTGTTGTTTTGTGTTTTTTGCGAAAAGCGTTTTTCCCAGTCCCAGTCCTGCCAGGAGCGCTACTACACCTATTACGATGTATAAAATTGTTGGTTCCATCTATATGTATCCGATTTAAATAATTGGTTATAAAAAAAAATGCCTTTTGGCAATTCTGCCAAAGTAAGCATTAGTGACGAAGATAATTAATATTAATGTAAGCAAGCGGGCTTCATTAGAATAGGGTGGTTTTAAAATTGTCGCAAAGGTCGTAAAGCTTTGGTAAGGCGCTTCAAGTTTAAACAGGCTGTTAGTATGGTTGACATCCCTTAACCTGGGATCACTCCATTATTAAGAATACCTTTAGAATAGAGTAGTTAATCTTTTGTAAGTCCTACAAAATCTGTTACTTGTTTATTAACCCATACACTTCCAGGTCTTGGAATTTGCCATGCAAAAATTCTGCGCCCTGTAACGTGCCTTCTTTTTTGAAACCCAGTCTTAGGGGTAGCTTCTTACTTGCCGCATTTTCTACCGCACACCTTATCTCTAGTCTGTGCATATTCATTTGGGTAAATGCATAATCGCATAGTTGCCGACAAGCCATAGTGGCGATGTCCTTTCCTTCTTCTATCTTATCAAGCCAATACCCTATTTCTGCAGATTTATTGTTGTCGTCTATTTTATAAAGTCCTATTCTTCCTACAAGTTTATCTTCTTCCACTATCACAAAAGCCAATTCTTTTCCTTCTTCCTCATTTTTGATTGTTTTGGCTACAAAGTTTTGCATAAAGGAAATGTCTTTCATATAGTCTACCCAGCCCAGCCATGGTCGCAGGTGATCCTTATTGCGATTTGCCAGTTCGTAAAGGGGGAAAACATGTTTCTCCTCTATTTTTTCTAAGGAGAGGTTGGTATTTTGTATGGGGAAGGTCATACAATAAAAGTAATGCAAAAGAT
>JBBKWE010000081.1:0-17925 GCA_037968795.1 Ferruginibacter sp.
TCCTATTCGATATATAGCGGGTTCATTATTTTGTGTGCAGCTATTACTGGGTCCTGTGCTGGCATATAATGGGGTAAACGATATTCAGTATTTTAAATACAAGATGCAAGTACCGGAAGCGGAATATTTTATTTTGGCTTTGCCGGCTGTGACGCTTATGTTATTAGGGTTGCATATTAACAGCAGACTCAGAGGAGAGAAAGTAAATGTGCCGGCGATAAGACAGTATGTAGAGGCAAATCCAAATTTTATGTACTTGCTTATAGGTATTGGATTTTTTGCGTCTTTTTTTGGTAGTGCAGGCGGTTCTACCTTTTCCTATTTGTTTTATATCCTAAGCGGTTGCAAGTTTATAGGAGCATTTCTAGTACTTATAGGCAGCAAGCAATTAAAGCCTTTGCCAGTAATTCTTGTGTTTGGATCAGTGATTACTGCTTCACTGGCAGAAGGGATGTTTCACGATTTGGTAACCTGGGCCTTATTTTTACTGGCGTATGTAGCCCTCAAATACAAACCGACTAATCCCGTGAAAGTCATTAGTGCTATCGCATTTACATTAGCAATTATAGTAATACAGCAATTAAAAGAAACTTACAGGGCATCAATCGGAGAGCAGGGTAATGCCGCGGGCATAGAAGCTTTCGATGATGCCTTGAGAAAATCGCAGGCAGCAGGAGCACTCTTTGATGCTACATCTATGGCTCGTAATACAGTGAGAATAAATCAAGGGTTTATTGTAACTTATGTAATGACAAATGTGCCTGCCAGGGTTCCTTATGCTAATGGTGCTGAGCTCTGGCAAATCATAGAAGCAGCAATCCTTCCTCGATTTCTTGCACCCAATAAACTTAAAGCGGGCGACAATAGTATTGTAAACAAGTACGCCGGTTTTTATATAAGAGAAGGTACAAGTATGAGCTTAAGTGCCTTAGGTGATGGGTATGTAAATTTTGGTCCGATAGGCGCATGTATTTTTATGTTCTTTTTTGGCTTGATTTTTAATTTATTACTCATACAATTTTATAACTATAGCAAAGTAATTCCGATAGTGCTGGTGTTCTTACCATTGGTATTCTACTATCCTATAAGGCCTGATACTGCTCTGCAAACCGCACTTGGTCATTTGGTAAAAACCACTATGGTGCTCTACACTATTTATTTCTTTTGGAAGAGAGCACTCACCGTTTCCCCTGGCAAACAAAAAACCGCATTGGTATCTCAATAAGATGACTTAAATTTTGTTTGATTAGAGCTTTTAAACTTATTCTTATCAAAAACAGAAATAATTTAATTCAACGATTAGCAATAAAATACTCATAACGATCCCCTGGTTTTTTCCCGCTTACAAGGCAGGCGGTCCTATTACCTCTTTGCTTACTATGCTAAGGGTTCTCAAAGATTATGATATAAGAATTCTCACCAGCAATGTGGATGTAGATGGGAAAGTATTAGAAAATATTACTCCCGATAGTTGGTATGCTTATGATGAAACAACGAAGGTTCTCTATGCCACTAAAATTAATCGAAGCAATCAAATACTGAAAGAAATACAAGTTTTTGATCCTGATTTTATTTATTCCATCGGTATCTTTTCATGGCATTTTACATGTGTACCTATGCTATTTGGTAAAAGACGACATAGGATATTATCCGTGAGAGGAATGCTGCACAGTGGAGCTCTTAAACAAAAGGCGCTGAAGAAGAATATATATCTGGCAGGTCTAAAGACCTTGTCCTTTGGGCGTAGAGCTGTGTTTCACGCAACAGACGATATAGAAGCACAATATATAAAAGAAGTATTCGGAAAAAATGTAGAGGTAAAAGTAGCAGCGAATCTGCCTAACTTTTTTATTCCTGTACCCAATCCTGACAAGGAAGCGGGTACGCTTTCACTGGTTACTATTTGCCTTATAAGCCCGATGAAAAATATTCTTCTAATTTTAAAAGCACTTTTACTTAGTAGGGGGAAAATTGAATATCACATCTACGGCGCTATTAAAGATGAGGGATATTGGGAAAATTGCCTATCGGTTATTAGTGAAATGAAAGAAGATGTACGCATAGTATATCATGGTGCAATTAAACCATCTGGGGTAGAGAAAATTCTGGAATTGTATGACGTTTATATACAACCGAGTGTAAGCGAAAATTTCGGACACAGTATGGCGGAAGCCTTAAGCGCCGGTTTGCCAGTAATTACCAGCAACAAGACGCCGTGGCAATCCCTTGCAGAAAATAAAGCGGGAATAAATATTAAACCTACAGAAGAAGATCTTGCAGCGGCCATTAACAAATATGCAGATATGACTGCAGCGGATTTTGCAGAACATGCCATAGGTGCGGCCAGATATATTAGAGAAAAAGTGAGTTTAGAGAAAGTGGAGAAAGACACCAGGGGTTTATTTTCTCTATCTGCATAGTAGAAACTTTGAATACATAATCAGAATATATAAATGATCGCAAATAAAACATGAGCACAACTCTTATTAAAAATTCAACTGTAATATTTATAGGAAAATTCTTCTTGTACTTCGCGGGATTTTATTGTTTTACAATGCTCATAATAGCGCTGAGTGCTCCCGGAGGATTGTACAGTAACGTAGTCGCAGAGTACTTTGATTTTGTGGCGGGTATTAAAGACCTTTTGCAGCACTCTTCCTCACTTGCGCTGGCTATGGTTGATGTCAAAATTACAAACACTGCCGACTATCGTATGTATGTACCCAATGGCAGATCAGCCATTATAGCCATGAGTTGTGTAGGGTATGGTGTGTATAGTGTTTGGCTTGCCTTTGTGCTTGCTACACCAGCTTCATGGCAAAAAAAAATAGTCTCCATCATTGTGGGTCTACTATTGTTGTTCTTGATAAATGTATTTCGCATCAGCCTTTTATTATACACTATGCAGCATAATAAGAAAATGCCACTGGGCATAGATCATCATACGTGGTTCAATATTATGGCGTATTCCTGCATTATATTACTAATATGGTCGTATCATACTTGGGCGGGTAAGGATAAACTTAGAAAATTAAAAGCTTGACAGAAAATACTAATTCAACCATCCTTCCAAAAATTACAGTAGATCTGAGTTCCTACAATAATGAAAGCTACAATCCTACAGGAAAGTTGTATTCTACTTTATGGTACTTCGTGAGCTTAGTGTTTTTTCAGAATGGATGGTTTCCTTTTTATAGTTTAAAAAGAGTCTTGCTGAGATTATTTTCAGCGAAAATAGGCAGGGGAGTAATTATTAAACCCTTTGTGAAAATAAAGTACCCGAAGCTTCTTCAGATAGGTGATTACAGCTGGATAGGCGAGCAGGTATGGATAGACAATCTTGCTGTCGTGGAAATAGCTGCTCATTGCTGTATTTCCCAAGGTGCATTATTATTGTGCGGCAATCATGATTATAAAAAATCAACTTTTGATTTGTCAGTTTCTCCCATTAAAATAAAAATGGGAAGTTGGCTGGGTGCCAGAACTACTGTAACCGGTGGAATAGTAGTAGAAAAATATACTGTGCTACTTACCGGTAGCACTTTACATAATTCTACACAACCGTACGGTATTTATCGCGGTTTGCCAGCAGTTTGGGTTAGAAAAAGAGCTATATACTCCTGATTCTTACTTTAGATTTTAAAACCTGATTGGCTAAAAAAAATTCTTTCCTTGTAGTACTATTTCGAATAATTAATTTTTGCTATACAAGCAGTAAAAGCGTCTTTGCTTTGCAGTATCTTAGTAAAATATTTAAGCACACGCTGTATAAGTGACAACGTATGTTTACAATAAATTATCATCCAATATTCTACAAGCGACATGAAGATATCTATCATTACTGTTACATACAATTCAGAGAAATACCTCCAGGGTTGCTTAGATTCTGTTCGAAATCAAACTCATACTGATATTGAGCATATCATTGTAGATGGTGGTAGCAGCGATAAAACTACAAGTATTATACAATCCAATTCAGACACGATTGCAAAATGGCTATCTGAGCCAGACAATGGAATGTATCATGCAATAAATAAAGGTATAGGGCTGTGTACCGGTGATGTGATTGGAATTCTAAATAGCGATGATATTCTTGCTAATGATACTGTGATAGAGAAAATTGTTCAGGCCTTTAGGGACAAGGAAATAAGCGCTCTTTATGGCGATCTGCAATATGTAGCTGCACAGGACACAGATAAGGTTGTACGCAAATGGAAAGGCAAAACATTTAATAAAAATTTATTTGCAAAGGGCTGGATGCCTGCTCACCCTACATTTTATATGAAAAGGTCCCTTATAGGGCAATTTGGTGGTTATGAAAATCATTTTCAGTCAGCAGCAGATTACGAGTTTATGGCTCGTTACCTTTATAAGAATGAAGTAAATGCTTATTACCTACCGAAGCTTCTTGTTAAAATGAGATGCGGAGGTCAAAGTAATATTTCCTGGTACGCCAGGTTGCGTGCAAACAGAAGAGATTATCTTGCCATGAAAAAAAATGGAATTCCTATGCCTATGATGGTTTCTGTTCTTAAACCGCTAAGCAAACTGCATCAATTTGCTAAAATGCCTGCAGCAGCTTTTTTCAATATTTAAGCAGAATATTTTCCTCTTGTCCCGACTTTTTAAATGAAGTAAGAATAATTATGTTTCTTACATTTAGCTATGTTTTCATTTCTAAAAAATAAACCCACAAAAGGTATTTCTAACAGCTTTCTGCCAGCGATAGTTGATATTCACTCGCATATTCTCCCAGGGATAGACGATGGAGCTCCAGATGTAAATGCTTCAATTGTTCTTATAAAAGGATTGATGGAGATGGGAATTAAAAAATCTATAGCCACTCCACACATAATGGCAGACATCTATAAAAACGATGATGAAACAATAGAAAATGCCCTTCAGATCCTACGAAATGCGCTGCAAGAAAATGAAATTGATTTTGAAGTGCAAGCCGCAGCAGAGTATATGATGGACGACCACTTTTTTTCCCTCCTGCAAAATAATAAACCGCTTAGATGCATACAAGATAACTACGTTCTTACAGAATTTCCTTACCGGTTTCCACCTACAGATACAAAGGAAATGGTCTTTAAAATGATAAATGAAAACTACATTCCTATTCTTGCACATCCTGAGCGATACAGTTATTTTCACAAAGACTACAGCAATTTTAACAGGATGGAAGAGCTTGGATTTCGACTCCAGCTGAATCTATTGTCGCTTACGGGATACTATGGAAAATATGTACGTAAGGCTGCTTTGTACCTTTTAGAAAAAGAGCTAATAAGTTTCGTAGGCACCGATTTACATCATGTGAATCATCTGGCCTGCCTGCAAGATGAAAGTAACCTGGCTATGCTGCAAGATGCCCTGGGTAAGCAGAAATTCAATCAGGAATTTCTGCTTCATTCTCATAAGTAGAGGTAGTAGGGTAACAGTAAGTCTGTGAAGCTAGTAGAATATTGCCTGTCTGCCTTATAAATAGACATTTTTTCTGTACTACATTCTTTTTCCTTCTTTCCTACCCAAAGCATAATCCTAATAGCCCTACTTTCTGCTTTATCGCTTACGATAATTTTCTCCTCCACAAATAGATTATTTTTCATGAGGGTAACCTCTGCTTCACCTATTCTGTCGTAAGGTAGCAGCAGAGCAATGTGGCCGTTCTCGTGCATCAGGGAAGGAACTTTTTGTATAAGTTTCTCTAGTTGTAAACCTGCATCGTGGTGGGCAAGATTTTTTCCTTCATCATTTGAATGCAAACTATTTTCATAAAACGGTGGGTTGCAAATGAGAAGTTCAAATCTACTTTCGGAAGTAAATTGCATAAAGTCTATTTCCCTCACCGTTAGCCTCTCTGCCCAAGGAGAGGCTGCAAAATTTCCATAAGCCTGTTCCGCAGCTTTCTTGTCTATTTCTAAAGCAAGAATCTCTGCAGTATTTTTTTGCGCAAGCATTAGGGATAGTAATCCTGTGCCGGTACCCACGTCCAAAATTTTTTTTATAGAAATATTTTTTAATTTTTCTGCCACCCAGGCTCCAAAAAGGCAACTGTCAGTAGATACCTTCATGGCGCATTTCTCCTGTGACACTGTAAATTGTTTAAACTTGAAGTACGAGTTTGCCATGTTTGAATACAGGTAAAAATTTAAAAGTTACTAAAATCCTCGATGGCCCTATTAGTTATATCACCAGCCTGCCTTTGCAGAAGGCGAACTATCGAGGGTTGCAAATTCTCCTGCTATATATTTATAATGAGCTGTTATAGCTATCATAGCTGCATTGTCTGTGCAATAAATCATAGAAGGAATGTAGGTGTTCCATCCATGTTTGCATCCCATCTCTTCTAACCCTGCACGCAGTCCACTATTGGCACTTACTCCGCCGGCTATGGCTACTTCTTTTATATTCGTGTGATTCACTGCCTTTCTAAGTTTCCGTAATAAGATGGATACTACTCTGTCCTGCACCGAAGCACAGATATCTGCAAGATTATTTTCTATAAATGTCTTACGTTCTTCCACTGTAGCAGTAAACTCTTCTTTAAATATTTTTGATTTTCCGGCATTATTCAGGAAATATAAAATAGAAGTTTTCAGACCAGAAAAACTAAAATCAAAGCCGCTTATTCTCGGCTCCGGAAATTCATAAACAGCTTTTCCTTCCTTTGCATATTTATCTATAAGTGGTCCGCCGGGGTAGGGTAGCCCCAGTAATTTTGCAGTTTTATCAAAGGCTTCTCCTGCCGCATCATCTATAGTTTGTCCCAGTATTACAAGATCTGTAGGAGCGTTGCACTGCACTATCTGCGTATGCCCTCCGCTTACGGTGAGGCAGAGAAAAGGGAAACTAGGTTTACGGTCAGGAATCAAATTTGCAAGTACGTGTGCCTGCATGTGATGTACTGCTATGAGCGGTATTTGTAGTGCCAGTGCCATAGACTTAGCAAAGCAACCTCCTACTAGCAATGCCCCTATAAGCCCCGGAGCCTGCGTATATGCTATAGCCGTGAGGTCGCTGTTTTGCATTCCTGCTTCCTTGAGCGCAGCTTCTACCACCACCGCTATGTTTTGCATGTGGGCGCGGCTCGCCAGCTCTGGTACTACACCACCGTATTGCTCATGTATTTTTTGAGTGGCAATGATGTTACTTTTTATAGCGCCATCTACACATACAGAAGCGGCCGTTTCGTCACAGCTTGATTCTATTGCAAGAATGGTTATTGTAGTTTTTTCTTTGATGATCTTCTAAATTTATAATGGAAGTTTTTGCAATATACGGCATCAGAGTTTTACAGAGAGCTACGTTCCTACTCGGGAAAATTTAGAATTATTGCAAGGGGCACCAACTTTTAATAATGCTTTTTTAACTTAGAATAGCTGTTAAAGAGTTTGGCAGCCCATTAAAGCTACCGGCCACGCAGGCTTTTATAAAAATATGTTTCTCTATTTTTAACCTCTTATGGCTTTCACCGGATCCATCTTTGCTGCCTGGCCTGCTGGAATAATGCCTGCAAGAATACCTACAACAAGGCAAATGATAAAAGTTGTTACAAGCATAGGTATGCTTATATATACGGGAAACTCCAGAGGGCCACTTAGAATGAGCGTAAGAATCCAAACAAAAAATAATCCTACCAGTCCACCAAGAATACAGAGTACAGAAGCTTCAAGCAGAAACTCAAATAAGATACTTCTGCTCTTTGCGCCTATAGCTTTTTTCAAGCCTATCATGCTTCGCCGCTCTCTCACGGTTACAAACATAATATTAGCAATTCCAAACATGCCCACAATAAGGCTTATTCCTCCTATAATACTGCCCACTACATTTATCATAACAAAACTTTCGCTAATGGCTTTACTAAATGCTGCCACACTGTTCAGAGAAAAATCATCTTCTTCTCTGGGCGATAACTTTCTTACCTGCCGCATTATACCTCTCAGCTCATCAGATAATGCTTCTGGGGCTACCCCGTCCTTTCCTTTCACAACAATTACAGGGTTGGTATTTTTTACCTCTATAATTCCTTCTGCGAACTTATAAGGCAGCATGATGCAATCGTCATAGTCAAAACTTATAAAATTCTTACCCTCTTTTTTTATTACGCCTACTACAGTCACTCTTTTGCCTTTTACCGTCACTTGCTTGCCTATTGCCCGCTCGGCTCGTATAAATAGATTCTCCGCATTTTCAAAACCAATTATACATACGGCACTACCATTCTCAAATTCATTTCCATTAAAATATCTGCCTACTTCAAATTTGAAAGGTTGCACTTTTATTTCTGCCGGTATAATGCCGTACAGGGTGCAGCTCCGTAGCTCATCGCTTTGGTAGGAAATGCTGGTATTCGCTTGCAGTAGAAAAGCCGCATCATCTGTGAGATTGCTTCTTTCTCTTATAAATGCGGCATAGTCATATTCCATTATGGGTCTAGCCCTGAGCTTCCACCAGGGCTTATCTGGCCCGCCGCTATAATCCCACTTATCTATATAAATGGTATTGCTACCCAGGGAACTTACTTCATTTTGTATATTTTGTTCCAGGCTTCCTACCGTAGCCAAAACTCCGATGATACAAAATATACCAAAGGCCACACCCGTAAGACTAAGTGCTGTGCGAGTCTTATTTCCTTTAAGCTCCTGCATTGTAAGCTTAAGAGAATTACTCAGTATGTTCGCCATTTTTGCCATGCGGCGTAAAGTTAATTGGTACGACCTATATGCGCAATTAATTATGAGGAATGGTTCTCAAGCATTTTCCTAAATTGCTTTCACCTCGTTTTTCTTATTGCCATTAGCCTTTCACAAAGCAAATAAAAAAGCCGCTCCTCACAGAACGGCTTTCAATATTAATCTCTATATAATTTAAATGTCGGTGGCTTCACCATAAGCCATGGCGGTAGCTTCCTTCATAGCCTCGCTCATGGTAGGGTGAGGGTGTACAGCATTCAGTATTTCGTGCGCTGTAGTTTCCAGCTTACGAGCCACAACCGCTTCTGCTATCATTTCTGTAACGTTCATGCCTATCATGTGGCAGCCAAGAAATTCGCCATACTTAGCATCGTATATTACTTTTACAAAACCCTCTGTAGCGCCAGCTGCGGTAGCTTTTCCACTTGCCATGAAAGGAAACTTTGCTACCTTAAGTTCGTAGCCGGCTTCCTTAGCCTGCGCCTCAGTGTACCCTACAGAAGCTATCTGCGGCTCACAATAAGTACAACCCGGTATATTATTATAATCCATAGGCTCTGGCTTATGACCTGCAATGTGCTCCGCTGCATTTATTCCTTCTTTGCTTGCTACGTGTGCCAGTGCCTGGCCAGGTGTGCAATCACCTATGGCATAAATTCCTTTTACGGTTGTTTGTCCATATTCATCTACTACGATCTTTCCTTTCTCTGTTTTTACGCCCAGTTCTTCGAGCCCTATACCTTCCAGGTTAGCCATTATTCCTACCGCACTCAAAAGAATGTCTGCTTCCAGCACGACTTCTCCTTTTTCTGTTTTTACAGTAGCTTTCACGCCAGGTCCGCTAGTGTCTACACTTAGCACTTCACTACTCGTCATTATATTTACTCCTTGCTTCTTAAACTGCTTCGCTAGTTCCTTGCTTACGTCCTCATCTTCTACTGGCACTATTCTGGGCATGTATTCTACGATGGTTACTTCTGTACCCATGCTATTGTAGAAGTAAGCAAATTCACAGCCTATAGCACCACTTCCACATACGATCATTTTCTTAGGTTGCTCTGGCAATACCATTGCTTCGCGATAGCCTACTATCTTTTTTCCATCTATAGGCATAGAAGGCAGCGCTCTTGCACGAGCACCTGTAGCTACTATTATATTTGCTGCTTCCAGCGTTTGCTTGCTACCATCTGCGGCGGTTACTTCCATTTTATTGGCAGCTACCACCTTGCCAGTACCCATTATAACGTCAATCTTATTTTTTTTCATAAGAAATTGTACGCCTTTGCTCATCTTATCTGCTACACCGCGGCTACGACCTATCACATTGCCAAAATTGTGTTTCGGCTCATTTATCTCCAGCCCATAATCTGCGGCATGCTTTGCGTAATCATATACCTGCGCACTCTTAAGGAGGGCTTTCGTGGGAATACAACCCCAGTTGAGGCATACACCTCCCAGGCTTTCTTTTTCTACAATTGCTACTTTCTTTCCCAGTTGGCTGCTGCGTATGGCGGCAGGATATCCGCCAGGACCACTACCTAGCACGATTACGTCGTATGTCATGTTTAAGTTTTTTTCGTTTAAATGAATGCAGCACATATAAAGATTTATATACGGCTGTAAAGCGCTGCAAAATTAACTTATAAGAGGTGAATAGCAAAATTATCTAAAAGCTCCTGTTGTATACCGAGAGAGAGCGTACTATTTTAGGAAAATGATTATTTACACCTCCTCTATAAAGTGTAAATAATTGTTACTGGTTATTCTTTGAAATTGCGCATCAGGATAAGCTTTAGCAAAAGCACCGGGTATTTTTGTCTTCATTTCCTTGCATTTCATTTAAAAAGCAGAAATTTAGCTATCTGCTTCTTCTGTCAAATCTAATTCTTGCTGGTCGTAAGTGCGCCAAAAATTACTAGCCCGGAAAAGCAGCAGCACCCCTGCCGCAGTATAGCTAAAAGAATTCCGGCACCTATCGCAGATAGCCGACAATATGGTCTCAAAAAAGTGATCGGGGTAAAGCTACCACAAGAAACAAACTAACTTTGTGGTAATATAGCTGGGAATAAATATTTCGCATTGCCTAAGCAGCAGACGGGGGCAATAAAGCCTTGTATTTGATATATATGAAAAATAATTTTGCCCATTTCCCAATAACCATTACTTTTGCAGCCCCAAATAGTTCTTTAGGAAATATAGTAGCAAGTGCTACAACTGGGAGTCAACGGCAATATTGCCCTGACGTTACGACCAAAAAAATAATATAATGGCCAAAGAAATTACAGGCTATGTAAAACTCCAATGTAAAGGAGGACAAGCCAATCCCGCCCCGCCGATAGGACCGGCTCTGGGTTCGAAGGGAATCAACATCATGGAATTCTGCAAACAATTCAACGGCAGAACCCAGGACAAACCGGGAAAAGTACTTCCTGTTCTTATCACAGTATATGCTGATAAATCTTTTGAGTTTGTAATAAAAACTCCTCCTGCCGCTGTGCAGTTGATGGAAGCTGCAAAGATTCAGAAAGGAAGCAAAGAGAGCAACCGCATTAAGGTTGGGAAAGTGACTTGGGCACAGATAGAGGAGATCGCTAAAGACAAAATGGAAGATCTTAATGCCTTTACTACGCACAAAGCTATGAGCATGGTGGCCGGTACTGCACGCAGTATGGGAATCACTGTTTCTGGCAAAGCTCCGTGGGAAACTAACTAATCACTTCAACCTTATAATAATAATACAATGATCACAAAGAAAAGAAAATTAGCCAACGCTAAGGTTGAAGCAGAAAAAGCATACACACTGCAGGAAGCCTCTAGTCTGGTAAAAGAAATAAATACAACAAAATTTGACAGTTCGGTGGACCTGCACGTAAGACTAGGAGTAGATCCTAAGAAAGCAGACCAGGCTATTCGTGGAACTGTATCGCTACCACACGGTACCGGTAAAACAAAGAAGGTACTTGTACTTTGCACGCCAGATAAAGAAGCGGAGGCTACAGAAGCCGGAGCTGACTTCGTAGGTCTTGATGAGTATATCAGTAAGATAGAAGGTGGTTGGACAGACATTGACGTTATCGTAGCTACTCCATCTGTAATGCCTAAGATAGGAAGACTAGGTAAAGTATTAGGTCCACGTAACCTTATGCCCAATCCAAAAACAGGAACTGTGACAAATGATGTTGCCGGTGCTGTAAACGATCTTAAGGGTGGTAAGATAGCCTTTAAAGTAGATAAGAGTGGTATTATACACGCCTCTGTAGGTCGTGTGAGTTTCTCTTCTGAGAAGATAGAGCAAAACTGCCAGGAATTTATCAATGCTATCATAAAGCTTAAGCCTGCAACTTCTAAAGGCGTATACCTTAGAGGTGTAAATATGGCCAGCTCTATGAGCCCAGGCATTATCGTAGACACTAAATCTGTTCAGAAATAATTTTACTTTCCTTACGGTAAGGTAAAATTTGAAAAATAATTACAATGACAAAACAACAAAAAAATGAGGTTATAGATTTACTGAAAGGTAAATTTTCTCAATACGAAAATTTCTATATCACAGATACAGAAAGTCTTTCTGTAGCACAGATAGGCAAGCTTCGTAACCATTGCTTTGATAAGCAAGTGGAAATGAAAGTAGCTAAGAATACCCTGATCAAAAAAGCACTAGAGGCTATGGGTGATGAAGAACGTTTTAGCCCGGTATATGATTCATTACACCAGGTAACGGCGCTTATGTTTAGCGAAAACCCAAAAGACCCTGCAGTTATACTTAGCAGTTTCCGTAAAGAGAATAATAATGAAAGACCAGTGCTAAAAGCAGCTTTCATTAATGGAGAAGTTTACATAGGGGACGAGCAACTGAAGACACTTACTAAGATCAAGACTAAGGAAGAATTGATAGGCGAGGTTATAGGATTGCTACAATCTCCTATACAACGTGTACTAGGTGCATTGCAGAATAAAGATAATGCAGAAGCTCCTACAGAAGAAGCACCAGCAGCTGAAGCAGAAGCCCCAGCCGCAGAAGAAGCTAAAGCAGAAGAGCCAAAAGCAGAGGAAGCTAAAGCAGAAGAGCCAAAGGTAGAAGAAGCAAAGGCTGAAGAAGCTAAAGTAGAAGAGCCTAAGGCAGAAGCTACACCTGAAGCACCAGCAGCTGAAGGCGAAGAGAAAGCAGCGGAGTAAAAAACTTGTGGGAGGTAAGAAGGGGCAGTCGTGTCATTATTAATAAAGACATCTGCTTGAGCTTGTCGAAGGCAGGTTAATACATAAACAAACAATTTTTTTAAAAACACACACAATCTCCGCCGGAGTATCTAAAAAGACACAATGAAGGCGGAAAAAATGTAACAAAACAAACAAATTATGGCAGACGTAAAAGCACTAGCAGAAAGCCTGGTAAATCTTACAGTAAAAGATGTACAGGAACTAGCAGAATTTTTAAAATCCGAGTACGGTATCGAACCAGCTGCAGCAGCAGTTGTAATGAGTGCTGATGGCGGTGGAGCAGCAGCAGAAGAAGAAAAATCTTCTTTTGATGTAATGCTTAAAGCAGCAGGAGCAAACAAACTTGCGATTGTGAAAATCGTAAAGGAGCTTACTGGTCTTGGACTTAAAGAAGCAAAAGATTTAGTTGATGGTGCACCTAGCGCAATCAAAGAAGGTGTAGATAAGGCTACAGCAGAAGAAGCAATGGCTAAGCTTGTAGAAGCTGGTGCAGAAGCTGAACTTGCATAAGCTAATCTGGCAATACTTTTTATAAAGGCCCTGTTCTCGAAAGAGAATGGGGTTTTTTACGAAACTTACTTTGTACAGAAATAGATAAAATAAATTTTTAAGAGAAGTGCATAATTGAACCAGTGGAGCGGTATTCTTTTCGTAATAGTAATCTTAGTACAGTCACAGCTTCGATTTTGTGCGGTAATTTATTGTAGCACAGTGCATAAACCACCGTGAGATCTATCACTTAGTGACATAAGCTCCTAATCACATTGGTAAAATTATTATTTTACCAGATTGCAAAAGACTGCCACTTCTGGAAAGGATCTTATAAAATACTACTCCTGCTGCAAAACTTTCTGTGGGCAGAAATTCAGGAAGAGATTTATAGATCTGGAGCATTTTACCTTCCGCATTATATAATAACAGGGAAGACTGAAAGTCAGCACCTGGCTGTACTATTAATTTAATTTTTTGCCCTCTCACACCGGGAGTGGGAGAAAATACTACTAAGTTTGTACCAGCTACAGTAATTTCTTCTATTGCCGTTTGTAAACTGTCACCGCTTCTAAGAAGCAGTCTTACCCTATAGTAGTAAGTACCACTTTGTAACTGCAGATCTGAAGCTGAATAATTTAATCCCTGAGGACTTGTTTTAAGACGGGAGATCGTACCTAGTAGTTTACCAAACTTATCGGTTCGCTCAAAGATGACAGAATCTACATAGCCCCTAATGCTAAGGTGAACTTCCAGATCAATATTATTATTTGATTTCTCTTCTACAGTAAAATTTTCGTAAAAACATTTTATCCCTGAAAATCTTATATCGAGGGCTACACTTCTAGGGGCAATAAGCCCATTACTCAATACAGGTTGCACTGCAAACACATTATATGGGAAAAGATTTTTTTGCATGACAAGGAAGCTGTCTGGGGTCGAGATAATTTTTTTTAGAAAAGCACTGTCTGCATAGGCATATATATTATAGGAAGTTGCCGATAAATACTTAGGCCAGGAGAGTCTTATAGAATCTGTGCAGACGAAGTCCGTCTTTATTACGGTAATATTTTCTATCATAAATGCCGGAGACAAAAAACTTCCAAATGTGGTTTCCATTTTAAACTGCGCTGTTGTATTTAGTGCTGGAATTTTCCAAATATATTTTTGCTTACTTAGCTGGATGCTATTCTCTACCACTTGCCAACTTTGTCCATCGTTATAGCTAATGCTGAGCTTGCCCGCGCTGTTAGTATCTGCTACGGCGGTTTCCCATCGTACAGGAATATATTCCTTTTCTTTCCTGTCTACGTCAGAAGCGGTAACAGGATTAGTAAAGATGAACGAACCGCTGGTATCTACCTGAAAGGCAATCGCAAACGAAATATTATTTTGATAAATTTTTGAGGCTGTTACTGTGATAGTATATAATCCCACCAAAGGAAGGTCTATGCTGATTTTTTCACTGGTATTGAGGCTGTCTCTCCTTCTTTTTGCCGGTGCCTTAAGGGAATCCGGGTGTGGGTAACTGCTGAGTACCCAAGGGAGAAATATTTGGCCAGTGGGTAAATGAGTTATTTGCAGATCCAGGTCGTTTAGTAAAGCTCTGTTATTATTTACACTGGCGGCACTATCTGTCCAGCTGAGCGTTACTTTAAGTCTATTCGCATTGGCCGGTATAAAAATTTGTTTATTATAAGTATTACCGATTGATATAGAAGCTTCTTCATATTTTCTTTCCTGCAAAGATTTTATGGCGGCATAGCTGGCGAGGCTGCCATATCCTGACTTGTGATCTAAACCAGGCAGACCAATGTCTGCTGCTGTATTATATAGGGTTGCTTTTACTAGCGCCGCTGAGGGAAGAAGTGTAACATTACTGTCAGCATATACCTGTTGCATTACTGCGATGGTACCACTTACGATTGCAGCTGCATCCGAGGTTCCATTGGCTCCAAGGGCTATAAGTTGCGGAACAATTCGGCCGTCATATGCAGGACCTTGTGAACTTTCTGCTACCAATGTTTCCTCATTATTTACAGCTCCTACGGTAATTACATTTTTGGCCATTTTGAAATTTCCAGTAAGATTGGCTACAGCAGGAATTCCGGCATAAAGCCCGGCTGCAGAGGTAAGTTTACCGCTATTCCCAGAGGAAAAAACAGCAACATAGTTTTTGTTACTGTAAGAAAGCTGATCGTAGGACTGGGCCTCTATTCCATAAAAATTTTGTATTACAGTGCCGTAAGAATGATTTTGTATAGAAACCTGTTTTGCTAAAAGCGCAGAAGGATCATCGGCCATTAAATTGGAAAAACTACTGGGAAAAATTAAAGCATGGTTGGCAATACCGCGACCATCGTAAAAGATATTTCCGGCGCCTGCAGCGAGGCTGGCAATGGTAGTGGCATGGGATTGTACAGTAGAAGAGGCGAGCGTAGAAGGAAGAATGCGTTGTATAATATCAAGATCAGCAGGATCTGGTGAATTCTCTTTAATGCCTATAGTGATTCCACGTCCGTTTGCTCCTTGAATAAAATGATCTACCGCATTTATTCCGTGGAAATTTCTTTCGTAGCCTATGGCACTAATCTCCGGCCGAGCCATTATGATCTCATCTATAAAATAGACCTCTGTTAAAGGTAAAATATTATCTTTTAAGAAATTAAGGGAACAGTAGACATTTAATAGATCTATATGGCGGATATTTCTGCTCACCACTATAGCCGGCTTTAGATTTTCCAGGTACTCAAACACTTTCTGCGCATCAGTACATAGAATTTGATACTTTATGAGCTGAATTCGCGAAATATTTTTCTGCCTTAAGCTTTCAGAAAGTTTCCACTCATCATTTGCTGCGACGAGAGCGAATTTGCTTTTCAGTTGCTGGTACTGGTTTTCAGTCTCTATTAATATTACATCAAGGTTGTCAGAAAGGTTTCTGGTGGGTAAAATTCCTACATTTTTGTTTCCGGTGGTAGCCAATAAATAATAACCTGGCCGAAAAGCAATAGAGTCAACTTTTTTATCTGCATAGGATTTTAAAAGGCTTTCTTTTGATGATCTGAGATCTTGCGCTTCTAATAAACAGGGGTATAGGACAGCAAGCAAAGAGATAAAGGATAGTAAAAAACTGCACTTTCTTAGCATGATAACCGTCTTTAAAAAAGTTGGATGAAAAAATAATCTTAAAGTATAAAATGGCTGCTCTATTATTAAAGCAGCCATTTTCTCAGGAAGTTTATATTTAATGGATTAATGTCTTAATAAACATAATTCAAAGCTACTCCGTCTGTAGAAGTAATAGTTGCATCGCCATTGGTACAAGCCATCATCCAGGAATTATAGCTTCCAGAAACAGTGCCTGCAGTTCCCGGGATAAACACTGCCCCAATAGTACCTGCAGATTCACCTCCTCCTGATCCACAGCTAGATCTGTTTACGTAATCAGTATGCCTGAAACCAATTGTGTGACCTATTTCATGTGCTATAACTTCATCCGCTTTAGTCTGTGTATTTAAATAACTGGTGGCGCAACTACTGTTGCTTAGCGTAAAGCCCGATGCGGGATTCCCGTTGGTAGGGAATCCTGAAGCCTGCCCTAATATACATCCGCCAGAAGAGGTGGTGCCAAGATTGGCCGCAGTGATCACAATGTCTCCACCGGATGTAACACGGGTAAAACGGATCCTCAAGTTTAGATTGTTGTACCTCGCCAGCGCACTATTTAGTGCTGTAGAATAGTAAGATGGAAAGCCTGATCCAAGACGAACGGTAATAGTGCGATACCCGCTTGAAGGTACACTCACTAGATTGTAAGTTCTGTAATGTTCTTCGTTTGCCACTACTATGTTATTGGTAGGAGTAGCACCGTTTAATTCCTGTAATTGTTGTTTGGTAAGCAGTATGTCATTTTCTATAAGAAAACTTCCCGTACTGGTTTTCTCTACAAAACTACTGTTGAAGCCAGCTCCCGTTACAAGAGCTTTCTCTTCTGAAGTAAGGGCATTGCTGCTCACATCAATCGATGTTTTTGTGCAGCTTGCAAAGGTACCAGCCACTGCTACTGCGATTGTAAAATTCAGGATTCTTTTCATTTTAATAAAATTAAATTGTGATAAATAATTAATCACTAAAATTAACAATTTAAAATATTCAAAATTCAATCAATAAGAATAATTTTTTCGCGAAATAAATACATTTTTGTCATAGGTTATTGATAATCAATTTTGTATATAGTTATAGTTCGAATTATTTAAACTAGGTTTCTTTTGTAATAAAAATAGTAGAAAGTTAGTAGTATTAACAATTTTGGTTTGTAAATGTAAGAAAATTTACTTATTAAATGTTTGTATCTCTTTCAGTTCTCTAAGCATTTTCTTGTTTGCCAAAATGAAAAGACGCTATAGAATAGCTGTCATTATTGAGAGATATGGGTGTATAGGGGAGAAAGATTTCGAGTATGATTATTGTGTTTCGCGATACTGCTTTATGAGATTACCGTAATCAGAGCTGTAAAGCA
>JBBKWE010000082.1:0-9908 GCA_037968795.1 Ferruginibacter sp.
GCCTAACTATTCAGATTACCGAAGTAAGTTGCGTGATAAAAAAGGTTTAGAGATAGGTGGTCCTAGTCCTGCTTTTGATTCAAAAGGTTTTCTTCCCCTATATGACGTAGTAGAAAGTCTGGATGGTGTAAACTTTAGTAGCGAAACGGTTTGGGAAGGTAAACTATCAGAAGGAAATACCTATGAGTTTGGTAGTAAAGTGGGGCATCAATACATTTCAGATGCCGTGGCGCTAGATGTAGTAGAAGCGGGAAAATATGATTTTGTTCTCAGCTGTCATAGTCTAGAACATCTTGCTAATCCTCTAAAAGCGCTCATGAATTGGATGGAAAAGCTCACTCCGTCTGGTTATTTGATATTGGTAGTTCCACATAAGGATCAAACTTTTGATCATAAAAGACCCCTCACTACCCTTTCGCACCTCGTAAGTGATTTTGATAATGAGCAAGACGAAAAAGATGAAACGCATTTTGAAGAAGTTTTGCAGCTACATGACCTAGATAAGGATGCAGGGGTGCAAAACATAGAAGAATTAAATGCTAGAACAGAACAAAATATTAATAACAGATGTGTGCATCACCACGTTTTTAATGCCCCCCTTATAGCACAGATAGCAGACTACCTGCAACTTAAAATACTGGACCTGCAAACTTTTAGCCCCTTTCATATTGTATGCCTGCTTCAAAAATCAGAAAAAAATGAGGTAGATAACAGCAAGTTTTTTGATAAGCAGGCTGCTATTTATAATAAAGAAAAATTCCCTTCAGATAAGATCTGGTCATGATTATGAAACTAGCAGCAGTTACGGTTCTATATAATCCTGAGGAGTTGCATTTTCAGAACTTGCAAACCTACGCCACGGTTGTGGAAAAAGTATTTGTTGTAGACAACAGTGATTCTCCTTCGATAATGCTTAAAAGGCAGTTGGAGTCTATATCAAATATTCATCTAATCTCAAATAATGAAAATAAGGGAGTTGCTACCGCATTGAATGAGGGTATAAGGCAGGCAATAAAAGAAGGCTATAATTGGATACTCACAATGGACCAAGACTCTAGCTGGGAGGAAGCCCAACTAAAAAAATATATAGAAGGCTTATATAGTCTGCCAAATGCTGAACATGTAGCAGTGGTTGGCATTACTTACAATACGGAAGAAATATCTACAACACAAGCGATAAAATCAGTAAATACAGTAATTACCTCTGGTAGTATAGTAAATGCTGCCGCATTTGAAGAAATTGGCGGCTATCTTGATAAACTATTTATAGATGAAGTAGACCATGAATACTGTTACCGTGCTCTAACAAAAGGTTACAATATTTTACTATTTGAACACATTTTCCTACAGCACAATTTGGGAAAGGCAATTAAAGTAAAAGATCTAAGTGGAAAAAAAGAATTGCAGCGAAACCTTCACGCTCCTTTCAGACTATATTATATGGTGCGAAACGGCAGGTATGTCATAAAAAAATATGGTAAAAAGTTCCCTGAAGATATGCAGGTTAGAAAAAGAGATATTCTTGTGAGAATAAAAAATAGTATTCTCTACAGCCCCCATAAAACCCGCAGCTTGCGGTATGTTATTCTTGGACTATATCATTTTGGCAAGAACCGATTTGGTAAACTTTAATCTGCCGCTTCCAGTTAATAAAGATAATTTTGCAAAAAAATATTTTTAGACTCTCTAAGCATACCATAGACTGATACCATCTACACAAATAAGAAGAAGAAGTATAAAGGCTGCATCGTGGATCTATGTAGGTTTTTTCATAGGAGCTATTAACACATACTTCTTTACCCACAAAAGCTGGTTTTCGCCAGATGAATATGGCCTTACTAGAATTCTTGTAGATGTAAGTGTACTGGTAGCAGCAATTTCTACACTTGGTACGACCACTTTTTTGTATAAGTTCTTCCCTTATTATAAATCAAATTTAGAAGCAAGGAAAAATGACATCTTATCTATAGCATTACTTGTTTCCCTCGGCGGATTTATACTTACATGTTTACAATTGTGGTTGTTTCAGCCTCTGGTAGTGCAGAAATTAGGGACAAACTCTCAGTTATTTATACAATATTTTTATTTTGTTATTCCTCTGGGAGGCTGTTTATTGATTTATAGCATTTTAGAAGCTTATTCTTATGGGTTTGACAAAGGCGTATTTACAAGTTTTCTAAAAGAGCTTGTAGTTCGCTTATATACTTTTGTAGCTATATTGCTCAAGGTATTTGACTTAATAGATTTTGATGATTTCATCCTGCTTTTTGCTTTTCAATATCTAATCATCATAGTTATACTTGCCATTCATCTTCACAGGAAAGGCGAATTATATTTGAGCTTTAAACTGAGCAAAGTCACCAGAAAATTCAGAAAAAAAATTATTGCTATTATGGCATTTACCTTTATGGTGGTTATAGTTACAGTACTAAGGCAGTCCATAGATAGTCTTGTGCTTGCAGCTAGAGAGGATCTCACTAAAGTGGGAATATTTGGTTTCTCTGTGTACCTGGTAAGTCTTATGCAGGCTCCTTTTCGAAGTATAGTAGCCATTACCATTCCTGTTCTTTCCCGTTCATGGAAAGATAAAAATATTAAGGAGATTACTAAAATTTACAAAAGGTCATCTATTAATCTGCTTAGTTTTGCCCTGTGTATATTCTTTCTTGTCTGGCTCAACTTTGATGACGCTATCGTTTTTTTTGGAATAAATCCGGAGTACCTGGCTGGTAAATGGGTATTCTTTATTTTGGGAATCGTTTCTGTAATAGAAATGGGTACAGGAGTAAGTGGACAAATCATTGGTACAAGTAACTACTGGCGGTTTGAACTTTGGACAAGCTTGCTCCTAACAGCTTTAATTATCCCATTGAGCTATTTTCTCACTGTACAATATGGTATTATAGGTCCTGCAGCAGCAAATCTTATAGCCTTTAGCATTTATAATGGGATAAGAATGTATTTTCTATATAAAAAGTTTCACCTGCAACCTTTTAGTAAAAAAACTTTAGAAATTATCCTTTTCAGCATATTAGCATATTATCTCAGTCATTTAGCGACTTTCTACCTTAATGGACTCACGGGACTCGTTCTACGTTCAACTTTATTCTTGGTTTTTATTAGTTTAATCGTTTATTTCAGGAATATTTCACCTGATGTGAAGCCCGTTATTAATAGTATTATTAATCGATTGACAAAGAAAAATTAATTCTTTTGCTCACATTTTAGAAAAACATAATCCCTAACAAAATTCTAATCGTACAATCATATGAGAACATTTTTACTATTTTTAAGCGTAGTAGGCTTCTATGTTGCGACTGCTCAACAAAAACTAAGCGATAGTAAATGGAGTCAAAACGCTAGAGTTTCTCTCCCCTGCAATAATTGGTTATCTACTCCTTCAAATCCGAGTTACGTAGAAATAGGAAAGCTAGCGGTTACTGGAACCACAATTACTCTTGAAGGAGTGTTTAATCGAACCACCACTTATACAGATGGCAACCAAGGCTATGAGCAAGGGGACGTGGTAGGGAAGTATGATAGCCCCTCTGATGCAAACTACTTACTAAGACCAAATTTTGTCGCTATAAGAACTTCCAATGGATTCTTTATAACTCCTAATGTATGTCCTGTAGAGCTAAACAAAACATACCACGTAGCACTGGTATATGATGGCAGCACTTTGAAATATTACCGTAACGGATTTCTAATGAGTCAAGTAGCTGCAACCGGGACTTTATTTCAAAATGACCATCCGACGAGAATTGGAAGATATCAAGGTATTTATCCTGCAACACTCGTTGGGTTTATTAACGAAGTTCGAATTTGGAATGTAGCAAGAACACAGGCGCAAATCAGAACCTATATGAACTCCTCTCTACCTACTCCCTCCGCCCAAACTGGGTTGCAAGCCTACTACACTTTTGACAACCTACTTAATAAGCAGGGTAACAGTGCTTGGAACGGCACGCTAGGAGGAAGTGCCGCCATAAACCAGACTAACACTTCGTGCACTTTCGTTGCAGATTCTTGTAATCTGATTGTTCAATCTCCTATCATAAACGAATACACTCCTGCGCTGTCTTTAGACCAATGTACTAATGTGCTTACAGTATTAGATGCTTCTCAATATAACGTGGGTGATACCGTTTTACTTATGCAAATGAAAGGCGCTTTTGTAGACACAACAAACACTGCAAATTTTGGCAACATTATCAACAGAGGTAATGCCGGAAATTATGAATACAATTATATTAAATCAAAAAACGGTAATGAGCTCACACTTCTTAATGTCGTGGGAAAAATATTTGACTATACTTTTGGCAAAGTGCAACTCATTAGGGTGCCGTATTTTTCTAATAACCATACAAGTACTGCCTACACTGCCAAGGCATGGGATGGCACAACCGGAGGTGTGTTAGCCTTTCATGTACAAGGCACACTCATCCTCGGAGCTGATATTGATGTAAGTAAACAAGGATTTAGAGGAGGAGAAGGGTATAATAGCCTCACCAATACTATTAATTGTAGCCTCAATCAGTTCTATTATCCTAGTACTGCTATTCATGCAGGAAATAAAGGGGAAAGTATTACGAACATAGGTGCCGATAAGATAAGAGGTAAAGGCAAACTAGCAGGTGGTGGTGGCGGAGGCCTGGGTCATAATAGTGGCGGCGGCGGCGGTGGCAATGGTGGTACAGGTGGCTTTGGTGGATACCAGTTAGACCAAGGCTGCGTAGGGTCTGCAGTGGACAATAGAGGGCTTGGCGGACTAAATATGCAACCTTTTGGAGCACAAAAAATATTTATGGGTAGTGGCGGAGGTGCAGGTGACGCCGATAATCCAGGCAATCCTTCTCCAGCTGGAGGCAACGGAGGTGGTATTGTAATCATACAGGCTGCCAGCTTGCAGGCTAATAACTTTAAAATAATCTCAAACGGTGAAAATGCTGTTATTTGTACCCAAGCCGGAAACGACTGCCACGATGCTATGGGTGGCGGTGGTGCTGGCGGGACAATTGCATTTGAGATAACAAATTTTGTTGGGAATATAATTGCAGAATCTAAAGGAGGAATAGGAGCAAACGTTACAGGCAACTCCAATGCTTACGGCAGAATAGGTCCGGGAGGCGGCGGCGGAGGCGGAGTATTTCAGTCATCGGCAGCTTCAGTACCGGCAAACGTAACCATTACGCTTACGGGTGGCGCAAACGGTGTTATCACTTCTAATAGTAATAATAGCTATGGGGCTACTCCTGGTGCTAATGGCGTAACTACTTTAGGCATGCCTTTACCTTATTCCACTACCCTTTTCAAGAAAAACATTGACTCAGTAAGATTTACAAGTACAAAAGTTTGCAATACCGTCAATTTTGCCGGGCAGGCATTTACAAGCAGAGATGCGATTGCTACCTGGCAGTGGTCATTTGGAAACGGAGCAGTGGCCAATACGCAGAATACAAGCTACGTATATCCTGCTACAGGAACCTTTACAGTAAAGCTAATTGCAACCGATGTAAACGGGTGCAAGGATAGCATATCATTACCTATACAAGTAACGGCCTCTAGCCTGGATTATACTTATGTGCAAAACGCTTGTGATCTTACAAAAATTCAATTTACCTCCGCAGGAGCAAATACAACTAACCCTAGATGGAGTTTTGGAGACGGTGCTACAGCAAACAGCAGTAGTCCTTTGCATATTTATACTGCGCCAGGAACATACCTGGTTACGTACACAGCAGATAACCCCTGCAACGACACGATTAAAAAATTTGTAAAGATAGGTTGGGAGAATGCGGATATCATTACGACTGGCAATCGTTCTATTTGCCAGAACGCAAGTCTTCTCATTCAAACCATAGCTGATTCTAATTTTTGCTGGCAACCAACGACATATCTTAATAATGCAAACCTTGCAAATCCTACAACTACCCCATTGCAAAATATAAGGTATGATCTCGTTGCAGAAATTAAAGAAGGAAATCTTGTTACAAATGGGAATTTTTCGCAGGGTAATACAGGATTTACCTCAGACTATACTTCGACTAGCAGCAATACCGCCGCTGCGCAATTTACAATAGGTACTAATCCTGCCACCTGGCAAGCGGCATTTGCAAATTGTGGCGATCACAGTACTGGTACTGGCAATATGCTTGTAGCGGCTGGAGGTAATACAGTAAACCAAAAAGTATGGGAACAGTCTGTAACAGTAGTACCTAATACAAATTACCAATACTGCTCCTGGATTCAAAATCTAAGCGGCAATACGAATCCTACTCAATTGCAATTAAGCATAAATGGAATTGGAATGAGTGCAACCTACACCCCATCTGTAGTAAACTGCCAATGGGGAAAATTGCAGATAAACTGGAACGCAGGTACGAACAGTACAGCAAGGCTAAGTATTGTAAATCAAAATACCGTTGCTTCTGCGCAGCCTTACGGGTTTGCACTTGATGACATTGCATTTTCTGAAGTAAAATTCCAGCATGATAGTATACTTATTACCATAGATAGTCCACTGATAAATACTTTAAGTGACACTATTACTTGCTCTGGCTACTCTACAACCTTAACCACAACAGGAAGTAACTTTACCAGCTACAGTTGGTCTCCGTCGGCAGGCTTGAGCAGTGCCACCATAGCAAGCCCAGTAGCTACTCCTCCCAGTACAACAAAATATTTCGTAACAGGAACTACAGCAGCGGGCTGCACAATACAAGATTCAGTTCTTGTCACAGTAAAACCATCGCCTACCACTGCTACAATGCCGGATGCTACCATTTGCCAAAGCGATTCGCTACAGCTGCAAGCTAGCGGCGCAGATTCCTATTCGTGGTTTCCTGCTACAAATCTGAGTAATGCGACAATCAGTAATCCCGTATTTAATGGTACGCAAAGCGCCAGCTATATTGTTACCGGTACAAATGTAAATGGCTGCGCAAGTGCAGATACAATTGCAATTTCTGTAAGGCAGGGCATAGTTTTTCAGCAGCCTGTTGGGCGCTCCCTCTGCCTGGGAGATACGGTGCACCTAGATGGAAACAATGGTTCTCAGGTAAATTATATTTGGTCACCTGCTACGGGCCTCAGCAATGCATTTGTAAGAAAACCAGTAGCTAGTCCTCAGGCTACCATTACGTATACCTTACGAGTAGAGGATCCCTTATGTGGAACAAGTCAGGATTTCTCTGTACCGGTGCAAGTAATTTTAAAGGCGGCTATAAAAGCAGCAAAGTCAAACGATGTAAACTGTAGCATAGGCATTAGCAAACTACAGGCGCAAGGCGGTGTATCTTATTCCTGGTCCCCTGCTATAAGCTTAAGTAATCCCAAAATAAGTAACCCAATAGCTTCTCCTTCTGTTACAACTACTTATGTGGTAACTGGTAGAGATAGCACGGGTTGCAAGGGAAGAGACAGCATAGTGGTTCAAGTAAAACTAGATGTAAACAACTACAATCTACCTTCTGCCTTCACGCCTAATGGCGATGGTAATAATGACTGTTTTGGTGTAAAGACATGGGGAAATGTGAGCAAGATGCAGTTTATGATCTATAACAGATACGGGGAAAAGGTTTTTGAAACTGACAATCCTGCTCAGTGCTGGAATGGCATGTATAAAGGACTACCGGCGCTCCCAGGTACTTACGTTTACTATATTACTGCTACTACAAATTGTGGGCTTACAGAGCGAAAAGGGAACATGTTGCTGATACGGTAAGAAAAAAAACTTACACCCCGAAGGAAAAAACTCTTCGGGATTTTTTCATTCGGTCAATCTCAAAAAAACTGCGCTACTAAAGATATTCTTTCATCTTAGTGACCAAACTTTATTTAATCTTCTCCAAAAACAACCTCATCCCTTCTTTCTTCCCTGCATTTAGCTCATAGTCTATATTCTCTGTATAGTATTTCATCAAATTATAATCAGGGATTGCCTTTTCTGCAGCTATGGCGGGTAAATGACTTAATCCAAAGGAAGTGGCTTCTTCAAAGTTGTGAAGAAAGATTTCTGGTAATTCTATGTTGCTTACCCATGCGGCGAATAGAAAGGGCAGTCCGGTGTCCTGCTGCCATGCCTCCGCAAGGTCGTAGATATGGGCAAACTTTTTTCTGAGGGCAAAGGCTCTGTCGCCAATGACTAAGCCGGCGGTGGTTCCGCTTATTGCAACAATATAGCCGGGGGTGGCGGGCAAAAGAACAGGCGTAATTTTATAAAACTCTTTCAGTAGTATTTTCAGTAACTCTACAGAAGTGCGACTTTGATAGTCGAGGTAGATGTGGGTGATTTCTTGTAATGGTACTTCGCTAAAAAGGCAAACACTTGCTACAGGCTTGCTGGCTCCTATGCATACTTGAGTGATGACTTTTGCATTTTCAATACCGGGAATGGCAGCAACCGGCAATAAAGCGATGTCTATTTCCTTGTTTTTTAGCTGCTCTTCTAGCTTAGAAGGGTAATCATAGCTAATAGTTATTTCCCCTTGCATCATCCCTTTTTCGAAACCATAAACCAGCGGTTTTGTATTAAGATAACTCACTGCCCCCACCCTTATTTTTCTGTCCAAAACCTTTCGTTTAAATTCGCTGCAAAACTAAACGAAACTTATGTCATTATCGCCGCTTACTGCTATTTCACCCATCGATGGCAGATACCATGATCGCACCAGTGCGCTTTCGCAATATTACAGTGAGCAGGCGCTCATAAAATACCGCTTTCATGTAGAGGTAGAGTATCTTATCATGCTAAGTGAGAAGAAGTTTTTTAAACTTTCGGCTGCCGTAAAGAAGTCCCTCCGCACTGCGGTAGAAAATTTTTCTGAAGAAGATGCACAAGCCATAAAGGATACGGAGAAAACTACTAACCACGATGTAAAGGCGGTAGAGTACTTCGTAAAAGACCTTTTGCAAAAGCAAGGAGAGACGGATATTCTGGAGTGGGTTCACTTTGGGCTTACCTCACAGGATATAAACAATACGGCAATTCCCCTGCTATGGAAAGACAGCCTGGAGTATAGCTATCTGCCAAATCTCCTGAATCTGCAACAGAAATTGCAGCGACTGGCAGAAAAATGGAAAGATGTGCCCATGCTCGCTCGTACACACGGGCAGGCAGCCTCGCCTACCCGCCTGGGAAAAGAGTTGATGGTTTTTGTAGAGCGAATAGAAAACCAAGTGAAGCTATTTAGCTATATCCCGTACACTTCTAAGTTTGGCGGCGCTACCGGTAATTTCAATGCGCACAAAGTGGCTTTCCCAAAAACCGACTGGAAAAAGTTTGCCAATGAATTTGTAGAAACCCGCCTTGGACTGCAACGCCAGCAATACACTACGCAGATAGAGCATTATGATGTACTGGCAACGCATTTTGATGCTATAAAACGCATTAATACCATACTTATTGACCTTTGCCGCGATATATGGCAGTACATAAGCAATGAATTCTTTGGACAGCAAACCAAAAAAGGAGAAATAGGCAGCAGCGCTATGCCGCACAAGGTAAACCCTATCGATTTTGAAAATGCAGAAGGAAACCTTGGTATAGCCAATGCCATTCTGGAGCACCTGAGCGCCAAGCTTCCCATCTCTCGCCTGCAACGAGACCTTACAGATAGTACAGTCCTCAGAAATATCGGTGTCCCTATGGCACATACAATCTTAAGCATGAGTTCACTGGAAAAAGGACTGGATAAACTTATACTGAATGAGAAAAAGATAAAAGCAGAACTAGAAGACAATTGGGCTGTGGTAGCAGAAGCTATACAAACCATCCTGCGCCGGGAGAACTACCCAAAACCGTATGAGGCACTAAAAGAACTTACCAGGGGAAAAGGCAAAATAGACAAGCAAACCATTCATTCTTTTATAGCAAAACTTAAGGTAAGAGCTGAAGTAAAAAAAGA
>JBBKWE010000083.1:0-5295 GCA_037968795.1 Ferruginibacter sp.
TACATTTCATTTGCTGCTATAGCCGGTATCGTTTTTATTTTTCAGTTTGCGTTTAAAGCAGATGGCGGCAGCTATATGAATCTTATGCTGCAGAGCGTAGGCGATAGTTTTGAGCTGAACAAAAGCAAAGCGATCAATGGCTATTTTATGTGCTACATCATTTTAAATACTTTGCTCATACAAGTGCCTATCCTGGTGGCACTTGTAGCGGGCGATGCCATCTCTGGCGAGGCTAATATGGGAACGCTGCGGCTATTGCTTACTAAACCGGTGAGCCGTACCAAACTACTTGCCGCAAAGTTTGCTGCTTCTTTTTTATACACAGTGGCACTTTTAGTATTTATGGCAATCTGTGCTTTGTTTATAAGCATGGCTATTTTTGGGGTAGATGATATGCTCATCTTTAGGGTAAAAGGCGACCAAAGCATCATAATGCAAATAGCGGCAGACGATATAATGTGGCGCTATTTTGCGGCCTTTGCCTATGCGGCGGTGGCGCTCACAGTGATAGCAGCATTGGCTTTGTTGCTAAGCATTTTTGCAGAGAATAGTATTGGGCCAATAATTGCCACAGTTGTAATTGTGATTGTGTGTACGGTTATTTCCAATATTAATGTTCCCATCATAGATAATAATGTAAAGCCCTGGCTCTTCACCTCCTACCTTGTAGGCTGGAAGGGATTTTTTTACATAGGCACAGACCAGGACGGCATTCCTCTAAAAGGCAGTATAGAAAACTGGCCGGCCATAAGAAACAGCCTGGGCATTTTACTGGCACATATCGTCTTGTTATTTGGGGCGGCAGTGTATTTTTTTAGGAAGAAGGATATATTGAGTTAGGGATTGATCTGCTTTTTTGAACACAATATTTAAAAATTATCTAGCCATTATTTTCACCTCACTTTTAATTTAAACATTACTATTTGGGTATCCCAATTTGTTTTTGTTCGATTATGAAAACAGCTGTCTAAACAAGGTTTCCTTTTCCTTATTTGTTGGGCAGAATATTTTCTCTCTTCTTTTGTCTTGAAACAAAAGAAGCAAAAAATCAAGGCTGTGACTATAAAGGCCGGTAGGGCTACAGGATTATTTTCTAAAGTTTATTGTATGAGTATGTTGACCTGTTGTAAAAAGCAGGGGGCAAATTTTGAGTTAGGAACTACTTTATCCCTCTAGCCATATCGTGCAGATAATCTTTTCTTTTTAGTTCAAAATTTCTACCGAGGTATAATCTTCTTACCTGCTCATCGCCCGCAAGCTCATCTGCTGTGCCATGCTTAAAGATGCTGCCATCTATAAGCAGATAAGCTCTGTCACAAATGCTGAGGGTTTCATTTACATTATGATCGGTAATGAGGATACCAATGTTTTTAAATTTAAGCTTGGCTATAATTTCCTGTATATCTTCTACGGCTATAGGATCTACGCCGGCAAAGGGTTCATCAAGCAAAATAAATTTTGGGTCTACTGCCAGGGCTCTCGCTATCTCTGTGCGGCGGCGTTCACCACCACTAAGGGTATCGCCGTGGTTTTTTCGCACTAGCTCCAGGCTGAATTCTTCCAGTAGTGATTCCAGTTTATCTTTTTGTTCTGTTTTATTGAGATTGGTCATCTCTAGTACTGCCATTATGTTATCTTCTACACTTAGCTTACGAAAAACGCTGGCTTCCTGCGGCAGGTAGCCGATGCCCATTTGCGCTCTGCGATACATCGGTACGTTTGTAATATCATTGTCGCCCAGGAAAACTTTTCCTTCGTCTGGCTTTACAAGGCCCACTACCTGGTAGAAAGAGGTGGTTTTGCCTGCACCATTAGGACCCAGCAAGCCTACAATCTCTCCTTGCGCCACAGAAAATGAAACTTCATTTACCACGGTGCGGCTTCCATATTTCTTTACTAGTTTGCGGGTTTCTATTACCAGGCTCACAGTTATTGATTTTGTTATTTGTACTAAAGTAGGCAAATGTACAGTAGTGCCGGCATCTTATACCTTAAGAGAGCGTTATTTTTGAGTGCCAATACCTGCATTGGCATCTTTGTATAATGACCATTGTACCGTACTTTTGCCGGCATTTACATTACAATTATGAAGGTAACAGAACATATAGCAAACGCAAAAGACACACTACTGTCTTTTGAAATTCTTCCGCCGGTAAAAGGAAAAGGGATAGAATCTTTATACAAGCACCTAGATCCTTTGATGGAGCATAACCCTGCTTTTATTTTTGTGACCTATCATAGAAGTGAGCACGTATTTAAGAAAAGAGCAGATGGCAGTTTTGAGAAGGTTGTGGTTCGCAAGCGGCCGGGTACAGAGAGTATCTGTGCCTCTATAATGAATAAATATAATGTAGACACGGTGCCACACCTTATCTGCGGTGGTTTTGATGTAAATGAAACGGAAAATGCCCTTATCAATCTAGACTATCTTGGAATAGACAATGTGCTGGTTTTAAGAGGAGATGCAGCCAAAAGTGAAACCACCTTTGAGCCTAACCCTGATGGGCATAAGTATGCAAGTGAATTACTAACACAAGTTGTAAACCTAAATGCGGGCATATACTTGGAAGAAGAACTTAAGAACACTACCCGCACAAAGTTTTGTGTAGGGGTAGCCGGCTACCCGGAGAAGCATTTTGAAGCTCCTAACATGGAAAGCGATCTGGAATATCTAAAAATGAAAGTAGATGGCGGGGCAGATTACATCGTTACTCAAATGTTTTTTGACAATAAAAAATTCTTTGCTTTTGAAAAAGCTTGCCGCGAAGCGGGTATAAATGTTCCCATAATACCAGGGCTTAAGCTTATCTACTCTATTCGCCAGCTTACTTTATTGCCTAAGATTTTTCACATAGATCTACCAACGGCCCTTAGTAATGAAATAGCTAAGTGCAAGACAGATGCAGCAGTAGAAGAGGTAGGAAAAAAATGGCTGCTAGAGCAATCCCGCGAACTAAAAGCAGCGGGTGTGCCCGTATTACATTACTATACGCTAGGAAGACCAGCTGCAGTAGCAGAGGTGGTGAGCCAACTGTGACTTTAATCTACCATTAATGCTTTCAATAGCAGTAAAGAAAATGCCGCTAAATATTTTCGAAAGAAAATACTCAGCGGCATTTATAATAAAATGTCTTTTTTAGTTGCCTAGCGGAATACCTACTGATAAACTAAGTGTGCGATATTTGTTTTTATCATTTGCACTATTGTTGGTTTCTGTGCTATTTATTTTCGCAAAACCAAGACCATAATTCGCTTTTATAATTACAGACTTCAAATCAAACCCTGCGCCCAGGTTTACACCATAGTCAAATCGCTTTAGCTTGTTGTAAGCAGCTCCTTCCTGACCTGATGTAGTAGGGTCGTCATTATTAAACTGGATATCTTCCTCGCCAGAAGATGTTATTCCCAAAATTTGGGAATCGAATTTACTTTTTCCTCCTACTCCCATGGCTACGTAAGGTCCAGCATTTACAAACAATCCTGTAGAACCGCCGGTAGGGATTTTTACAATAGCATTAAGAGGCAATTCCACGTAAAGGGGATTAAATCTTGATTTTACAAAATCTCCGTTGTTAAAGGTGGTTTCTGCTTTTGATCCTCTACCCTGCAACAATAGTCCCGTTTCCAGATCAAAAGCCTTGGAAATACCAAACTGCGACATAAATCCTACATTAAAAGTAGGAAGAACCGCATTATCCTCTGTATCTCCATTATTATTTGTTGTGATATTTGCAAGATTAAGGCCACCTTGAACGTATACCTTTTGTGCCAATAAGGCTTGTGATAAACCAATAAATGCAATTACTGCTACAATCTTTTTCATCATAATTTTTTTAGTTATTTAGTATTTTTCTGAATAATAATATCCACATAATAAAAAATGTGCCAACTAAAAATAATTGACACAACAATCCATTTTTTGGCATTAGTTTTAATATTTTATTATGTACTGTGAATTAATATTATATATACGTCAAACTGTCTTCCAACCCTTTTTGTGCCTCATCTTGCTTACCTGTTTTTTTACAGTTATCTTGCAGCCCTTATGAATATTTTATTATTAGGAAGCGGTGGCAGAGAACATGCCCTGGCATACTCTATGTCACTGAGCCCGCAGTGCGATAAGCTATACATTGCTCCAGGTAATGCTGGTACTGCAAAACTTGGAATGAACTTAAAAGTGCAACCCTCAGATTTTGATTCTGTAGCCAGAGCATGTATTTTATATGACATTCACTTGCTGGTAGTGGGGCCCGAAGCCCCTCTTGTAGATGGGATAAGGGATAATTTACTAGCCAGAGAAGAGCTTTCTAAGCTCGCTATTTTTGGACCCGGTGCCAGTGGTGCTATATTAGAAGGAAGCAAAGATTACAGCAAAGCTTTTATGCAACGCCACAATATTCCTACGGCTTCTTATAACACGTTTGATGCTGCTACCTACGAAGAAGGAAGAGCGTATATAATGTCCAAACATTTACCAATTGTACTAAAAGCCGATGGACTGGCAGCAGGGAAGGGCGTGGTCATCTGCCATAATCATGCAGATGCTGTGCAACACTACGACGATATGCTGCTTCATAAAGCATTTGGCGAAGCTAGTAGCAGAGTGGTTATAGAAGAATTTCTTACAGGAATAGAAATGAGCGTTTTTGTACTATATGATGGTAAAGATTATCGCATACTCCCGGAGGCGAAAGATTACAAGAAAATAGGGGAAGGAGATCAGGGGCCTAATACGGGGGGAATGGGTGCTGTAAGTCCTGTTTCGTTTCATGATGAAACCTTGCAACAGCATATAGAAGAAACCATAATAAAACCTACTATAAATGGACTTACTGCAGAAAATATAGACTACAGGGGCGTTATTTTTATCGGACTTATTATAGAAAAAGGAATTGCCAAGGTGATAGAATACAACTGTCGCTTTGGCGACCCGGAAACAGAAATCATTCTGCCCAGAATAGATAGCGATGTTGCTGAATTGCTATGGGCTACCGCAACTGGCAATCTGGCGCAGTGCAATTTATCCATAAGCTCTAAAGCTTCTGCAGGTGTGGTAGTAGTAAGTGGCGGCTATCCCGGTGACTATGAAAAAGGAATTACCATCGAAGGCATGGAAGGTATACAATGGGACAGTACAAGAATATACCACGCCGGCACTAAGGCCATGGACAATATAACCGTATCAAACGGTGGCAGAGTACTGGTAGCCGTTTCCCTTGCAGATACGCTTGCAGGAGCGCTGCAAAAAAGCTACGCTTCTTTAGAAAACATTCATTTTGATGGCATGTATTA
>JBBKWE010000084.1:0-10640 GCA_037968795.1 Ferruginibacter sp.
ATACTACCAAAGTAAGCAATTTGAAAAAGCCATTATCGGCTTTAAGCAACTAAGTAATGAGAAAGTTTATCTGGGACAAAATAGTATGTATTTGCTGGGTGATTTGTATTTACAAACCAAGCAAAAAGAGAACGCAAGGAACGCCTTCCAATACAGTGCGTACAATACCAGCAATGCAAAATTGCAGAATATAAGCCGTTTTCATTATGCAAAGCTTTCATACGACCTCGGCTACCAGGACGTGGCACTTAAAGAAATGAAAGCTTATGTAAAAGACTTTCCGGGAGGAACTTATGATGAGGAAGCCAAAGAGATTCTCGTAAACCTGCTAGCCAATACCAATAACTTTAAAGACGCATTGACTATTTATCAAAGTTTTGAATCGCCTAGTGCGGCCTTAAAAAAGGTACTACCAAGATTACAATACGGCAGGGCTATAGAACTTGTAAATGAGCAAAAATTAGATGAGGCAGATGCTTTATTTACCAAGGCAGCAAGTAATACCAATAACAATACAGTGTCTGCATTGTCTTCTTTCTGGCGGGGAGAGATTGCCTACAAGCAAGATCGTTTTGATGAGAGTATAGATTTTTTAAACAAATACTTATTGGCACGATCCCCCGCATCTGACGAGGCAAACGAAACGGCTGCCAGATATACACTGGGTTATAATTATATATTACAGGATAATTTTCTTAAAGCGCTGCCTTACTTCGAGGACGTAATAAAGACAACGCCCGAAAAGACAAGCTTATACCAGGACGCTTACCTGCGAGCAGCAGATTGCAATTTTATGCAACGAGACTTCACAAAGGCAAATGCCATGTATGCTAATGCCATAAGCAATAATATGGCACAGGCAGACTATGCTTATTTTCAGCGGTCACTTATTGCTGGTATAAAAAACAGCAACGATAAAATAAAGATGTTGGCGGATTTCAATAAGCGTTATCCAAAAAGTAGCCTCGTGCAAGAGTCTAACATGGAAATAGCGCTCGCATATATAGCAGATGAGAAATTTGAAAATGCCCTGCCTTACCTGCAACTTGTTATGAACAGTAAAGCAGAAGGTCTTAAGCCAAAGGCATATCTGAAAAGTGGATTGGCGTATTACAATGCTAACAATAACACTGCTGCAATATCAAGTTATAAAAAACTAATAGAACAATATCCGCAGAGCGATGAAGCAGAAGAGGCGGTAAATATTGTTAAAGATATTTATGTAGAAGAAGGCAAACCGGGAGAGTATGTGGCGCTACTTAAAGCCAATGGTATGAACATATCGGTATCACAGGCGGATAGTCTTACTTATGCCGCAGCACAAATAAAACTAGACAATGGGGATTGCGATAATGCCATTACATTCCTAAAAGATTATGTAGCTAAGTATCCGCAAGGTGCTTATGCAATAGAGGCAAATTTTAATATGGCTGCTTGCTATCAAAAGGCAAAAAACTTTACAGAAGCACTTACTTACTTTGATAAAGTATCTGCTAAAGGACAAAGCAAGTATTACGAAAAAGCAAATCTGGAGCAGGCGAGGATCAATTACTTTGAATTAAAGAATTACAAAGAAGCCAAGAAATATTTTGAAGTTTTAAGAACCAATGCCGCTAGCGAAGCCGTACAGCTAGAAGCATTAAGAGGTCTAGTGCGCACCAACTATCTTCTTAAGGAGTATGATCAGGCAAATGTAGCAGCGGAAGCGCTTATCACCAGAAAAGGTATAAATACAGATGATAAATCTATCGGGTATTTAGTTCTCGGAAAAACACAGCAGGTAGCTAATAGCTGTGCAGAAGCTATCAAATCATTTCAGAATGTAGCCAAGATTAATACAACTAGTTGGGGTGCAGAGGCACGATACGAAATAGCTAACTGCCAGTACAGCATAGCGAGCTACACAGCAGCAGAAAAATCTGCGCTTACTGTTATTAAAGAAACAGGCAGCTATGACGAGTGGGTAACCAAAGCATACATTTTATTGGGTGATATTTTTTTAAAACAAGAAGATTACTTCAATGCAAAAGCTACTTATGAGAGTGTGGCAAAAAATGCAAGCATAGAATCACTGAAGAATGAAGCTAGACAAAAGCTTGAAGCAGCTAAAAAAGCAGAACAGGCGCAGTCTAAGCTTATTAATTAATAAAGAAGAAAAGAAAGAATAACAATCAACTTATACCGGGAAATTAACAGGATGAAAAATAACTTGAATCAACATTTTGCAAAATCAGCAGTAGTCATTGTGTCACTTCTACTAGGCGCTACAAGCTTTGCACAGGTAGATACTGCTAATAAAAAAGGGCAGGCCATTACGATTACTTCGGCCTACCAGCCGGAGCTCATTACGCCTGCCAAAATAAGTTTCTACGGTGCACAGCTCGCAGCTGATACCAATAAATACCTGCGGGCCTATTTGGTGCCTGCTCAGAATCTCTATTATACGTATCAGCCTATTCCTCTACGGCCACTAGCTTTGCAGGCAGATACAAATTTATACCTCGGTAATAGAAACTATCTTAAGGCTGGCTTTGGCAGTCTTACTACTCCCTATGTTAATGCCGGGATAAGTGTGGGTGATGGCAAGACTGGCCTTGCAACCATTACTGCAGATTACATAGGAAGCAAAGGAAAAGACATAGAATTTCAGGATTACAGTCAACTAAATTTGAAAATGGCGGGAAGTTATTTCCTGCCAAAAAATGAATTGTATGGTTCACTAGGGTATCACAAAAATGACTGGTACAATTATGGGTATGATCACAATGCATTTACTTTTAATAAAGCAGATATAAAGCAAGCTTTGCAGAATATTGCATTTACAGCTGGTTTCAAAAACACTACCGCGTTAGAGTATGGTTTGTCTTACAATCCATCTTTGCAAGTAGATGTATTTAGCAATACAGATAAGGCTTCAGAAACCTCATTAAGATTGTTTGTTCCGGTAAGTGCACAGTTTGAGAACGGTTTTGGCGCAAGGGTAGAAGTAGATGCAGACATTAATAATTATAAATCAAAAAGCCTGGGTGCGGCTAATGTTTCATTTAATAACAATCTAATCTCTGCGGCTCCATCACTTACTTACACGTCTGAGTACATCAACTTTAGCGGTGGTGTGCGTCCTACCTGGAACAACGGCGAATTTAAATTGCTTCCAAATATAGTAGCAGAGGCCCGCATAGCCGATCAGGGTTTTTCTATCCTGGGTGGCTGGGTAGGTAGATATATAAAGAACAGCTACAAAAATCTGACCGCCATTAACCCATATCTTGCTCCAGTAACGTTTCAGAACAATACGCAAGAAGTGGAATATTATGGTGGAATAAGAGCAAGCCTGGCTAAGAAATTTACCATATTTGCCAAGGCAGGAATTGTAAAGTATAAAGACCTTCCTTTGTTTATCAATGATACTTCGGCAGCTTCTGGAAATGCAAAAGACTTTATCGTGAGCAATGAGCAGAGGATAAACAATTTTAGAATACAGGGGGACCTTAGCTATATAGACGCTGGTAAGTTTACACTCACTGGTGGCTTTACGCTCAATGCATATACGGGTATGAAAGACAATGACAAAGCCTGGCATACTATTCCTTTGCAAATAAGAAGTTCAGTGCGGTTTTTCCCAATTAAAGATCTGACGGTAAAAGGGGATCTGAATCTTTTTTCTGGCAGTAAATATATTGTGAAAGGAAATACAGACCTTACCACCAAAGGCGGCACGGATTTAAGTGCAGGATTGGAGTATAAAATTAATAAGCAATTTAGTGTGTGGGCAGATGCTAATAACCTCCTCAATAGCAAATACGAGCGATGGAACAATTACCAGGTTTATGGTATCAATTTCCTCGGGGGAATTATAGTGCGCTTTTAATTGTGTAAAAGAAAGGATATTTGCAGAAATTTTATTCAAAGCATGTACAACGATTTAGCAGAAATACTTATTGCTGACAAAATGATAAAAGTACCAGGTGTTGGTGTTTTATTGGTAGATAACAAACCTGCGATATTGTCCTCGGTTGATAAGCAAGTAAATCCACCGCACACGAAGGTAAATTTTATAGAGGATAGCAGTGTAGAAAATGAAGAGGCAGACAATGGGAGATTAAAAGCCAAAAATGCTTTAGCAAATGACCTCTCAGGAATGCAGGCGGGTGAAATCATAAACTTAGGTCATTTGGGGTTTTTCTCAAAACCAGAAAATGGCGAGCTGCAATTCACTCATAATACATCAGAATATCCCGGTCTTCCAACGCTCTCTGCAATTAGGGTAGTAAGAAAAGACGCAGTACACAACATCACTGTCGGCGACAAAGTCAAGACCTCTGCTGAGATGGGCGTTTTCTTTGAAGAAGCGGAAGGAGTGCAAAAAAGTAAATGGTGGGTTTGGGCACTTGTCCTGGCTATAATTTCTATTGTCCTTATAGCAATCTATTTATTTGAAACTGGCTATAGCAATGCTTTTGGCTTGCAATAGATTATTTAAAAGCTGCTACAATCTTATTATAATTTATGATTCACTATTCTGCATGTCCAGCTTGTAACTCTACTGCCATTGCAGAAGTATTGAAAGCTAAGGATCACACGGTAAGCAAAGAAATTTTTCGGGTGTGGGAGTGCGCTAATTGTACGCTCCGCTTTACACAAGACGTGCCAGGTGAAACTGCAATAGGTGCCTACTACAAAGCAGAAGCCTACGTTTCTCATACGGATAGCAAGCAGGGCCTCATCAATAAAATCTATCACAAAGTAAGATCACACACCTTACAAACAAAGCGCAAACTAATAGAAAGAAATGCTATCTCACAGAGTAAAAAACTACTGGATATAGGCGCTGGCACAGGAGCTTTTCTTGCCAACATGCAAGAAGCAGGCTGGCACTGCACCGGCGTAGAGCCCGATGAAGATGCTCGTACTGTAGCCGCTGAAAAGTATGGGTTGCAATTAAAAACAAATGACGAGTTACAAAGTCTGGAAGGCCAGTTTGACGCCATCACCTTATGGCATGTTTTAGAGCATGTGCATGATTTAAATGGTTATTTCGCACATTTTAATAAGTACCTGGCTCCGGGAGGACATTTATACATTGCGGTTCCTAATTATACCAGCAAAGATGCTAAACATTATAAGGAAAACTGGGCGGCCTATGATGTGCCGAGGCACCTCTATCACTTCTCGCCCGGGAGCATGAAGAAACTGGTAACAAAGCACGGACTTTCTATTAAATCTATGCAACCCATGTGGTACGATAGTTTTTATGTGAGTATGCTCAGTGAACAAATTCAATCTGGCAAGGGCAATGTGCCGAAGGCTTTTCTCCTGGGATTACTGAGCAATGTACAGGCTTACAAAAATGTAGAGCAGTGCAGCAGCGTTATATATGTGATAGGGAGGGAGTAGGGGGATTTGTGAATGGGGATTTTTGATTTCTGATTGCGTTTAAGCCTGTTATATTATTTGCAAGAGTATTTAGCACAGCATACCTTAATTCAACTTCATCTCAAACATTTTAGGCCATCTTTTGCCCGTAATAAAGAGAGATTTCGTGGCAGAATCGTAGGCAATGCCATTAAACTCTGCTACCCGACCGGTAGGGTTATCAGATGGCGAGAGTAAGTTCTGCACAGTCATTGATCCCTTTACCTTACCACTTTCCGGGTCTATTTTTATAATGCGATAAGTCTGGTACACATTTGCATAAACAAAACCATCTACATATTCCAGTTCATTAATATTATCTACAAGGCCATTGTTGTCGCTTACAGAGACTGTATTATTTACTTTGAAACTTACAGGATCTACAAAGTATAAGTTAGCAGAGCCATCACTTATAATTAATTGAATGCTATCGTGCGTGATTCCCCATCCTTCATAAGGCCAGTTAAAGGTCTGAATAGGTTTCTCAAAATTATCCAGGTTGTATACGTAAGCCTTATTATTCTGCCAGGTTAATTGATATAGTTTATCGTTGAAGATGGTTATACCCTCTGCAAAAAGTTTAGGATCGCCCATCATGTGCTTTTTGAGAACAGCGCCGGTTAGATGGTCAGTAAGTCGCAGCGATGAATTTTCAAAATCGCCGGTGCTCTCATACATTTTGCCTTTATATAATTCCAGCCCCTGCGTATAAGCACTAGTATCGTGTGGGTGTGAGGCAATTATGTTGTATGAAAGGTTCTCCGGCACATCAGTATTGTTTACGTTGGTTTGTAGACTATCGTCTATCACTTCACCACCGTTTTCATTGCAACCAGCGCAGCCCACAAGCGAAGCGGCTATAAAAAGTATAAAAAGCTGTTTCATGTGTATTGATGTTATTTGTCATTCGTCAAATCAAATTTACCTAATACCTATTCTGAAGTAAAATTAGATATTGAAAAAGGCAAAAGAAATCTGATTAGTTTTTTTGCAAAGAAAGGTAGTTTCTGCTTTTGTGAACGTTATAAGCCTTATAATTTTATGGGTGCAATAGGGAATGCCTCCAGGCTTTTCTTAGCATTTATCCTATCCATAGCCAACTGGTCTTTGAGAAAATCAAGATTTTTAAATTTTTGCTCATCTCGTAGTTTTTGCCCAAAAGAGAGCGTGATTACTTCTCCATAAATTTGCTTGTCAAATTCAAAAATATTTACCTCTATCATACGTTTACTGCCCCCCACCGTAGGGCGCAGTCCTATGTTGAGCATTCCGGAATACACCTCCAGTCCCAGTTGTACCAGCACTGCATACACCCCGTTTGCCGGAAGGAGTTTTTGGTCATCATCTATTTCTATATTGGCAGTGGGGTAGCCTATTGTGCGTCCAAGTTTATTTCCTTCTACTACAGTTCCGCTCAGAGTGTGAGCATGCCCGAGATATGTATTTGCAGAAAGAATGTCGCCTGCAAGCAAGGCCTTGCGAATTTTAGTAGAGCTCACCGTTATATCCTTTATTAGTTTTTCCGGTATCTGTTTTACAACATAATTATGCTTACTACTTTCACTCTCCAGCAGCTCGAAATTTCCTTTGCGTCCTTTACCAAATTTATGATCGTACCCTATGATGATTGTGTGTGGATGGAATCTCTTTACCAGAAAATCTTCAATGTATTCTTCCGGAGTTTGTGCTGCAAACTCTGTGTCAAAAGGTACTACAACTACATTCTCTAGTCCATATTGTGATAGCAGCCTCAGCTTTTCTGCCTGCGTGCTCAGAAGTTGTATAGTGCTTGCATCTTCTTGCCTTATGACCCGCTTTGGGTGCGGGAAAAAGGTAATTAAAATAGATGTACCGCCTATTTTTTTAGCTTCACTTTTTACTTGCTCTATTATTTTTTGGTGCCCAATATGGACGCCATCAAAAGTGCCAATGGTGATGACAGCTTTCTTAAACATGGGCAAAACCTGTAAAGAGGAATATATCTTCATAATAATATGCGCAATATTACAAAATGAATTGAGGTCTTTTGTAATTAATTGTCTGAACTATTTAATCCTAACAATTTACGAGACTGCTTGTACGGAAAATCTGCTTTTAATTTTTTTAAAAAGGCAAACAACTTGTAAGAATAAGATTGCGTAAGTTTTAGCTTCAATCTTTAAAACCCTTCTATAAATATTATAACTTTACCCTCACATAACCAATCTAAAATTTTCCATGTCATTATATAGCAAGCGTGGTGTTTCTGCGCAGAAAGAAGAAGTACACAAAGCAGTGCAGGATTTAGACCAGGGATTGTACCCTCATGCCTTCTGTAAGATCTACGCAGACTATATGGGCGGTGATGAAAACTATGTAAACGTAATGCATGCAGATGGTGCAGGTACCAAAAGCATCCTCGCCTATCTGTACTGGAAAGAAACGGGCGATATATCTGTGTGGCGAGGTATAGCGCAGGATGCTATTGTAATGAATCTGGACGACCTGCTGTGCATAGGCATCTACAAAGACATTATTTTTAATAGCACCATAGACAGAAATAAACTTAATATACCCGGCGAAGTGCTGGAACAAATCATACAGGGCAGTCAGTCGTTTTTTGATGAAATGAAAACCTACGGCGTTAATATTGCTTACCTGGGTGGAGAAACGGCTGATGTGGGAGATGTAGTACGCACCATTGCCGTAAATGGGACTATGGCCTGCCGCTGGCCCAAGAACAAACTCATTACCAATGATAAAATAAGCGCAGGTGATGTAATCGTAGGACTAAGCAGCAGCGGAAAAGCGAATTACGAAACTGAGTACAATAGCGGCCTCGGTAGTAATGGCCTTACAAGTGCCCGCCACGATGTGCTGGCTCCCAGCTATGCGCTTAACTACCGCGATAGCTACGATAATAACCTGCCCACAGAGGTTACTTACATAGGCAAGCAGGAAATGACAGATGAGATAGAACTGCCTGCAGGATTTGGTAAATCGAATATTGGCAAATTGCTTTTGTCGCCTACCCGTACTTATGCTCCTGTGCTAAAGGAGCTTCTGCAGGATCATTTCGAGAGCATACACGGCCTTGTACATTGTAGTGGAGGCGGACAAACTAAATGCCTAAAATACCTACCCGGTAACTTTACTATTATAAAAGATAATCTCTTTTCTCCACCACCCGTTTTTAAGATAATACAAGATAATAGTGGCAGTGATAACCGCGAAATGTATGAGGTCTTTAATATGGGTTGTCGCCTTGAAATCTATTGCAGCACCCATCATGCAGCGGATATCATAGCTTGTAGCCAAAGCTATGGGGTAGAAGCACAGATCATAGGCAGGGTAGAGGAAGGTGAGAAAAAACAACTGAAGATAAGGCTCGGAGAAGAGGAAATAATTTACCTGGGTTAAGAGGTAGGCTATACCGTTCATTTACTTATCCTAATAGAATCACAGCACCCTCTGCAAATCTCATGACAATTTAATTGAAACGGGAAGAGTGTGTATCCTCCTTTATTATCAATGACTTTGAAGCAAAAACAAGCGCTTGCAGCACTATGAGGATAATAATGATTAGTACAAAGACAAATTGTGAAGAAATTTTGCCGAAATGATAAAGCTGTTCGGCATTAGTCATTATTTGTTTTGATTCTGAAAGTTGAATAGCCGATAGCTCTTTTAGAGCTGCAAGACCAGCCCCGGCATATTCTAGTTTTTTATCTGCGCCTGCAGTTTGAGGAGATTCAAACTTTGCCACTATAGCAGCAAGCTCATCATCTTTTGCCCTTTCTGCTTCTGTAAATTTAGTTTTCTGATATAAGCTGCTGGTCTCTTTGAATGAAAGAAGTAAATTATCTATATTTTTATTTTTGCTAATGTTATTGGTATCAGACTTCAATTCTTCCTTTATTTCATATAAAAATATTGTCATTTGCAGGATGTAATCTTCTGCAATTAAGCGGTCTTCATATAGAGTACTTATTGATTGCTTTACATTCCTGGTATGGCTTCTATCTACATAATTACTAAATAAAACCAGCAAACACAATACGAGTAAGGCAGCTGATGCCACTGCCTTATTTTTTATAGAATAGGTCCATTTCATATTTCCTAAAAGTAATTAAGTGAAAGAGTATCGAAGGTATTTTTATTATGCATAGAATGATCTTTCTGGCACTTTTATTTATAATGGATCAGCACATTCAAAGCATTATCTGTATATTATTTCACAGAAGAAATCGTACTGTGCTCAAAGTTTTATTAATTGGCAGTGGGTAAAAATAAGATACAGGAATGTGAAATAGTAAAGATTAGAAATAAGTCACAAGTAGCGAGAGAGAACAAGGGTAATACATGATATGTTTTTACCGCTGCACAGTAGTCTTTAGCTCTGGATTTATAAAAACTGTGTTTATTTTAAATCTAATTTTATCAGCTTTATAGTTACGCTTATCCCACTTACCGTTCCCTGGCTCTTTACCACACCTACTCCCTGTGCATAATAACTTTCTACGTCAAGGGTGGTGTCACCGTTTGTATTTGTCCTGACCTGGCGCACTACGATTGTATTCTTAAAATTAAACCCATCAAGAGTATACAGAGGAAGTTTCTGTGTAATTGAAAAAGTGTAGGTATCAGACCCGTTTATGCCTCCTACCCAGCTATCACCTACATTCTTATCTGCATCAAGCACCAGAAACTCCGGCTTATTCGTACTTGCCGTAAGCACTTGATAATACTTGTTGCCTTCCTGTCTTAGCAACTGTACACCATCAATTTCATTATCATAGAGGTTAAATATTTTACCCAGATAAGTGCTATCCCCGGACCTTCTTGTAAATTTATAATCTACATTGCTTATACCCCCTGCTGCTAATCTGTTGTAACTCCACACGCTTCCTGCCACCTTAGGCTGGTAAGTAAGGGAATCCCGGGAGTTGTTAGTATTGATATTTTGTATTACTTTTTTTTTGCATGCACTTAAAGACAAGAGAAGTAAAGCTGTAATGGTTACAAGAATTTTCATTTTATTTTGAGTTGAAGGCTATAAATATAAATAATAGAAAAAGAAGTAGATGGTGAGTGTTACACAAATTTCGTGCAATAAAAACTCTTGGACTCGGAAATGTTTAGAGCGAAAAATTCTAACTTAAAAAAAATAACTATTTTTTACTGCACGAGCATTGAAATTTCAAGTATAAATTATTTATCATATTTTGATTATATGTATTATATTC
>JBBKWE010000085.1:0-8414 GCA_037968795.1 Ferruginibacter sp.
AAAGTACCTATCAATCCAAGTTTTATAAAATAAAATTTAAGGCAAACCGCAAAAATAACCGGTGATAAAACGAAAGGCAGGTAAGTAAGAAACAGCAATCCTTTTTTACGTTTGTGATAAGCCACTACCATGCTTGTAAGAAAACCCAGAAGCGTACTTATTCCTGCTACAGACAAGGCAATGATAAGGCTAGTGAGCAAAGCACTGGCTACTCTATTCTCTGGGCGGGCTATATACTTCCAGGCAGCTGCTGATATACGCCCCGGCAAAATTTGTGGGAAAGGCCACACTTCAAAAAAGGACAATGCCAAGAGCACACAGGGCGGTACGATACACAAGATCGCAAGTACAATTCCTGCTATGATATGACGCTTACTGTTCATTTGCACGATTTTTTGCTTTGAACAAAAAGTAAATAATGATTAGCGTGAACACGCTATACAAAACTGCCACAGCATACCCTTGCGGCAGATCGAGCAAATTAAATCTTTGCAGCTTTCTTACTGCCAGCACACTCACCATTTCGGGATCGCTACGACCGAGAAGCAGGGGCACTTCAAAAGAACCGAAAATGAAAATGAAGTATAAAATAATATTAGGTAAGGCTCTTCTGAGTAACAAAGGGAGACTTATCCGCCACAATATCTGGCGAGGCTTTGCACTAAGAGTAGAAGCCGCCTGCGCATACTCCTGTAGCCTTTCGTTCTTAATAATATTTACAAACAGTAAAACAAAGAATGGAAAAATGAGAAAAGTAAACGCCGCTATGATACCTATTCCGTATTTGTCATTTACCAGATCAGGGAAAGCCTGAATATCATTTATGAGATGCAGTTTGTAAGCTACACGAGAGAGAATCCCCGACTTAGAGAACAACTGAAAAATAAAAAATGCCGCCACAATTCCCGGAAAAGCAAGCGGAATATAGATGAGATAACTAAGAAAACCTTTCTGTAAATAGTTATATAATTTAAGCGCCGTCATCATAGATAGCGCTACTGCAATTGCAATTGAAGCAACGGCTACAAGGGCACTATAATAAAAGGAAGACAGCATGCTGCCGGTAGTAAAAACGGCCTTCCAATGCTCTACACTGAAGCCTGTGCGAAGCACTCCGGTAAGCCCTACACTATAAAGTATTGCATAACCAAACCCTGCGATAAGGGGCACGGCTGTAAAGATAAAAAGTGCCGATTGTGCAGCATAACTATATCTACGGCTTAGCATCATGGTGCCTGTATCACTTTGGTTCTAAAGTCTGCCGCTATGCGTATCATATACTCCGGTACGGGTTCTCTTATAGCGTTTTTTGCCAGCACATCTGCCGGTAGTGCGTATCGTACTCCGGTGTTTTGGCTAAAAAGTTTCTTCTGTTCCTCGCTCAGCTTGTCCATATTTAACACGGTACGGCTTCCGGTATATTCCAGGTTAGCTTTTTTTGCCTGTGCTTCTGGGGAGATGAGGAAATTGATAACGACCAAAGCCGTTTCTATCTTTCCACTATTGTATGGAATCCCTATGTAGCTGGCATTTTGTATACTACCCGCCGCAGGCAGGAAAGCCCTAGTAATAGGGGGATACACGCCGTCTCTGATTTTAAGATCTATATCTGCCGTGCTGAAACTCATACCAAAATGCAACTCCCCGCTTGCATACATTTGCGCAACCTGTGTGTTGCCGGCAGGAAAGGTTTCACCATTCTTCCAGAAATTTTTCTTGTTCTTATTTAAGAAATCCCAAAGCTGCCCAGAGTACTTATTATATTTCTCTTCGCTGTATTTTCCGTCAAGCTCTTTAGCACCTCCTGCTAGTTCTATCAACCAACTCTTAAGCAAAGTATAACCACTAAAATCATCTGCCAGCGTAAAAACTCCGGGGTGCGCCTCCCAGTAGGAAGCAAATTCTGCCATGGTATGGGGTGGCGATTGCAACCTTGCAGAATCATAAATCATAGAAAAGTTTGCTCTGCTCCACGGCGTCTCATAGCCTTGTATATCTTCCTGAAAATCATAGCGAATTATGGGATCGTCTAGGTCTACATATTTTAAATTAGGCAAGTACTTATTGTAAGGGCCGTACAATCCATCTATCTGTCGCAGTTGGTAAAAAGTTTCTCCATTTATCCAGACAAGATCTGCCTGCCCTATATCTTTTCCGGCTTCCTTCTCGCTCATAATACTTGCCACTATTTCTTTGCCCTGACCCGGCACTAGTTGCAGTGTGATGTCATACTTTTCTTTAAGAGCGGGTATTACATATTCATTCATGTACTGCACTCCATCTCTCCCACCCATGTATAATTGCATGGTGACAGTGGTGCCCTTTGCAGTTTGTACGATTTGCTCCCACGACATAGTTTCCAGATCACGACCGGGAATGGGGTTATTGTTTCCCCGGCAAGCAAAAAGGAAGAGCGTCATAGTGAATATGAACACAAGCACAGCGCAGTTCTTTGTTATTTTCATGTTTGTGATTCCTATGTACGTTCGCTTCATAAATTTGATTTATTATATTGCTCTCCTGTCACCTACAGCAGAGTGCATGTACTATATCGAAGGCCTAAATATAAAAACAAAATCCTAAGGCTTTGACTTTAGCTTATTAGCAGTCTATTATTTACGACGTAGGCCTTCAGATTGTTTCAGTGGCACTATCTTTTATCTAAAAAAAATGAAAGCGAAATGTTTAATTATAGAAATATTTTCGAGCATTCTCAGAAATTAAGCTTAACGTATAAGAGGCAATAGAACAATGCAACTAACTACATTAACTTTCAAATTAATAAATTGCTGAACTTCAGCTTCAATAATAATAAAGATTAGATTAAAAATATAGACCATGAAAAAAATATCAATACTCTTTATACTCTTTCTACTCCTTAATAGCCACTCCTTTGCCCAAACTTTTGACAAGGTCAAAATGGATAATTACTTTACAACGCTGGACACAGCTAACAAGTTCATGGGTAGTATAGCCATATCTAAAGAGGGAAAGATCATATATACCCGAGCTATAGGGTATGCTGATATGTCCTCAAAGCAAAAGGCTAATGACAGTAGCAAATACAGAATAGGGTCTATTACCAAAACATTTACGGCCGTCCTTGTAATGAAAGCTATAGAGGCTGGTAAAATAAAGCTTGACCAAACCATAGAATCTTATTTCCCCACCATAAAAAATGCAGCTAAGATCACAATTAAGCAATTACTAGGGCATAGAAGTGGCATTCATAATTTTACCAGTGACTCAGCTTACCTCACTTACAATACCAAACCCAAAAAGGAGAATGAAATTATAGATATCATAAGCAAAGGAGGGAGTGATTTTGAGCCGGGTAGTAAAGCAGACTATAGTAACTCGAACTTTGTGCTACTCACTATTATCCTGGAGAAGTCCTTTAGAAAACCTTATGCTCAGCTACTAAATCAGTATATACTAAAGCCCCTGAATCTTACAAATACTCATTTTGGGGGAAGTACGAACCTCGCAAACAACGAAACTCATTCTTATAGTTACAAAGATGGTTGGCAAAAAGAAAGCGAAACGGATCTCTCAATCCCCCTGGGGGCAGGTGCCATTGTATCTACTCCGAGCGATTTGATTCATTTTAGTGATGCACTTTTTGGTAGAAAAATTGTAAGCTCACAGAGTTTAAAGCTGATGACGACAACAACAGACGACTACGGTCTTGGCTTATTCCCTATCCCTTTTTATACTATGACCGGATACGGACATAATGGAGGAATAGATGGTTTTAGATCTGTGCTGGTTCACTATAACGAAGGGCCTGTGTCGTATGCTATGGCCTCTAATGCCAGTGATTTTGATATTAATAATATTACCATAGCTATGTTAAGTGCCGTTTACAACAAACCTTATGATATGCCTGCGGTAAATGAATATGAGGTTGCGCCATCTGACCTGGATCTCTATACAGGTGTATACTCTTCTGCGGCGCTTCCTATAAAGCTAACGGTAACCAAAAAAGGAGAAGGACTCACAGCGCAGGGAACCGGCCAAGCAGCATTTCCCCTGGAGGCAACTGCTAAACACAAATTCAGGTTTGATCAGGCAGGAATCAAAATGATTTTTGACCCAGCCAAAAAGACTATGGTTTTGCAGCAAGGAGGAGGAGAATATGAGTTTACAAGGGAATAGATTTGGGTTGAATGACTATCCCTTTATTATTACAATAATCTGAAAATATTTGTCATGGCAAACTACAAACCCACCAACTACAACTCTCTCTCGCCCTATTTCATTGTAGATGATGCACAAAAATTAGTAGAACAACTTAGTACCATCTTTGATGCAAAAACACTCAGAAGGTATGATCGCAAAGATGGCAGTATAATGCATCTAGAACTGCTGGTAGATGATTCTGTGATTATGATTTCAAATAGCACGGAAGAATATCATGCGCACACTATGATGCTTCATATTTATGTACAAAACGTGCAGGAGACTTTTAAGAAAGCCATTGATAATGGTTGTAAGGAAATAGAGAAGCCGATAAACAAAGGTGACGACCCGGATACTCGCGGTTCTTTTTATGACTGTGCTGGAAATTACTGGAGTGTAAGTACACAAGTCATAAAGTATGTCGTTACAGGCGCAGGTGAGGCAAAATCGTAAAGGTTGAAGAAGGGAGTATGACAAATAACCAGATAAGTAAAATACATCTCAGTAATTTTTCTGCAATTTTTTATAAAAGAACGGATCTTGAATTTTATTTACGGTAAGTGTAATTTTTTTTTAATAAAACAGAGCAAAGTAATGCTGACGGAAAAAGAGCTAAAAAGATTCAGTAAATTTTTAAGCTATGTGCTTAGGCACAAACCAGAGCAGATTGGTATAGAACTGGATTCACAAGGCTGGACAAACGTGGATACCCTCATTACCAAAGCCAACTTACATGACGTAGGGCTGGATAAAGATATTCTTAAAACTATGGTAGAAACAAACTCCAAGAAAAGGTTTGCCTTTGATGAAACTTTTAAAAATATTAGAGCAAGCCAGGGGCATTCCATAAAAATAGATTTAGGTTATGAAAACCAGAAGCCCCCAGACATTTTATACCACGGCACCAGCGAGAAATCTGTGCCCGAAATTCTGAAGACCGGTTTGGATAAAAGAGACAGACAATCTGTACACTTGAGTGCCAATGCTGAAACCGCAAAAGAGGTAGGAAGCAGGCATGGGAAGCCTTTTATCTTTAAAATTCTAGCAGGAAAAATGCACGAGGACAATTTTGAATTTTTCCTTTCTGCTAATGGGGTTTGGCTTACGGATAATGTACCGGTAAAATATTTGTTACCAATTGAAAGATAATCAGTGCGATATAGAAAAAAGTAAAACGCTCTGATCTGCTATCACTGACAGTTTTCTTGACCCCTATTGTATTCTGCAAAAAAGCCACTTCTTTCTGTAAAATCTAGCGTAGCGCTCTTCAGGTTCAGCAATATTATGGAGACTCTATCTCCATTCACTATAAGCAGGAATTATAAAGAGAAAATTTCGTTGCCTTTATTTAATACCCTATTATGATGACCGAAGTGTTCACTATATAATGCAACTTTAGAAACGCTTCGATTAACTCTAAGAAAAGAAGTTCACGAACAAGAAAATTTAGTAAAATGAATTACATAAAAGCTGCCTCTTTGCAGAAGCAGCTTTAATGAGAAATTATATTTTTTTGTTAGTGAAAAAGCTAAGGAAAATTAATTTTTCACAAACTTTTCAGTACTTAACCTTCCTTCATTGTTTGTAATAACCAACCAGTATTCTCCTTTTGGCAAGGATATCACATTGTTTACCGAAATAGTGTTTACTCCAGCAACAATTGCAAATTTTTGAGTCCGTAAAACCGAACCGCTAGCACTATATATTTTTAAGCTTATAGTTTCATTTTTTATACTTCTATAAGTAGCGTGCAGAAGATTTGTCACAGGATTTGGATAGATAGAAATTTCTCCAGCTATTTTAGAATTTGTTATTTTAATTGTGTTGCTATATTCAAAACCTCCATTAGTATTAAGCTGTTTCAAGCGATAAAAAAATACATTGGCAGTTATAGCTTTTACATCATCTGCTGCAGCATAATTATTTGCTGTATTTATATTTATGCCTTTGACTACCCTTCCTATTTCTTTAAAATTAGTCCCATCTATCCCCCTTTCTATAGCATAGGCGCTAACTGTATTTTCATTTGTAGCAGTCCATTTCAAATTAGAAATTCCGTTTTGAAGATCAGCACTAAAAGAAAGAAGCTTTACAGCCAAAATTGAAGATTCTACGTAAACACCTGTTATTGCAATTAGGTCTATTCCTCCTTCATTTTGAGTATTATTAGGAAAGAATGCAGGGTTTGTAAAATCTACAAGATCTGCAGGTGTAGCGCTCACAGGTAAATCGTCTGCAAAAAGCGAGTAGCCATATATTGTCTGCCCGGTTGCAATTCCCAAATCAGTGAGTGAAGTTAATACAGCTCCTCTTTCCTGGTCATTTCCTCCAGAAACCAGCAATGGGCCTGCCACCGCTCCCTTTAAGATATTATATGTAACAGAAGAGGAAGATATATCTCCGTAATCGCTGGTAGAAACGCTCACGATTTGACTATATTGATTTGGATTCCCACTACCATCAAGCCCAGTGATAGCCGCAATCTTAAAAGCATCGTGCTGGCCTAAATTCCCCCGCTCAAAAACTGCAAATCCAAATTGTGAAGTGCTTGATGAACTAAACCCAGGAGCGTATATCCAATCTAGCCGTTCTATATTATTACTATTTGTAGAAATATTGTCGAAGAGATTATCTGTTCCTTTATTATAAGTACGACTTCCAAAATAATCTTCCATATCAGTCTCGTAAGCAGCATTCATAATAATAGTATTCCCTCCATTTTCTAAAATCCCCTCTGACCAGGCCAGCGTAAAATTTCCGGAATTGTCTATATTATCTACCCTTCTTATTTTTACAATTCCGGGAAAGTAGGAAGCGTAAGAGTAAGATATACCAGACGCAGTAAAACCGGTAACATTTTGAATCTGATTATTTGGAGCTACGCCCCATTGATAATCCTGACCTCCACTGGCATAACTGGTAGAAGTAGCAGCAGTATTAGGATTAAAATTTACAGCAGTTATAGCTTGCTGCGCAAGTAAAGTGTTGCATACAAGTATGCACATTGCTAATAGGCAAAGTCGGTTTTTCATGATTTTTTTTGAATATTGGATTACAAATGTAACATAGTTATATTTACTTGGAGAATTTTTTTTTGGTGGTGCGGTCAACTTATTTCGTCGAGTAAAGAAGCAAATCTTTTTTATGCTCTATAACTAATAAAATACTTTAGTATGAAAATCTTTTGGAGAAAATTCGTTACTCGAAGCATTCTTAAGAAGCGAGGCGATTTATCTCCCGGACTAAAAGATGTATTGTCAGATTATGTGCTGGCAAGGGCATTGCGAGAATTTAGAATTAGCCTTAAAAATTATTTCAGAGATTTTATTCTCATTACAATTGGGATTTTTTCGGCAGCATTTGGTTTTAAAGGCTTTCTACTTACAAATCACTTTATTGACGGTGGTGCCACTGGCGTCTCTCTTTTATTATCTGCCCTTACAGATGTGCCGCTATATATTCTGATAATCGCAGTAAATATTCCATTTATAATTCTCGGTTATAGGGTGATGGGAAAGGTGTTTGCTATAAAAACTTCTCTGGCTATCACCGGCCTTTCTATTGTATTAGCGCTTGTTACATTCCCTAATGTTACTAACGATAACTTGCTAGTGGCCATTTTTGGAGGATTTTTTCTGGGAGCCGGCATTGGTTTTACTATTCGTGGTGGGGCAGTAATAGATGGAACAGAAGTACTCGCTATTTACCTGAGCAGGAAAATGGGGGTGACTATAGGAGATTTTATTATAGTAATTAATGTTGTAATATTTAGTCTTGCGGCTTATCTTCTGGGAATAGACATTGCATTATATTCTATGATAACTTATCTCGCAGCTTCCAAAACGTTAGACTTTATAGTAGAAGGAATTGAAGAATATATAGGCGTAACTATAGTGGCCATTCACAGTGAAGAAATACGTCAAATGATTATAACAAAAATGGGGCGTGGTGTTACAATCTATAATGGCAAAAAAGGATATGGCAAAAAAGGCGAAACATTAGATGTAGAAGTTATTTATACAGTAATAACCCGGCTAGAACTTAATAAGCTGAATACCGAAATAGAAAAGATAGAACCTACTGCCTTTGTGGTAATGAATAGTGTAAAAGATACAAAAGGCGGAATGATAAAGAGAAGGCCGCTGCAGCATTGATTGTGCAAGATCTGCATTATATTTTTGAGAATCAGACAGCACTCTAGCAAACCTGTAAGGTTTTTTTGAAACCTTATA
>JBBKWE010000086.1:0-24312 GCA_037968795.1 Ferruginibacter sp.
GATACCAGTTAACGGAAAAGCACTAAATTTCATAGATTCAAACGAGAAATTTTTCTCTGTTAAAAGGTCTTACAAGATTGCAGTAGATAAAATAAAGTTTACGGGCGACCAAGGGAATAAAGGAGTAGCAGAACGATTTACGATAGCGGTATATTAGTAGGATATTGCAAACTTATATCTATAGAGAATTACTTTTCTTTCTTCCCCATCACCTCTTCCCATAAAGCAGGAATTCTTTTTATCCAGACAAGCTCTCGTCGTTTTATGCCCGCTTCTTGTGCAGGTGCGCCCCAGTAAGTTTTATTTCCTTCAAGGTCACCTGCTACGCCGGTGTGGGCGAGTAGCACTGCACCCTCGTGTATAGTAAGGGTTTTGCTTATGCCGCATTGACCCCATACAGTAACGCCATCTTGTATCTCTACCATACCTGCTACCGCTGTGCCGGCAGCAAAGAGTCCGTTCTTTCCTATGACGGTGTCATGCCCCAGGTGTATGTGATTGTCTAGCTTAGTTCCCTGCCCCAGGATGGTATCATGACTTACACCTCTGTCTATGGTGCATCCCGCTCCTATTTCTACATCATCGTGTATAACGACTCTTCCGCAGCTGGGCATTTTTTTATAATACACAGGTCTGTCTTTTTTTGTGTTGTAATAAAAAGCATCGCTGCCTATTACTGTATTACTTTGTATGATTACATTTTTACCAATGATGCAATGCTCCATAACCACAACGCCGGGCTGTAGCACAGAACCTTCTCCTACTTCTACATGGTGCCCTACGAATACTCCGGGATATATAATAGCGGTTTCATGAATTTTTGCAGTACTACTTATCATTTCTTCTTGTGGCTCTTGTGGACGATAATGCGCTACAATTTTACAATACGCATCAAAAGGATTATCTACCAGTAAAAGCGTTTTTCCTTTTCTATCTTCTACATCTTTGTTTATGATGATGAATGACGCAGCGCTCTCCAGGCAAGTGTTATAGTACTTTGGGTGATCTACAAAAACAAGGTCTCCTTCTTCTACCCTATGCAATTCGTTTATGCCAGTGGCAGATGCATTATCATCGCCTATGATTTTTGCAGAAAGAAAATCTGCCAGCCAGGCCATAGAAACAGGAGTAGGAAATTGCATATTTTTTTTTGCAAATGTAATATTGTTTTTGAGGAGGAGATAACCCATGACAGAATTATTTTCATACCGACCCACTTCTACAAAATCATAAAAGTAAATTAGAAGCCCTTCTAAAAACGAAGAGATTAATTTTCCACGGCATCATGCTTATCCACAAACAGAAAAAAAATGTGCAAAAAAACATTGCATAAAAAGCATGGTTAGGAGAAATATATTTTATTATTGTGTAAGGATTTTTTATCCATGTATTTACTAACCCACTTACATATTAAAGCTCAGCAATTTTTTGCTGAGCTTTTTTTATTTTACAGGAAATTTTCGACCATAAACTTGAAGCATTATTGCTTCGAAAAAATTTTTTTTCGTGGAAGAAAAATTACAAGATAGAATACGCCACCTTAATTTATCCATTTCCCCGCAATAAATTTTCTCTGTTATATTTTTAAGAATAGATTTTTATTATGAGTACCATTTGCCGCCCGCTCTTCTGGTAGCGCCGCTTCTGTCTTCTGCAGAGCAGCACTCGTATGATGCAGTGTTAATAGATTCTTCAAATGTGTTTATGGTATTATAGATTATCTTGCGCCCTACAAATATTTTTTTGAATATGGTACAATCTATGACTGGCTTTGGAAGAGCAGAAGCTACTTACGAAGGAAAAACATATCTGGTAGAAATAAAAGCGCTCAACGGAAAGCAGTTCGACTTGCAACTTCGAATGCCTTCCCAGCTAAAACCTTACGAGTTTGAAATAAGAAAAAATATACAACAAACCCTACTCCGTGGCTCTGTAGAGTGTTATATAAACCTCAAACAAAATGGAACGACCAGGCCAGTTGTGCTCAATACAGAATTGATAGCCTCTTATTATGAGCAGGTAAGTCATCTTGCCCGCCAGCTGGGGGTGAACGCGGAAGGAATACTTTCGTCCATCATACAGCTCCCCGAAGTTGTGTCTCCCAGCAATGATGAAGTAAGTGAAGAAGAATATAATGTATGTGAAGAAGCCATTTGTACTGCACTAAAAAATTTAAAAGAGCACCGCAGCACAGAAGGTGCAGCATTGCAACAAGATCTTGAAGAGAGAATAAAACAAATAGGAGAGCAGGAAAAAATTGTAATGGAACTTGCGCCGGGCCGCAAAGAAAAAATAAGGGAAAATATAGAAGCCCTTCTGGCAAAAAATGTGGGAAAAGAAAATACAGATCCTAACAGGCTGGAGCAGGAGCTAGTATACTATATAGAAAAAATAGACATTCACGAAGAGCAGATAAGGCTGGAGCAACACTGCGATTATTTTTTGGAGATACTCCGCAGCGATGAGGAAAGCAAAGGCAAGAAACTTTCGTTTGTATTGCAGGAAATAGGAAGGGAAATAAATACGACAGGTAGTAAGGCCTACAACGCAGATATACAAAAAGCTGTGGTGACCATGAAAGATGAATTAGAAAAAGCAAAAGAACAAGTGCTCAATGTTCTATAATATTGCAGAATAGATATGAAATTTTGGAAAGACATAAGAGTGGCGATATTGTTTGTGGCTTGCATCGCAATATTTTCTGCAGAATCCTGCACAGAGATAGAGCTGCATGAGTCACACTATCCCATTAAGAACTCTTCATGGGCAAGAAGCGACACCGCTACAGGCAGTTTTACAATAGATGACACTACAGCTACCTATAATATTTCGATGGCGATACGCCATCGCGATAAATACGCTTTTAATAATATCTGGCTCAGCCTCGCCATTTCTGCCCCGGGAGATACCTTGCGAACGCAAAAAATAAATATTCCCCTGGGCACAGATGCCACTGGCTGGTATGGCACGGGGTTTAATGATATTTGGGAAGTGCGAAGTGCACTTACGGCCATTCCGCAGCGATTTAGAAAGCTGGGAACCTATACTTATAAGATTACGCAGATAATGAGAGAAGATCCGCTTTACTATATAATGAGTGTAGGAATGCGTGTAGAGAAAGCCCAATAATGGATGTGTTTTCCTTTATGATCTTATTACATGACTATAAAAAACTGCCTTGAAGGCTAATATTACTTATTTTTGATCCTTATTCCTGCACAGTATTCATAAACATTTCCTTACTTTGCACAATATTTTTTGAAAAGAATTGTTATTTATTCAGCAATAAATCATTAACCGTGAATCGTATTTTCATTCTATTTGCCTTTGTCTTTCTATTAAGTGGAACCGCTTCTGCGCAATACCAGGGGTATACGCAAGAAGGAGAGGTAGGTATTACTGCCGGTGTAGGAACTTATTTTGGCGATCTTAATAACCGGGCAGACCTCAAAAGACTTAAACCTTCTCTGGGTATTTTCTTCAGAAAGCAATTTGGCAATTATATAGGAGTGCGACTATCAGGCAATTACACCCGCTTAGGATATAGCGATCAGCTAAGCAATGTAGATTTTCAAAAACAACGAAACCTTAGTTTCAATACAGACATATATGAAGTAGCGCTAAAAGGTGATTTCAACTTCTTCCGTTTTGACCCTATGGATCTAAGATATCAATTTACGCCTTACGTATCCCTGGGTATAGGTGTGTTTACTTATGACCCTTTTGCATATTTAGGAGGAGAAAAGTATTTTCTACGACCATTGGGTACAGAGGGTCAAAATGTAGGCTTTAATGGTAAGAAACCTTATGGCACCACGGCTATTAGTATTCCTTTTGGAGTGGGCGTAAAATATGCCCTCTCTCAGAAAATGAATTTGTCATTTGAGGTTTCCCATCGCTTTACCAATACGGACTACATTGATGATGTGAGTGGTCAGTATGCTGGCATTGCTAACTTTACGCCTAACTCTCCGGCTGCCTTATTGCAAGACAGAAGCTATGAAATAGATCCTAACAAGCCATTGGGCGTACAAGGATTTCAAAGGGGCTTTGAGAAGCAGAAAGATCAGTTCATTACTGCACAAGTAGGACTTTCCTTCAATATTAGCTCTTACCGCTGTCCTACAGCTAACTAATTATATTTAGCCCTTGCTTTTTCATTACTGTCTGCGACACCTTGACAAGTACCGCACTTTGTATATTTGAGCCAATTTTTGGGGATACAGATTTATTTCTGGAATAGCGTATCCTGCCTTTCCCTTTTTTTTACCTTTTAGCCCTTAGGAATTATGTACTTTTGCCGCTTTATGCAGGACCAGTATATTGCCATATAGCAAATTACGCTGTCATAAAGTATTGAAAAAGGTAATGGTATTTTGAATATGGATGCATTAGCAAAAATAGATAAGAGCAGACTTCCTTCTCACATAGCTATAATAATGGATGGCAATGGCAGATGGGCAAAAGAACAAGGGGAAGATCGGCTGTTTGGTCACCTGCATGGCGTAGAAAGTGTGCGTAATATTGTAGAGGGCGCTGCGGAGATTGGGATAAATTATCTCACGCTCTATGCCTTTAGTACAGAAAACTGGGACCGTCCAGAGCAGGAAGTGAGCGGCCTTATGGAGATTCTGGTAGATACAATAAGAAAAGAAGTCCCAACGCTCAATAAAAACAATATAAAGTTGCATGTGATAGGCGATATAGAGATGCTTCCTCTAAGTGCAAGGCAGGAGCTACAAGAAGCACTGGCAGAAACGAAAAGCAATACTGGCCTGCAACTCATAATGGCCCTTAGCTACAGCAGTCGGTGGGAACTTGTAACGGCAATAAAACGGATAGCGCAGGAAGTGCAGGACGGAAAGATTGCTCCGGCAGACATCACACAAGACACTTTACAAAATCATCTCGCTACTTCTTCTTTCCCAGATCCGGAACTCATGATCCGCACAAGTGGCGAATATCGGATAAGCAATTTCCTACTTTACCAACTGGCTTATGCTGAATTATATTTCACAGAGACCCGCTGGCCAGACTTTAGAAAAGCAAACCTCTACGATGCCATTTTCAATTTTCAGCAGAGAGAAAGACGATTTGGAAAAACCGGAGAGCAGTTAAAACCGGAAGGTAATTAGCACCCTGCAAGTGGGTAAACTTCATTTAACAAAATACTTTCATTTATAGGGCTTAATTTGCCGCTTCGTAAAAAATTCTTGATGTCACGTTACTACCAAAACGCATTCTTCTTACTGGCTTTTCTTACTTTTTCCCTGCAAGCGATTGCTCAGGTACCTGGTAATGATGATATTCTAACCAGTAAGTACCCAGCGCCTTACATTATTCAAACCATAACGGTTACCGGTGCAAAAGCATATGATACTAATCTTATCATTTCTATCTCTGGTCTTGCCGTAGGTGATGTGGTGCAGATACCCGGAACAGATGTTTTTAGCAAAGCCATAGAAAAATTGTGGAAGCAAAACCTAGTGAGTGATGTGCAGATTCTGCTTACGGTTACAGAACAAAAATACATACAGGTAGAACTGGCACTCAAAGAAAGACCAAGACTCGCAAAATTTGAGTTTGAAGGTGTAAAGAAAGCAGAAAGAGACGACCTTAAAGATAAAATGGGATTGTTTGTAGACCGTGTTCTTACAGAAGATATGAGGCTGAATGCAGTGGACGCCATTACAAATTTTTTTACAAAGAAGGGATACAGAAACGTAAATGTAGATGTACAACAAACAACTGTAGAAGGAACTCAAAATACTACAGCACTTAAGTTTATCGTAACCAAGGGCAGAAAAGTAAAAATAAACTCTGTCAACTTCACAGATAATGTCGCTATTAGTGATGCTAAACTGAAGAAGAAGATGAAGGGTACCAAGGAGATGACAAGAATCACTCTTTTCCCTACAAAGGTGAAAAGTCCTTACGGGGATACAAGTTTATCGCCGTCATTTAGAGACTACCTGAATGAAAATGCTTATTTACGCCCTAGCCGTACTAAAGATTACCTTGAACCTTACTTCAGAATAAAATTATTTAGCAGTGCTAAATTCAATGACGCTAAATATAAGGAGGATAAAGAGAGCATCATAGACTTCTACAATGCACGTGGTTATAGAGATGCAGTTATAGCTGCTGATACTACCTTTTATGAAGACGGAAATATAAATGTAGACATCAAAGTAAAGGAAGGAAACCGCTACTATTTTGGTAATATGGACTGGAAGGGTAATACCAAATACTCAGATTCCGTACTTAATTATATCCTTGCTATAAAGAAAGGAGATCCTTATAATGCGGAAACCCTGAATAAGAGACTAGGAAAGCAACTCTCTGCCGAAGGTGGAGATATAGGAAGTTTATACCAGGACGATGGATACCTATTCTTTAGAATAGAACCAATAGAAACTGCGGTATACAATGACACTATAGATTACGAACTACGTGTTATAGAAGGACCGCAAGCGACCTATGGCAAGATTACCGTATCTGGCAATGACAAGACTAAAGACTATGTCATTTTAAGAGAACTTCGTACCATACCGGGCGAAAAATTTAGCAGGTCAGATATAATAAGAACACAAAGAGAACTAGGGCAGTTAGGTTATTTAAATCCGGAAAAGACAAATCCAAATGTAGTTCCTGATGCGGAAAAAGGCACGGTAGATATAGAATGGCAGGTAGAGGAAAAATCTGGCGATCAGCTGGAACTTTCTGCAGGTTTTGGTGGCGGTATTGGTCTTACTGGTACGCTAGGGGTTACTTTTAATAACTTTTCTATAAAAAATATTTTTAAAAGTAAAAGCTGGGATCCATTGCCCGTAGGCGACGGACAAAAGCTGAGTGCAAGAATTCAAAGTAATGGTAGGGCATACAGATCGTATAGCTTCTCATTTACTGAGCCATGGTTAGGAGGTAAAAAAAGAAACAGCTTCTCTGTGAGCTATACTAACACTAAGTTTGCTAATGCTTTTGATGCCTTTGGTCTGCCTTGCACTATTTGCGGAGATACTAGTTTTGTAAAAACTACAGGTTTTGGAGTGTCACTAGGTAAGCAGCTAAAATGGCCTGATGATTTCTTTAACCTCATTTACTCGCTCAATGTGCAGCAGTATACGCTCAACAATTATTCTTTAAATGGCTTTGGCGGCTTGCGAAATGGTAAGAGCACAAATATAAGTCTGAAAATGACATTGCTACGTAACAGTGCAGGTCCAAATCCTATTTTCCCTACAAGTGGTTCTAATTTCCTCTTTAGCGGACAGTTTACGCTTCCCTACTCTCTCATCGGATTGCAATCTACGGCACAAGGTAGCGAGTTCACGCTACCGGAGTTTCACAAGTGGAGGTTCAACGCAGAGTGGTACACACCTATAGGTAAAGCCAGAGGTGCGGATCAAAACAAGCAGTTTATTTTAAAATTCGCGGCTAAGTATGGCTTTATAGGAAAGTATAACCAGGCGCTTGGAGTGTCGCCATTTGAGCGTTTCCAGGTGGGAGATGCCGGTCTTAGTAATAACCAGGGCTTGCTAGGTTTTGATATCATTGCACACAGGGGATATCCTATTTACAGCAATAGCAATCCTAAAGTAAATCCTGAAGGCACGCAACCGACGTCTTATTTTACCATCTTTAATAAATACACAGCAGAACTTCGCTATCCATTTAGCACAAGTGCCAGCAGTACTATTTACGGTCTTGCATTCTTTGAAGCAGCTAATGGCTGGTACGACTTTAAGAGCTACAACCCATTTAAACTCAGGAGAAGCGTAGGAGTAGGTGCCAGGTTCTTCCTGCCTATGTTTGGCTTGCTAGGGTTTGACTATGGAATTGGTCTTGACAGGTACACTCCTACCGGTGGTATAAAAGGGGCTGGAAAGTTTACCTTTATGCTGGGACAGGAGCCGGAATAAAACTTTGTTAATTAGGAAAAAGCTGGTTAACTATAGCCTGTTCTTTGTATCTATTAATCACAAATGCTACTGGCGGAAAAACTTTTTGTCCGTATGTAATGTATAAACAGTTCTCATTTATATAAAAAAGAAACCTTTAAAGAAAGATAAAATGAAAAAAATTTTATTATCCTTTTTATTTGTTGTTTGCCTTGCAGTCATTTCTCAGGCACAACGATATGCCGTTATTGATAGCAAATATATTTTAGATAAAATTCCAGAGTATCAGTCCTCGCAGGATAAGCTTGACCAGTTTAGCAAGCTATGGCAGCAAGAGCTAGATCAGATGCAGACGGCAGTAAACAAAATGTACAGCGACTATGATGCGGAGCAGGTTATGCTACCAGATAATCTAAAGAAAAAGCGGGAAGACGAATTGTATAATAAAGAAAAAGAACTTCGCGATCTGCAACGTCAGCGTTTTGGATTTGAAGGAGACCTTTTTCGTAAAAGACAGGAACTAATTAAGCCTATACAAGACCGAGTATATAATGCAGTACAAAGCCTGGCAGTAGAAAAGCAATATGACTTCATCCTGGATAAAAGTGAAGGAATTACCGTTATCTTCGCCGACCCCAAACTGGATAAAAGTGATGATATCCTCAAAAAGCTGGGTGTTAAATAAATTAAAAGAAAGGATTGCAATGCAGCATTTATTGCTAAATTGCGCCCTCGTAAAAAAGTATATTTAAAAAAACAATAAATAAAGATGAAGAAAATTATTCTTGCCGGTTTAATGGCGCTGACTGTATCTGCAACATTTGCACAACAAAAAGTGGCTCACATAGATACCGATGAATTGATGGGATCTATGCCAGAGGCAATAAAAATAGATGGTGAACTGAAAGATTACCAGGTAGAACTGCAAAAAAGTTTTATTCAGTTGAATAAAGATTATGCTTCTAAAGACAGTGCTTTTGTAAAGGATTCACTTACTTATACTCCTACAATGAAGAAGATAAGATTAGAAGAACTTATCACGCTAAGCCAGCGCTTAAATAACTGGCAGCAAGAGGCACAAAACCTATACAACGAAGAAGCAGAGAAAAAAATAGCTCCGCTAAGAGATAAGGCGCTTACTGCAATAAAAGCAGTAGCTAAAGAAAGTGGTTACGGTTACGTAATGGAATCTTCCTCTCTTATAGTATCTCCTCCTTCTGATGACCTGTTGCCACTGGTAAAGAAGAAATTAGGAATAGTAGATAAGCCGGCACCAGCAGCTCCTAAGACAAAATAAAATTTCAGTAAAAAAAATTATACATTCAAAGCCTCTTATGCATTTCATAAGAGGCTTTTTTTATACCACTTATTAAGTTATGCAACATAGTCCCATAGGCATTTTTGATAGCGGATACGGTGGCCTTACTGTACTGCGAAAAATACATGACTTACTTCCCCGGTATGATTACTTATATCTGGGCGATAATAAAAGGGCTCCTTACGGCACAAAAGATTTTAATACAGTATATGCGTACACTTTGCAAGCTGTGCAGTGGTTCTTTGACCAGGGCTGCCCGCTGGTAATACTTGCTTGCAATACTGCTTCTGCCAAAGCACTAAGGACCATACAGCAAAATGATCTTCCTGCTATGGGCCCAACTAAAAGAGTGCTGGGTGTAATAAGGCCTACCGCAGAAGTAATAGGAAAATATAGTAACAGTAAGCACATAGGCGTACTAGGCACACAGGGTACAGTAAGTTCGCGGTCTTACATATTAGAAATGGAGAAGTTTTTTCCTGAGGCAAAAGTATCACAACATGCCTGCCCACAGTGGGTGGATATTGTAGAAAACGATCGCATAAAAAACCCAGATTCTGCGGCTATCATTAAAGCAGATGTAGACCAGCTCTTTGCAAAAGACAACGAAATAGATTGCATTTTGCTTGCTTGCACCCACTACCCCTTACTGCAGAAAGAAATAAATAAACATCTTCCAGAAAATGTAAAACTCTTGGCACAAGGAGAGATCGTGGCACATAGCTTAGAAGACTATTTAGAAAGACATCAAAGCGTAGCACAGTCCTTAAGCACAGGAAAAGGAATAAGCTTTTATACCACCGGAAGCACTAAGGACTTTGATGAGCATGGGAGTACGTTTTTCGGTAGGAAATTGAAATCTGCGCAGGTGAAATTGTAGGAAAATAGCACACATGGTTTTTTTTTAATAAAATTTCAGAAAAGTATTACATTTTTCCTCTACAAGCCTTACCTTTGCCGTCCTTTCACAACCAGTAAGGATGGTGCCTTACTTGTAAAAGCTGTTTTTAAACCATTTTTGTAAAAGGAAAAATTAAAAGAAATGCCAGGTAAAAAAAGAACTTATCAACCCCACACCCGCCGCAGAAAATCTGTTCACGGATTTAGAGAGCGTATGTCTTCTGTAGGAGGACGTAAAGTACTTGCTAATCGCAGGGCTAAGGGTCGTCATAAGCTTACAGTAAGCGACGAGCACGGGTCTAAGAAATAAAATAACGCAACTGTATGTTGCCTTAACGATATATTTACAGAAGCGCTTACAATTTGTGAGCGCTTTTTTTTGTGCGCCTGCTGCTCGCAATTTCTCTAGATAGAAGTCTGACAGCATCTTTAATTTTCCTATACCTTCACATCGTGACACAACAAATCAGTTATAAGCTGGGAAAGAGATCGAGAATAAAGAGTCAAAAACTTATTCAAGAGATCTTTAAAGACGGGAAATCGGTTACGATATTTCCGCTTAGGGGGGTGTACTTGCCAGAGAATAAGACCAATACCTTGCAAGTAGCCGTAAGCGTGAGCAAGGCAAGGCATAAAAAAGCCACAGACAGGAATAGAGTAAAAAGATTAATGAGGGAATCCTGGCGTTTACAAAAACACGTACTGGAAAATGCGCTCTTACAGAACGAGAAGCGCCTATCCGTATTCATTACTTTTTTGGATAAAGAAATGCCCGAATACGATGCTGTGTTTAAGGCCACGGGGAAACTTATAGACAAACTTATGAAACTCGCATTGATAGACTCGCAAAACAGCAATACTATTTGAAAACCTTAAAGTATATATTGTCTCTGCCTTTTATAGTCCTTATAAAAATATACCAATGGGTGTTGTCACCACTGCTGGGACCTAAGTGCAGGTTTACGCCTTCTTGTTCAAATTATGGCCTCGAAGCTTTCAAAAAATATGGACCTCTAAAAGGATTCTGGCTCACCTTGAAAAGAATAAGCCGCTGCCACCCATGGGGCGACAGCGGCTATGACCCTGTACCATGATCTTATCCTACAAAATCTGCTATATCATCCGCTAATTTATCCTTGTGCGTATACCAGAGACCATGCGGGGCTCCATCATACTTCTTATATGTAGCATCCGGTAACAATTTCGCTGTTTTATCGCTGCTCTTCTCTATCGGCACGATCTTGTCATCCATACCATGTATAATAAGAACAGGAACTTTTATTGCAGGTACGTCTTTTCTGAAATCTGTAGTAGCAAAACTGGTAGCACACTCCAGCGTAGCTAAAAGGGAAGATGTGCAGGCTCTGTTCATCGTTACATTGAGGTAGGCATCTGATAGTATCGTATCATTTTCACCAAGACTATAAAAGCCTTTATTGAATTCTGCGAGAAAACCGGGTCTGTCTTGTCGTAATCCTGCCGCCATCTCGTCAAAAACTTCTTGTGGAACACCATCTTCATTATCTTCCGTTTTGAGCATGAATGGCAGCACTGTACTTACCAGAATTGCTTTCTGTATTCTCCCAGCTTCGTATCCGCTAAAGTATTTTGCTATTTCTCCCCCGCCCATACTAAATCCAACCAATGTGGCATCTTCTGCATCCGTAGCTTCCAGCACAGCGTGCAGGTCGCCAGCCATTGTCTTATAATCGTAGCCCCCGCCCGGATAATCTGATCTGCCAAAACCCCTTCTGTCATAGGTTATACAACGATATCCTTTTTCTAAAAGCGCATCTACCTGGTACTCCCACATACTTCCGCTAAGTGGCCATCCATGGATCATTACGATTGCTTTTCCGCTCCCGGTGTCTTCGAAATAAATGTCAACGGGTTCATCCTTATTAGCAGTTGATTTTACGTATGGCATAACTATTTTTTTGATGTGAAATAAAAAAGGAATGTTGCAAAAGCTATTATCATCTTGCAGCACTCCTTTTCTGTATTAAATATTTTTTTATCCGGCGTAGCGAGAAGATACCTTATCCCAATCCACCACATTCCAAAAAGCCTTTAAATAATCTGGTCGCTTGTTCTGATACTTTAAATAATAAGCATGCTCCCATACATCGCAGCCCAATAATGGAGTACCTTTTTGCTCTGCTACATCCATCAATGGATTGTCCTGGTTAGGTGTAGAAGTTACAGAAAGCTTGCCATCATTACTTACTAGCCATGCCCAACCGCTACCAAATTGTCCGCCGCCTGCAGCTTCAAATTTTTCTTTGAAACCATCAAAGCTTCCAAAAGCATCATTAATAGCATCAGCTAGTTTTCCGGAAGGAGATCCTCCTTTGCCCGGCGCCATTGATTCCCAAAAAAAGGTGTGGTTCCAATAACCGCCGCCATTATTTCTAACAGCAGTACTTATTTTACCTGCATTTTTTACAAGTTCTTCTATTGATTTATTGGCATTATCTGTTCCATCAATTGCAGCATTCAATTTATCTGTATATCCTTGATGATGTTTATCATGGTGGATGGTCATTGTCTCTTTGTCAATATGCGGCTCCAGAGCATTATAAGCATAAGGAAGCGGCGGTAATGTAAAAGCCATGTGCTGTTATTTTAATTTGATTAATGTATAAATGAATGTAGTTATAATTCAACAAAATATACGCCAATTAGTTGAAGTTAAAAAATGAAGAAAGAAAAATTACGGGATTCGAAAAAATTATTAAAGTGTGGATTCGCCACTAAGGCACCAAGACAGAAAGGAACACGAAAAGACTTTTAATAATTACAACACTTAGTGAACCTTAGCGCCTTCCTGCCTTCGTGGGAAAAAGCGTAACTGGTCAGGAGCCAAAAAAAGCCTTATTTCACCACTGAGACTCCAAAACAGAAAGGATAACCAAGGGACTTTTTATAAATACAGAGCTTAGAGAATCTTACTGCCTTCCTGCCTTCGTGGCAAAAAGCCAAAATGTCTAAAAACCAAAATAAATGCTAAGCTGGAAAGTGTAATAAGTTTTAGTTTTTAATATCATCTCCTTGCTTTAAAGAAAGCCCTCATAAGCGAAGCGCAATCCTCTGCTAAGACACCCTGAACAATCTCTGTTTTTGGGTGAAAGGGATTATTCTCCCCTGCCACACGTCGGTAGCCATTTTTTTCATCGAGTGCCCCTATTACCACCCTGCTTATTTTGCTCCAGTAGAGTGCACCGCTGCACATGAGGCATGGCTCTATGGTTACGTAAAGCGTAGCCTGTGGTACATACTTACTACCCAGATGTTGGTAAGCGGTTGTCAATGCCATAATCTCTGCATGAGCCGTACTATCCTTGAGGCGTTCCGTTTGGTTATAAGCTTTAGCAAGTATTTTTCCGTCCTGCACTATTACTGCTCCAATTGGGATTTCGTCATCATCGAAAGCCATTTGTGCTTGTCGTAGAGCCATTCGCATATAATCTTCATCAGTCATAGCTACATCAATTACCTTTAGTTGTATATTCACAAATATAGGTAAATGCCTTTCTCGCACTGCCGACCGAGACAGCACGTCGGTTCTATATATTCAGAATATAAAACCACAAGTTACTTACACAAAAAAATTAAGATTCGTCCTCACTATACAATAACATTTATGAACTTCAACGATAAACTTGCCTCTTTACATACTTATTTTCACACAGGAAATACCTTACCACACGAGTACAGAAAAGCACAATTGCTCAAACTTAAAGAGGCCATAAAAAACCATGAAGAAAATCTCTATGCTGCGCTGGACAAAGACCTTAAGAAAAGTAAAGAGGAGGCCTGGGTGACAGAGATAGGGTTTGTTTTAGAAGAATTAAAAACTACGCTTAAGAATTTGCGAAAGTGGATGAAACCAAAACGGGTGGGAACTAACTTGCTCAACCTTCCCGGTCGCAGTCGCATATACAATGAACCACTAGGGCTCGTCCTCATTATAAGTCCGTGGAATTATCCGGTTAATCTTTTATTTACCCCGCTCATAGGGGCTATTGCTGCAGGTAATTGTGTAGTGCTCAAATCTTCTGAGGCAGCACCAGCTACATCTACCGCAATGCGTAATATTATAGAAGAAATTTTCCCCGAAAATTATATCCTTTTTGTAGAGGGAGAAGGCTCTGAAGTTGTTCCGGCGATGATGGAGGCTACGAGATTTGATCATATATTTTATACTGGTAGCACTGCAGTAGGCAAAAAAGTGTACGAGGCGGCCGCCAAAAAACTTATTCCGGTTACCCTGGAGCTGGGCGGTAAAAGTCCCTGCATTGTAGAAGAAGATGCAGATATAAAAGTAGCGGCTAAAAGAATAGCCTTTGCAAAATTTTCTAATAGTGGACAGACTTGTGTAGCGCCAGATTATATTCTCGTAGCAGAAAGCAAAAGAGATGAACTCATACAAGATTTAAAACATTCTATTGTAGAATTTTTTGGAGATCAACCGCACAAAAGCTATGACTATGGCAAGATCATAAATAAAGAACAATATGACCGGCTCACAGCTTATCTGCAACAAGGCACCGTAGTGCATGGGGGCACTTTACATCCTGATACGCTGCAAATAGATCCAACAATTCTTACAGATGTGCAACTACACAGCGATGTAATGCAAGAAGAAATTTTTGGCCCCATACTTCCAGTTATTCCCATTGCCGGCATGCACGCAGGACTGGAAGTAATAAAACAAAATGCTAACCCTTTGGCTTTTTATTTATTCACCGGGGACAAAAAGAAAAAAGTAAAATGGTTGCAGTCTGTTCCTTTTGGCGGGGGTTGCATCAACAATGCATCTGTACATTTACTCAATGATAATCTTCCCTTTGGTGGTCGGGGAGATAGTGGTATAGGGCACTATCATGGCAGGTACAGTTTCGATGTTTTTAGTCACAAGAAATCTGTGCTGCGCAATCCTACCTGGTTTGATCCCAAAATAAAATACCCGAGTTATGAGGGGAAACTGAGTTTATTGAAAAAGGTTATTGGGTAGAAGCTATACGCTGCATGAAAGAACTCCCACTTGAAGAAACATAATTTTTTCACGCTTTTCCAAAAGCAAAAAAGGAATACATGCTTCTGCAAATATTCCTTTCCAAATTAACTACTAGTTTACTTATCCTTTCAAAATGAAAAAATCTTCCTTAGACTTTCTCACTTTGGCCATATCTGCCAGCTTATCTTCTTCTGAGCGCAAACCTACGCACATAATCACTGCAGATTTTAGGCCATGCTCTGCTAGTCCTAGTATTTCATCAAATTTTGCAGGAACAAATCCTTCCATAGGGCAGGCGTCTACTCTTTCATTTGCTGCTGCTACAAGGGCGGTGCCTAGCGCTATGTAGGCTTGCTTTGCTGCCCAGTGCTGCTGTTCTTCCTTCGTTTTGCTATTTACATTTCCTTTAATGCTTGTTGCAAAGCCAGAAAGAGATTCTATGTTTACGTTTCTTGTCGTAGCGATGTTTTGCATGTAGTCATCTATCATTGCCTCTGTAACTTCTGCAGCGCCTGCAAAAACCAATACTGCTTGGGAATCTCTAAGCTGTGCTTGTCCGTAAGCTGCTTCCTGCAATTTTAATTTTATATCTTGGTTTGTAACTACAATTACCTTAAAAGGTTGTAAACCCGAGGAAGAGGCCGATAGTCTTGTTGCCTCCAGGATCACCTCTAGCTTAGCTTCTTCTATTGCTTCGTTATTAAATTTCTTTGTGGCATATCTCCATTGCAAATCTTGTAGTAAGCTCATAGTATCTTTTTTTTAAGATGACGAAGATACAGGAATTCAAACACATTCAATGTTTAAACTTTAATTGTAGAGATTGGAATATTAAGCAATAAATTAGGCCTATTTCTGAAACGCGGTAAGTACACTACTACTTGTAACCTTACCTGACTTACTATAATCTTCTTGCTTCACCAGCCCCACTCCTGCCGCTATCCACTGCTTACTAGATGAATTTACATTAAATCCCATTTTCATTTTAAGATCATATGTAATCATAAAACAATCAAAAGTACCTGCCGGAGTAGCAACATTTTCTCTGCCTGTAACTTTTCTGTTGTTCATATTTACGGTCATCTTCATATTTATTCCGCTCATATTTATTTTAACCTCCATTTCCGCATCAGCGAGAGCATCGCCCACTTTAAGGTTGTCTGGCAATTCTATATTAGTGCCGGTTACGTCCATATCCATATTCTTGTATTGCTCCCTCATCTGTGGAGTGATCATAGATTTAAAATCTATGTAAATGGTGTTATTCATACACTGCACGTCATATCTGGTTTCTGCTATTTCCTTACCTTTTTCATCTTTGATCACCGATAGCATTCTGGCGGTTGTTACACCAGATAGCTTTGTTACGTCTTCTACAGTGAATGTGCTTACCGCGGAGACCTTATCTTTCTTACCATAGTTGGTAATCTCGCTCACTGTGCCTTTATTCAGGGCGAAGTATTTTCCGCAATTCTGTGCAAAGGTGCCGGTAGTAAAAAAAGTAAGTACAAGAACATAAAGTAACTTTTTCATCAGTATTTGTTTTAAATTAATAAAAGAATGCCATAGAATTTCCATTGCAGAAAACCTAGCTTTTCTGTTGATTGAAATATAGTACTAATGTGAAAATTTGCTCTACTACTTTCGTGTAATATAGTTTGAAACAGAGGCATAGCTCTTTCCCCTGCTTATGTGTAACAATTTCGTTTCCCTTATGACTTGACGCGATTCCACACAATAACACTATCCTACAAATAGTAAAATAAGAGTGAGTAATATACCAGCTATTGTAAAAACCAACCCTTTCTTAAATATTCTTGTGGAAGGCATAAACATATAAAAGGAGGAAATCACAAAAAACAAGAGGGAAACTCCAAAGAAAATATTGAGATAAAACAATGGTTCTTTAGTTCCCGCTTTATGTAAGTGAGTAAGTTTTTCTATGATTGCAGGCAATTTTTTCTTGGTAAAACTGATCTCGCCGGTAAGGTTATTGTAACTGCCTTGCTTAAAATATTGGAGATTGCCCACCTCGTTTGTAATAGAAAGTTCTTTTATCTTGATGGCTTTTCCTATTGCTTCGGCATTCAGACCCGGCTCTACCATTTTGCTTTCTTTCTTTTCTCGCTTTAGAAAATCTGTATCTCTAAAAATGAGTATGACGCCACTTATAGAATATACCGCCATAATACCTGCCAGGAAAAACCCAAGGTACCGGTGATAGATTCTCATTTTCTTACTTGTAGTGGAGTAGCCTGCCATGCGCTATTTTTTTTTGCAAAAGAAGGCACAATTGCTTACAGAATGCATCGCAATCAGAAAAAAATAAGGTGGTAATTTATATAATCGGAAAAAATGCTGATTCCCGCTTAAGGGAATCACTAAACAAGTGAAAGCGATAAATAAGTGTCTTTATAAAAGTTCATTTAATTACTACTCCTTCTTCAATACTTTAATGTCTTCTACAAGACGGGCCATACTATTAGGATCGAGGCCATTGTATATCCCTCTTAGGTGGCGATTTTTATCGACCAACACAAAGTTCTCTGTGTGTAGAAAAATGGTACTATCGCTTTTTACGCCAAGGTCTTCTTCTACAAAATAAGATCTTCTTCCTATATCGTATATGTCTGATTGCTTACCAGTAAGGAGTTTCCAGCGTTTTGCATTTACTTTATGTGTAGCAGCGTACTCTGCCAGCACGGGCACACTATCAGACTCTGGGGTTACGCTGTGCGACAATAAAAGAATATCATTATCATTTACAAATGTATCCTGTAAGCCACCCATACTTGAGGCAAGCTTTGGACAAATGCCCGGGCAGGCGGTGAAGAAAAAATCGACGACAGTAATTTTACCGTCCATATCTTTTTCTGTAAGCTGCTCATTTTCTTGCGTTGTATAGCTGAAGGGCCTCACTTTGTGAAAGCTGTCTTCATTGCCCATAGTCCATTTTGGAGTATAATCTGCTGTATCATAATAAGGAAGTTTTCTACTTTCTTCTTTGCAGGAAAGCAGGATACATATTATGCATGCGCTTAAAAGGTATTTCATTAGTCTGCTTTTTTTAGTTTTTCATCTTTCAGTGTATAGCAAAGAGCAGACTTTTGCAGTCCATATCGGTATCCGTCTTTTACCTCATAGTTTATATAAACCTTGCCGTTTTCCCGCCAGGCTTGCTGCAAGCCTTCTTCTCTGTCATCTTTATAATTCAGGAAAGCATAAGGCGCTCCGCTCTCATACCATTGCTTGTTGGGTCCTTCTCTTTTGTCGCCATTGTAGTAAAACTCAAATTTTTGATTTCCGTTTTCCCAGTAGCCTATGTGCTTTCCATAGCTTTTATTTTCTTTATACATTCTTAGCGTCTTAAGTGCGCCGCCAGGATAGTACTCCACACTCCTGCCATGCTGCATGCCATTGAGAAAACCTTCTACCTTATAGGCTTTACTATCTACGCTGCTAGTGATCACATAGCCTGAGAAGTTTAATTTATTGCGATAGACAACACCATTAATAATCTCAACACCACTTTCGTCACTTTTTATACTATCAATGGGAATAATAGAATTATCTATAACTAATGAAGCAGGAGAAAACACATATTCTTGTGGCTCTTTCCCGGCTTTGCTGCAGCTCACTACTACAAGGATAAGAAGAGCGGCACCACATATTTGAAAAAATAGATTTTTCATGAATTATATTATTCCCTTTTATATCATAATAAAGAGAAGCCTGTTTTAGAATGTAAATGTTCCCTTAGTACCATTATAAGAACCTGCCTTTAGCACATAAAATCGTGAACCCATATAGGCCACATTGCTTGCGTGATAGTGGTAGATGGCGGTAGAGAAATCTGCGGTTGTACCAGTATGTCCACCATTTGCATCTAGATTAGAAGGATAACTGCCGTCATTGTCTTTACGAGCATATATAGGGAATCCGTCTCTTAAAAACCCAATAAGGTTGGCATTATCATTTCCTGTAAAGTCGCCTGTAAAATGGTAGTGATACGTATTTCCCGGACCAGGATGTGCTCCTGCTCTGTCAAATGATTTAAGCACATTAGCATCTACAGGTACATTGCCACCTTCTCTGTCATTGTATATGGCTACGCCATTGAGCGCCATACCTATTGGCCCAAGTGAGGTTTCTTCTTTTGTAGTTGCAGTTTCGGGATTGGTAGGAATGGTCATGGAATAATTCTGCACACCTATAGTGCCAGGGTTGTTAACTTGTCCGGCAAAGTTTGCTTCATACAAAGGACTTGTAGTAGGCCAGTATGGCGACACGTGCGGCGGCGTCCCATTACTTTTGAGTGTTATACTACTTGTACCAGTAGTTACTGTAACTGCAGAAGTAACCTTGCCTTGCACTACAGAGGTTATGCTTACTCCGCCACTAGTACCGCCACCGCCTGTGCCGCCACTAGTATCCGTTGTTTTTTTGCATGCACTAAATCCAAAAGCGAGTACTGCTATTCCTGCAAGCAGGATTGTTGTTGTATTGCTAAAAATTCTCTTCATTATCTATTTTTTGAGTTTTAATGTAAGCCGTTGTTCTATTTATACGACAAGAAAGCAAAAACCCTTCGGAGACCACCGCTTTTTTAAATTAATATATTAATTAAGCGTATCTCTCCAGAGAAATTCTGAGGGCAAACCTCCTGTGAAAATGATGTTGCGGCAGACTATATATGAATTACAAAGCTTTAATCTTTCTTTCCAGTGGTAAGTTCCTCCCATGCCGCAGTAAGCGGTCTTTCTATCCCATCTCCTTTCCATTCCGGGCTTCCGGCAATGGTCTTGGTAGTTTTTAGAAAATCTTCTTTGCTCGTTCCGGCAGTTATAGCAGCCTCAGTGACCGCTAGTAAGTTTTGCAAATAGGTCCGAAATGCAAGAATATCTGCTTTCTTTATGATTGTTTTATGCCCTTCGCCTGCGTGCCCGCAAACATAAGTTGTATCGCCTTTAAACTTTTTCGTAGCCTTATCCAGGGTCGCAATCCATTCCGTAATATTTGCTCCCGCTGTGCGATCTATAAAAGGGTGACGGCGATTAAAAACCTGATCGCCCACATGCACAATATTTTGAGCACGTAGTTGCACGTAGCTATCGCCATCTGTATGTCCTCGGCCAAAATAATGCAGCTTTACATTTGCTTTTCGCAGGTACATAGCTTTACCATCAAAAGTAAGATCTGGAAACAACTGCTTATCGGTAGACTTTGCTTTTTCTGCTGATGCAGTTTGGTTTTTTAAAGAATTCATGTGCGCTGCTACATGCTCTACCATTCCTTTAAAAGCAATATTGCCTGCTGTATGATCTCCATGATGGTGGGTATTTATAAGATATTGAAATGGAGTACTGCTTTTCTCTTTGAGCGCAGTTATACAATGCCCTGCCGTGTCAGGGAATTGTGCATCTATGACCACAATTCCTTTTTTGCCCAGCATAAATAAAATGGTTCCACCTCTTTCCAGGAAAATACCTGCGTCTGCTGTTATCATTTCTATCGTATAGGCGGGATCTACCATGAGAGAAGAAAGTGATTTGCCCTTACTTATAGCTAAAGCAAATAATGCAAAGGAAGAATTTTTTATAAAGGATTTACGTTTCATTAATTTGAAAATTTCGATTTCAAAATTTGCTAATGTCAAAAAGTGCTTAAAGCTAAGGTTTTTAGAAACCCAAAAGAGTTAGAACTTTTACAATCAGCCTACCAAAGTAATAACCGTTATCTCTGGTAGAATTCCCACCCTGCCCGGATAGCCAATAAATCCAAAACCAGGATTTACGTATAATTTCTGTTTGCCAAACTCATATAATCCAGCCCATTGCTTATACAGGTACTGCACGGGACTCCACTTTATACCCGGTATTTCTACTCCAAATTGCATACCATGGGTATGACCACTCAGCATGAGGTCTACATCATTGTACTGGGGGATAACCTGCCCTTCCCAGTGAGACGGATCGTGACTCATTAAAATTTTAAAAGGCATTTCTTCTGTACCCGCATGAGCAAGATCTAGCCTTCCATGCTTAGGGAATCTTGCTTTATTGCTCCAGTTCTCTATTCCTATAAGTGCTATTTTATCCCCGTCTTTTTCAAAAATTTTATGCTCATTCATCATGAGCTTCCAGCCCATATCTGCGTGTACTTTTTTTACATTGTCAAGATTTTGCTCTTTGCTTACTCCATTGATAGGCCACTGGGCATAGTCGCCATAGTCGTGATTTCCCAGCGTAGAATATACTCCCATAGGCGCACTTAGTTTTGAAAAAACATCTTTGTAATCGTCCATTTCCGTGGCACGGTCATTTACAATATCGCCGGTAAATAAAATGATGTCAGCTGCTTGTTTTTGTATTAATTCTATTCCCCTTTCTACGGCTGTTTTGTTCATGAAGCTACCGCTATGTATATCGCTAATGTGTACGATTCTCATGCCCGCAAATGCCTTGGGTAAATTAGGAAAGGATAATTTTATCTTTTTTACCTGATAGTTGTATTTATTACTAAACCCATAAACTAAACTACCAAACAAAGTACTTCCTACGGCAATACCTGCCCAACTGAGGAATGTGCTTCTTGGTATTTTTTTCACCTCAGAAATACTTTCGCCACGGGAAGAGATTTTAGTTACTATCCATTGTATGAGCCTACGAATATCATCTAGCAGAAAGAAACCAAAGGCTACCATTTTTGCCAGAAACAACCCAATAAAAGTGGCAAAAAGATAAGTACGAACAGACTTACCAAGAAAATTCTGATCTGTAAAAGCGAATAGTAGAAAACCGCAAACGGCTAAAACGGAAACCGTCCAGTAGCTAAAATATAAAATGGCCTTCCCTCGTGTGCTGATGCTCTGGCTCACGGTTTTGAGCGCCAGAAAAAATACATAGTCGAGCAATAACATTATTGCAATAAAAATAAAAGCGCCAAGGGGTGTTCTCATCTAAAAAAATTATTTCATTTTTTGTAGAGCCATGATCGGCCACAAAAAATTTGGTGGTGTTTTATAAAAATTCTTCTACCTGCTTTTGCATAGCTGCTAGTGCATCCTCATCATGCAGAATAGCTTTGACACTCAAAAGTCCATCTATCCCGCTAAGGGGCAACCTATCGTGGTGCACATACATACGTAAATGCAATAATATCCCCGTAAGGTGTTCCATTCCTCTTAAGTTGCCAGCACGACCACTGCTTACACCTGTCAGTAAAGCTTTCTTGCCCCACCAGGATTCTGATACGTTACTATTGTCAATAAGTAATTTGAGCACGCCAGGAAATGATCCATTATACTCTGGTGATACAATGATAAAATGCGTAGCAGCTAAAAGATATTTTTTTTCCAGGGCTAAAAAGCTTTCATTCCTTGTAAAAAAATCTTCTGCAGCGAGATCAAGCACTTGCGAAGCAATTCCCTTTGAATGCAAAATCTTTTTGTAAGCTTTCGCTACTTTTAAAGTGTTGTTCTCCGCTCTATTCGTTCCGGAGATAATAGTAATCATACAATGGTTTATGATTGATAAAGCTGAGATATTCAGCTTATTTTTATATAAAGTTTCCTTCAAAACATTTTATTGAAGCTTTTGTTCCCATTTCTATACCGAATAGTTAAATTTGCCAAACTGGCACTTCTTCTACTATCGAAATCTTATTGCTTAGATTTATTTTACAGAAAAGAATCGGCAACTTTACACAATAATAGCAAATACCACAGGTCTTTTGCTTAAAAAATAATGCGTAACTATAATATGCAAGAAAAAGAAAAAAGAGCACGAATTATCGGTATTGCCAACCAAAAAGGAGGGGTAGGCAAAACTACCACAGCTATTAACCTTGCTGCCAGTCTGGCTATCCTGGAATATAAGACGCTACTTGTGGACGCTGACCCGCAGGCCAATAGTACGACAGGAATAGGTTTTGATCTGCATAACATTACCACCAGTCTATATGATTCTATGGTAAATGACACCGAGGCTAAGGATATAGTTTTAAAAACTGAAATGTCATACCTGGATCTGATTCCTTCGCATATAGACCTGGTAGGAGCAGAGATAGAAATGATAAATTACCCTAACAGGGAGATGGTTTTCAAGCAAATTCTTGAACCCCTAAGAGCGCACTATGACTTCATTATAATAGATTGTTCTCCTTCCCTTGGACTTATCACCGTAAATGCTCTTGTAGCGGCAGATGCTGTAATTGTGCCTGTACAAACCGAATTCTTTGCGCTGGAAGGTCTGGGTAAATTGCTAAACACAGTGAAAATTGTACAGAGCAGACTTAACCCCGAGCTTGAAATTGAGGGTATACTCATGACGATGTATGATAGCAGACTCAGATTGTGCAACCAGGTAGTAAGTGAAGTACGTCGCCACTTTGAGGACATGGTATTTAGCAGCATCATACACAGAAATACGAAGCTAAGCGAAGCTCCAAGTGCCGGCAAACCTGTAATATTATATGACAGTGATAGTAAAGGCTCAATCAATTATCTCAATCTGGCTAAAGAGGTGTTGCAGAAAAATAATATGACCAAAATAGAAGATGCGGAAAAGATAAAAAGCTTTACGCCTAAAAAATATCAGTAAAACAAACAATTAAAATTCACCTGAACAAATGGCTGCTCCAAAAAAAAATAAAGAATTACTGGGAAAAGGGATAAGAAGCCTTTTGCAAAATATAGATACAGATCTGAAAGCAACTGATAATTCATTATCTACCGACAGTCAAAAAGCTACCAATAAAGTAGGTATCCGATTGCCTCTAAGCAGTATAGAAGCCAATCCGCAGCAGCCGAGAAAAGATTTTGATAAGGAAGCGCTGGAAGAACTGGCTGCTTCGATAAAAATACATGATATTATTCAACCGCTTACGGTACTACCTGCCAGCGGCGGAAAATACATGCTCATAGCGGGTGAGCGTAGATTTAGAGCAGCAAAAATTGCAGGACTCACCGAGGTCCCGGTATATATAAGAGATACAAAAGACAGCAAGTTACTGGAGCTCTCTTTACTAGAAAACTTACAGAGAGAAGACCTTAATGCTATAGAAATAGGCCTGAGCTACAAACGCTTGATGGACGACCTGGAATACACGCAAGAAGCAGTGGCAGAACGCATGGGTAAGGAAAGAAGTACGGTGGCTAATTATATAAGACTTCT
>JBBKWE010000087.1:0-11121 GCA_037968795.1 Ferruginibacter sp.
ACAATTCTATTACGTTGAGGGAAATTCTGCCGGTCGGGTTTTACTTTTTGCCTAAACTCTGTGAGCACCATTCCTTGCTCTGTAATGTCTTTGCTCAGACCCGTGTTTTGTGGTGGGTAAATGCGATCTAGACCATGCGCCACTACGGCTACCGTTTGCAAATTATTGCGCAGTGCAGCCTTGTGCGCAATGGTGTCTATGCCATAAGCAAGGCCACTTACTACCAGTACATTGAGCGCCTGCAAGCCTTCTACGATCTTATCACAGGTCTGTTGACCGTAGGCGGTAAAGTTTCTAGTTCCTACAATGGAAATGATTTTGGAGGTGTTAAGATCCGTTTCCCCCTTACTGTATAAAAGAGTGGGGCTATCATAGCAATGCAGCAATCGTTTAGGATAATCTGCATCTAACAAAAAAATGGGTTTGATCTTTTGCTTTTCTATAAAATTAATTTCCGCCTCCGCCTCTGCAAAATCTGTAAATCCCTTAATGCTGTTTACCCTCATTTTGCCCAGTCCTTCTATGCGCTCCAGGTGAGATCGCGGGGCTGTAAAAAATATCTTTTGCATTACCGAAGAGATGTACCAATGATTTTGCAGTTACATCGCCTATTTGGGGAATTTCAGAGAGTGCTATTTGGTACAGTAAGTCTTCGGAGAGTGGCAATGTTGTTTTTCTTTAATGGAAATAAAAATACGAACTTCCTTGGAAAGAATATTTTCTCCTTTTGTATAGCAGCCATCTTAATATTTTCTTAGCATCTTTGCAGTAAATTGAAGACGCAACTTTAATAAAAACAATAATAACAATGACGACAGAATCCAATGATCCACTGCACGGCATTACTCTGCAGAATATTCTCAAAACACTAGTGGAACACTATGGCTGGGAAGACCTTGGTGAAATTATTAAGATAAACTGTTTTAGAAAAGACCCCAGTATAAACTCTTCGCTTAAATTTTTGCGAAAGACAGACTGGGCAAGGAAAAAAGTGGAAAAATTATATATAAGTTCAGGCTTTACCAGTTATTGATATTAACTCTAATCCACCAGTATCTCCGTTCTCCTGTTTTGTGCCTTTCCTTCTTCTGTGGCATTGCTAGCGACTGGCTTGCTTTCCCCAAAACCCAATGCAGATAATCGTGCAGCTGCTATTCCTTTCTCAGTGAGATAATTCAATACAGATTGTGCCCGCTTCTTACTTAGCGCAAGATTATCTGCTGGCTTTCCTACATTATCTGTGTGGCCGCTTATTGTAATTTTTACTTGCAGATTTTCTTGTAGTAAAGAAATAAGTCTGTCTAGCTCTGGCAAGGATTCTTTTTGGAGGGTAGATTCATTCACCGCAAAAAATATATTCTTCAAAATAACCTTTGCTCCTTTTTCTATGGGCTGTAACCCTATATTAATCGTAAGAAAAGTATCTTCTATGGGCTGTATCAAATTGAAATTATCTGAGTAGAATAAATAGTTTCTCCTGTTTACACTAAAGGCGTACTCCTTGCCCACAGGAAGCGTAATGAGGTAATGACCATCTTCATCTGTTTGCACATTTGTACTTAGGCTATTGTCTGCTATGTTTTTTAATTCTACAGAAGAGGGTAGTCCTAGCTTTGTTTTATTATCAAAAACTTGTCCTTTTACCCAAATCGTTCTATTGGCTTGTATGTATTTAGGAAGGGTAAATGTAAAGAGGTCGAGACCGCCTTTCGTGTCTTTGCTATCGCTTGCGTACACTCCGGTTTTGCCGTCTGCAGATACAATGAGCGAACCTTCATCATCAATGGTGTTGATAGGGTAGCCAAGGTTTACAGGTGTTGCCCATTTGTTTTCTGCTAACTTTTTCGCATAAAATAAATCCGTACTTCCATAACCCATGTGGCCGTCACTATTGAAGTATAGCGTTTCATTGTCTGCGTGCATAAATGGACAACCTTCATCGGCAGAAGTATTTATTGTAGGCCCCAGGTTTTCTGGCTGGCTCCAGGAGCCTTTGTTGCTTCTATGCGTAACCCAAATGTCTTTTCCTCCATAGCCTCCCGGCCGGCTGCTGCTAAAGTAGAGGTCTTTCTTATCTGGCGAAAGAGAAGGGGAAGACTCCCAAAACTCAGTATTAATCACATTGCCCATATTTACCGGCTCCGTCCATCTGCCTTGTTTGTTTTTGAAAGCAATGTAGAGATCGCAACTGCCTGCTCCTTCGGGGTAGTTGCAGCCTGTAAAAATAAACCAGTCTCCATCTTGCGACACATTTTGCGCACCTTCATTAAGGGTTGTGTTTATTCTTCCTTTTACAGGTGTGGCGTTAGTCCAGGTATTGTCTACAAGATTAGACTCGTAAAAATCTTCATCGCTTTTTATACGCCTTGTAAAAATAATTTTCTTACCATCTATTGTCATTGAAGGAAAGTATTCCAGTGCTGCACTGTTTATGCTATCGCCCATATTTACTGGCGAAAAGATATAACCACTGTCTTTATATTTATTAGCATAATCTATGGCGAACTCGTAACTCGCTTTTCTATAAGCTCCAGCTTTTTTGCTTTGTTCGTTTAGCGTCGGTTTTTCCAGAAATTTATTCACCATCACAAGTGCTTTAACAAAATTGCCAGTGCCAGCTAGGGAAATTGAATAGGGGAGAAGGTAAGTATTTGCGTAAACGGGATCCATCTCAAAACCCTTATCAAAATCGGCTACAGAGGATTTGTAATCGTGCATTTCTGCATGAATGCCGGCACGGGAAAGATATACATCTACAAATTTTGGATCTAGTGAAAGGGCTTTTTCCAGAAGGGTAAGTGCTGTGGGATAATTTCTGTTTACTGCCTGCTCATAGGCTTCGCCATACACAAGTCCTGCTTTTTTATTCACCTTATCTGGGTTGTACCACTGGGCAAATAATGAATTGACAGATATGCAAAAAAGGAAAAAAAAAGCAGAAAATAATTTGCCGGTATTGGTCATAGCTTGAGGGAAATTGTCTTTTGTAAAATTATACTATGAAGGTAATATCAAAAGCATGCCCAATGCGTAGATGTTTTGTTAAAGAGGGAGGGGATTTGAAAATTTGTTAAGTGTTAGTTTGAAAAAGTGTTAGTATGCTAGTTTGATTATTTTGCATTCAAATCCTGTTGTAAATAAACTGAGAAATTCACCACAAAATTAATAGTAACCGCGCAATCGAAAATCCGAATTCAAAAATCAAAAATCCATCAATCACAGCTTCGTATATCTATCCGGGTAATCACTTATCAACCCATCAACACCCATTGCCTTTAGTTTTTTCATATCTGCTACTTCATTTACTGTCCAGGGGATTACTTGTATCCCTTTTTCGTGGCAGGACCTTATTAGGACCGGATTTACGATGCTTTGTTCCGGGCTATAAATTGTTGGGGTAAACCCAAGGTCATCTAATTGCTTGCGAAGGCTTCTTTTGTCCACGGCTTCTATAAGCATTGCAGTTTTTACTTTCGGGTATTTTTTATTTAAGTATTGAAGCGTACGAAAGTCAAAAGATTGTATTGTGACAAAATCTTCCATACCCGCATCTTGTATCACTTTCATAAGCTTATCTACAAAGACTGCTGGTTCCGGGTGAAACTTGCCATCTGTTTCTGGCATTGTCTTCGTTTCTATATTGTACCGCACAGGCGGGCGACGCATCGTCATCATCTTAGTCTGTACAGCAGAAAATACATCGGTCAGCAATGGCTTAGCTACTTTCATCTTTTGCTGCGAAGGGAAGCGTGGGTGCGGCTTTGAGCCCACATCATATTTTGCAATCTCTGCGTAATTCAATGTGTACATATTGAAATTACGCTCCTCAGTTGCTGGTATTTCTTTTCCATTGGGCTGCAAGCTTATTTCATGATTAAAGAAAGGCTCGTGCGATAATACAACCTTCCCGTCTTTGCTTATCACTACGTCCATCTCCAGCGTAGTTACAAACATTCCGACCGCTTCTTCCATAGCGGGGATTGTGTTCTCGGGCATAAGTCCACGGCAACCACGATGGCCTTGCAAATCAAAATTTTCGGAAATGGCCTTACTAAAATCTATTTTCATTATGGAATTATCTTTCGTGCTGCCGCAGCCAGTTATTAAATATATAACTGCCAATAATAAGTAACTTCTAGATAGCATAATTTTTACTTTTTACTTTGTAATTTATTATACAAGTACTTCCTGCACCTCACTTGCAGGCATATTTGCATTGCGCATAGCTATACCCCGCACAGCATTACCGGCAAATTCTGCAAAGGCTTTTTTACTCGCTTCATCGTCGCTCACCATAAGTGGTACGCCTATATCGCCACCTTCTCTTATACTCTGCACCAGCGGTATTTGCCCCAGAAGCGGCAGGTCAAATTCTTCTGCAAGATTTTTACCACCATCTTTTCCAAAGATGTAATATTTATTATTTGGCAGTTCTGCCGGTGTAAAGAAACTCATGTTTTCTACCAGTCCTATTACAGGTACTTTTAGTTGTGCCTGGCTAAACATGGCAACACCTTTCTTAGCATCTGCAACTGCAATTAATTGTGGCGTGGTCACTACAATGGCTCCGGTTACTGGTACGGTTTGTACTATGGTAAGATGTATATCTCCCGTTCCCGGTGGCATATCTATTATAAGATAATCTAGTTCGCCCCAGTCTACCTCTGTTACAAATTGTCGTATAGCACTGCTCACCATAGGTCCACGCCATACTACGGCTTGTTTCTCATCTATAAGCAAGCCTATGCTCATTATTTTTATTCCAAATTTTTCAATGGGTACTATAAGGCCCTTGGCACCATTATCTTTCATCATAGGTCTTTCGCCTCTTATGCCAAACATAATATGCTGGCTCGGTCCGTAAATATCGGCATCCATTAGACCTACCTTGGCGCCTCCCTCTGCAATAGCTAAAGCCAGATTTGCCGCTACAGTACTTTTGCCAACTCCTCCCTTGCCACTTACTACAGCAATGATATTCTTTACCCCACTTAACACATTTTTATCGTCGCTTCGTATGCTTGTAGTGCGGCTGGTAAAGTTTACCTGCACTGCTGCACTTTTATTTACCAGCATTTTTATAGCATTCTCGCTGGCCTTTGCCATCATATCCTTCATAGGGCAAGCCGGCGTAGTGAGCACAATAGTAAAGCTTACTTTATCGCCCTCTATCACTATATCTTCTATCATATTTAGCGTTACCAGATCCTTTCCCAGGTCGGGTTCTTCTACATTGCTAAGCGCCCGTAGTATGTCTTCTTTCTTCATTTCAATTATTTGTTAAAAATCCTATTCTTGCTGCAAATTTAAACATACAAGAGCGTACTTTGTTTCGTTTGGAGGAAAGTTATCGTATATAAGGTTAGTTGCGGTTTTTTTCGTTGAAAAATGGAGGTTTAGGCTTTGATGAGAAAATAGGAAGTGCCGTTACTTTTGATGAAATTATTGAAGTAAAGGGTTGCAAACCCTCCTGAAATTCTTTCTAAATTTAAACCGCCTTACCAAGAGTTGAAAACCCTTGCGGCAAATTTTATCTTATTTTCACAAGAGTAAACTGCTTCTATAGATGAAAAGGAAACAAAGTTTAACTTCAAAAACCAGAACCGTAGTAAGAACAATGATATTAAAAATGAAAAGATTTATACCTATACTCCTATTTTTTATGGTGGGCAGCAGTACTGCAGCGCATGCGCAATTTGAGGATTTCAGAGATTCTGTAGTGCAGCTCTATGGCGTAGTGATGACGGCCGATAGCCTCATAGGTGTACCCAGTGTAAGTATAATGGTAAAAGGACAGAATAGGGGAACGATCACCAATGAGAATGGTGTTTTTAGCATCGTTGTTCTTAAAGGCGATGTGGTAGAATTTACTTCTATAGGATTTAAGCCCGTTATTGCCAGCATTCCCAGCGACCTGGAAGGGAACCAGCATAGTATAATACAGCTTATGGTAAATGATACGGTTTATTTACCAGCTACTATAATAAGGCCGCGACCCACAAGAGAACAGTTTGAGCGGGACTTTGTAAATAATTCTATTCAAGACGATAATATAGCAGTTGCCAGAAAAAATAACAATGCTGCGACCCGGCGTATGCTTATGGCTACGCTGCCCAGCGATGGCCGCGAGGCTAGTAATACCTATCTAAGACAAAGCGCCAGCAAACTAACTTACGCCGGTCAGGTAGCACCTATGAATATTTTTAACCCCTTTGCCTGGAACGAGTTTATAAAGGCCTGGAAGCGGGGAGATTACAGAAAGAAGAATTAGGAGGTAAAAAAGTCAATTCTACCGGTTGCCAGTTTTGAAGTTTATTAAACGTCGTAATACCAGTTAAAATTTTGAATCATTTATTTTTGCACGTACCTGTTGGAAGCGCATCTATAGGCTGATTTACGTTTTAAGAGTTAGCCAGAACTAGCCTCCTTGTACAGCCAGTCTCCGTACCTACTTGCGGATTATATAATGTACTCCCACGCAAAATATACTGTTTACATACTATTACAGATCGGAATGCCCATTTAAGAGTCTCCAAACGGGCTTACTAGCTTTGACTATTACTTTAATTAGATCCGTAAAATTTTTGTCAGATTCCCATATTCAATAGAGTAATCTGCTCTACTACTTTCATGTGATATTGGTAAATTTCCTTATAAAACCTATTGCTATCCTTAAAATTTATTATAAATTTATTTTAATACAATATTTCTGAAAAGTGATATCATCTCAGTTGTGCTGATAAACGCTCTCAGGATTAATATGGTTTTTTGCTTTTACGTTCTTATCCTCTAAATCAATTGTTATGAAGAAATTATTTTTTCTATTTGTTTTTAACTCCATAGTTGGAGTTAATCTTGCTCAATTAAATATTGATAACGGTGTATTCTTTATTGGATCTGGCGCTACTGTAACGGTGGAGGGCTATCTAACCAGTAATGTAGATATAACTGGCACTGGTGTTTTGCAACTAAAAGGAAGCGCCATTCAGGATGTAGACATGGGAGGTAATACTATCCCAAATCTCGAGATCGATAATGCTGCAAACGCAAGGCTGATAAATACTGGTGCCAGAATAGGTAACAGCTTATTATTTACAAACGGGAAGATGCAGACAGGCAATTTTAATCTCGCTATTGCACCCGCAGCTACTATTACCGGAGCAAATACCAATCGCTTTGTATGGACAAACGGAACGGGAGAGTTAAGAAAGGAATTAACTGCAGATATTGCTTCTTATGAATTGCCCGTGGGAGAAAATACAAATTACAGACCTGCTTATTTAACTACCGCCGGCAGTGCTTATGCCAGTGCCAGTGTAGGTGTAAGGGTTTTAGGGACAGCCAGTCCTGCTAGTCCGCCAATGGCGGCCAGCTTACTTAAAACCTACTGGCCTACATCAAGAACGGGTATAACTGGCGGTGTGGTCACACTTGCAGGTCAATATATAGACCCTACTGATGTGGTAGGAACGGAATCAAGCTTAGTGGGCTATTACCACAATGGCGCAGACTGGAGCTCTGCAGGCGAAGCTCATAATACGGCTACAAACAGAGTTTCTGCGCCTATAACTTCTAGTACAGGGACGATATCAGGAATAAACAAGTTTTTGACCGTTGGGGCACGAGCCTATCTGCAAGGAGCATATAGTACCGCAAATGGTTTAATGGCAGATAATCTTCGTTTACTTCCTTTTGGTTCTTCTGCAAGCACGAATAATTTTCCGAGTACAGACCCTTATAGGGTAGCTCCATACAATACTTCATTTACGCACGTAAATAATACGGCTGTAGAAACAATAGGCGCAGCTTCTGTTCTTGATGCCGTGGGTACAGATAACGATATTGTAGACTGGGTATTTCTAGAATTAAGAAATTTGGTTGCCTCTCCAGGAAATACGGTTTTGCAAACCAGAAGTGCACTTATACAAAGAGATGGAGATATTGTAGATGTAGATGGAGTAAGTCCTGTAACATTTAATAACCTGGCCAATGGGAATTATATTCTTGCCATTAGGCATCGAAACCACCTTGGTCTAAGCATTGATCAAACTTCTCCCCGAGCAATTAATGAAACCGGATCCGCAGCATTCACAACTAATGTAATTGATTTGAGAACCGCTACTGACCCGCAACTTTTTGGTACATCAGACGCCTATACTACCGCTAGTCACCCTACATTGACTAATGTGAATCTATTGTGGGGTGGAGATGTGAGTGGTAATTCAATTGTGCGGTACCAAGGTAGTAACGGTCCTAGTGGGCCCAACGATAGGGTTGTGTTATTGCAAGCCTTGAGCAATGTAGAGGCAAATGTTTTTACAGGGTATTATAGAGGCGATATAAGTATGAATCGTATTTTGAGATACCAAGGAAGTAATGGCCCTACCGGACCAAACGATAGAGTTGTTTTACTACAAATTCTTGGTACTGAGGCTACTATACGATCACAAAGCTTACCAAACTAGGCTGTTATTTGTTTATTATTATAATTATTTGATATGAAAAAGTTATTCGGATTAATAGTGATGATTATGCTGGCAAATATTTCTTTGCAAGCACAGTTGAAATTTAAGACAGGATTTATAAATGGACCAACGGTTAACTCCGTTGACATTGTAATCCAGCCTAATATTAACTTTGATGGGTATTTAACTAACGTTGTTTTTATCCTTCAGATTCCGGTAGGAGTAGCTCAGCCTACGATTACCAAAACCTCATTGTCACCCTACTTTGTTTTTTCTACAGATCTCGCAACTTTAGCTAATGAAGGAGGATACGCAACCTATGGGTACGCTTCTGGAAACGCTAGTGTTACCGCTCCAGTTTCCATAACTGCCGGAAATCTATACCCAGTGTTGAGGTTAACTTTCACAGGAGGGCCAATCGATCCTGCTGATATACGTTTGTCGCACCTAATAGATGGAGGTCCAGGATCGCTATATCAAAATTATGTTGAAGCCAATGCAGTTGTAGGTGGTGCTGCTGATTATACGAGTTATGCCCAGATGTTTTTTGGTGGAGTTATACAGCCGGTAGCTCCTCATGCTAATGAAAACATTGGGTACTCTAGCTACCAGTACACCCAAGTTTCTCAGGTGCTTCCAGTAAAATGGCTCTCTTTTAATGCAGTAAAATCTGGGAAAGATGGGCTTATAAGCTGGACCGTTACTAATGAAGAACAAAATCGTTATTACGAGCTACAGCGCAGCAGTGATGGCATTAATTTCTCAACAATTGCAACTATTGATAAATCTGCAAGTAGTAGAGGCTCCTACAATTATACTGATGCGGGGATTACCAGCTTGGGCTCTTCCATTTTTTATTATAGAATTATGCAGTTTGAATCTATCGGAAAGTTTAGTTACAGTGATATAAAACATATTAATATTGATAAAAAAGATGCTGCAATCACGATTTATCCTAATCCGGTGCGGGAAGCGTTCTATGTAAACATACCGCTAGACGGCGCAAGCAACGATAGGGTAAAATTGAACATATATGATGGAAATGGAAAGCTGGTATTGAACAAAAACATAACAGTAGCACAGGCTAGAAATTACTATTTTGATATATCAGATAAGAAATTGGCGGCTGGCCAGTATATCTTGCAGGTGGTTGTAGATGAAAAAGCAATTGCCAACAAGATGCTCACTATTATTCAGTAACAAGCACTTATTAAGGTTTCAGTCAATAATGTAATTCCCCCATTAAATTAGTGGGGGAATTTTCATTACAAGAGAGAGCTTTTAATTGTCGTTAATCTAATAAAATTGCATGTCATTCCAACCCCTTGTACTCAGAAAAAATTTGCGTATGAGATCTGGTGTTTGAAAGGCTGAGTTAGTGTTATCTTATTAAGAGCTCTCAGGGATGGAAAATGATTCCGTCTTACTGTTTTTGAATTTAAAGTATAGTGTATCTATATGAAATATTTCCTTATCCCCAACTGTGCAGAGAAGCTCATTATAGACTTCTAAACTTATAGAAAAAAATCACTCCAATATGTTCTCTCTTTCTAATTTTCTATCAGCATTACTAAAATTGCAATCCTCTCTGCTGTACAGCAAAAAATCATTAGCACTTTAAGTTATTACTTCCGATATGAGGTTTTCCTGCAAAGCAAATATTATGGAGACAAAGTCGTGCAGCAGGAATAGTAAGGAGATGGATTTGAAAATTCTAATACGCGAGCAAGGTTCGAGATAGCACAGAAATTAGCAGGGAAAAATAAAGATTCACTTGAAATAGCTAGTATATAATGATGATAGGGTAAAGCAAATTTCATTTTCCGGGATTTATCAAACTGTAATTTAGCTCCTGGAAATTATTCCTCAGCATTGTATTAACCCACAAAAAAAAACTGCCTTATCGCTAAGGCAGTTTTGTGTAAGCAACAATTTAAAATTTTTACAAATCAAATTCCTGAAAGTGAACCAGTTGTTCACCCATAAACAACTGAACGTAATACTGTCCCTTCTGCAATGCCGCTTTATTCCAACTAATCTGGGCTTTACCCAATGCGAAATGTTTTGATGTAAATAATATTTCAATAACATTGCCTGCTTTATCTGTTATCCGGGCTGAAAAATCACCTTCTCTTATAATTTCAATATTTGCACTTGATTTATCAGAGTTTACTTCAGTAATTTTTGCAAATGCAAACCTTACACCATGCTGTGCGGGTACATAAAGTCTTTCTGTACTTGTAACTTCCTCCATGCTTTTCGAGGTGAAAGGTACTCCTCCTGTATTACAGGGGTTGATATAGCCTATAAATTCACTGTTGTTTTTTACTTCAAATCCAGGATTGAGTTGTACATACCCACCAGATTTTAAAGCTAGCTTATTTCCTGCTCCTTGTGATGCTACAGCCGTAGATGTAATAGTGGAAGAGGCTTCGTAAAATTTATCGCCATCCAGGTTACCCACAATGCTTAATGAAGCAGGACAGGTGGAATATAAATCTGCATAAAAATTGCCTCGTCCGTAGGTACAAGCAATTATCCGCCCTGCGGTATTGTTTATCATTAATTCGCTCACGGGAGTGCGTGGCAAAAAGTTATAAAAGGGTTGCCAGTCCGTCATCGATATTGCTTTTACAAAGACGCCCATGTCTGTACC
>JBBKWE010000088.1:0-3004 GCA_037968795.1 Ferruginibacter sp.
TCTGCCTGCTCATTGTAGCGAAAGTTATTAAACTCTGCAAATGGGAAACCTAGCCGGCAAAGAAATTTCCCCTGCTTTATGCTAGAGTCATCTTTTACAAACACTGCCGGAGCGCCGTAGTGAATTTTGTTGTAGTCATTAAACTTAAGAATGGCAAGATCGAGGGTAGGGTGTATGTGCCAGGTAAATCCGCTCATGGAATCTACAGAGTCTACAAAGTTATTCTTGCTTTGTACTACGCTATCTGCCTTGTACTTGTATTTAAGTTCCAGGCCTTTTAGTTGCTGCCTGTATTTTGGGCTACTCTTTATGGCTTCGTGCTCTTGCTTAAATTGTACGAAGCTATTATTGGCCACATCTGCGCCGGCGAGCATATCTATTACGTGCTTGCAGGTAACGGCATAGCCCTGGTCATTTACAAAAAATATGGTGGCTGCGCCTGGCAGGATATTCTTGCCGCCGTAGGTGCGCATTATATTATGAATAGGCCTTGTGTAAGCCGCGGCTCTTTCTATTGCTGAGATAAACATATCTGAAATTTATTTTCGTTCTTCTGGTAAAAGATGTCAAGATAGCAAAAGAAAAATTGGTATTCCCTTACACATGCAGCATGGAAACAGCCGCCTCATCTGTGAGCCAGAGTACTTCTCTTTCATCATTGTCATGGATAAGCATAGTGGGCACTTCTTCTGTATCGGGTTGCGGGTCCAGCACTTTTTCTACCATGGCAGCCTTGCCTGCGCCACTCACCATAAATACGACTTGCTTTGCTTGATCTATAAGGGGCAGGGTAAAACTTATTCTATCCATTTTAAGTTTTTCAACATAGACTGCGCTTACTAGTTTATTCTTTTCATTAAGGATATCTGTGCCCGGAAAGAGAGAAGCCGTATGCCCATCTTCCCCCATTCCGAGGAGGATGAGATCAAAAGCGGCTGTGTCAGCTCCAAAGTGATTTTTTATTGATTCTTCATAAGCTTTTGCCGCTTCTTGAGGCGGTAAGTGCACTGGCACCGGAAAAATGTTTTCTGCTGGTATAGGCACATGCCTGAGTAATACCTGCGTGGCAGCATAGCTATTATTTTCCTTTGTATCTGCCGGGACACATCGTTCATCGCCCCAGAAAATAAATACTTTGTTCCAATCTATTTTAGAAGCATATTTCTCCGTTGCCAGCAGTTTGTACAAACCTTCTGGTGTGCTGCCGCCACTTAGTGCAATGCTCACTCTGCCACTCGCGCCAATATATTCGCTGCAAGTATCCACAAAAAAATCTGCAGTAGCCTTGCAGAGGACTTCGTAATTTTTGTAAGGTTTTACTGTAGGCATGAATTCTCATTTTAATGAATGTTGTAAAATTATTATTTACTACCGTTCGTTTTCTTGTCTTTAAAAGGTAAAGTAAGCCAGCTAAAGCCATGCTTAGCTATGAGCAATTCGGAGGCTTCCGGCCCATCAGTGCCAGCTTTATAGTTAGGGAAATGTGTGGTCACATTGTTTTGCCAATTGTCCAGCACCGGCATTACTACTTCCCAGGCTGCTTCTACCTGATCTGCCCGCATGAAGAGGGTGGCATCGCCTTGCATTACATCAAGCAGAAGAGTTTCATACCCTTCTGGCACACCGCTAGGGTAGGACTCTTTGTAGTCAAAGACCATACTCACCGGTGCCAGTTGCATTTCCAGCCCGGGCTGCTTCGCCAGAAATTGCAGACGAATGCCCATATCGGGCTGCAGGTTCATCACCAAACGGTTTGGTTGCCAGTCTTCCCTGGTCATATTAGGAAAGGCATGGTGGGGCACATGTTTGAAATCTATAGTGATCACCGATATTTTTTCCTGCATGCGCTTGCCAGATCTTATGTAGAAGGGGACATCATTCCAGCGCCAGTTATTGATGCGTAGTTTTAATGCTGCGAAAGTTTCGGTATTGCTGTCCTCGGGTACATTTTTTTCTTCCCGGTAAGCTTTTACTTCTTCCCCTTTTACCCAGCCGCCATCATATTGTCCTCTTACGGCATAATCATGTACCTGCTCTGGCTTTATTTTCTCTATTGCTTTGAGTACTTCGGCTTTCTTATTTCGCACTTCATCTGCATCGAAACTTACCGGTGGCTCCATGGCAATGAGGCAAAGGAGCTGCATTACATGGTTTTGTATCATATCCCGCAGGGCACCGCTATGGTCATAATACCCGCCACGATCTTCTACACCAATGTCTTCTGCAACTGTTATTTGTATGTGGTCTATGTAGTTACGGTTCCATAAAGGCTCAAAGAGGGCATTTGCAAAGCGGAAGGCCAATATATTTTGTACGGTCTCTTTCCCGAGATAGTGGTCTATACGGTAGAGTTGGCATTCATCATAATTTGCAAGTAGAGATTGATTGAGGGCACGGGCAGTGGCCAGGTCTGTACCAAAAGGTTTTTCTATGACTAACCTGCTATTTCCTCTATCCTCATTAAGCCCTTCAGCCGCAAGAAAATCTGCAATTACTTCAAAGAAATTTGGGTTCACTGCCAGGTAATATATTTTTATCACCGTATCCTCAGCTTCTTTTTCAAATGCTGCTACCTCTTTTTTCAGCTTTTTGTAATAAGATGCATCTGTAAAATTTGCTACCTGGTATTCTATATACTTTGAAAATGTTGTCCAGTGTTCTTTATCTGGTTTTCCGGTTCTGCTAAATTTGTCTACGCCCTCTTTCAGCTTTTTTACAAATTCTTCTGTTTTTAATTCACTTCTTCCCAGGCATATGATCTTTGTATGCTCATGCACTTTTCCTTCCAGAAATAGATTGTACAATGCCGGAATAAGCTTTCGCCAGGTAAGGTCGCCGCTACCACCAAAAATGGTAATGAGGGTGGGGAGTACTTTGTTTTCTTGATTCATGAAAAATGAGGGTTTAAAAAGTTTGTATTTTCTATATTGCTGATATTGAATATGATATAGCTTGTTGTATGATGTTTAATAGTAAATAATTTGACTGCTAGTTAATTCAATTC
>JBBKWE010000089.1:0-2638 GCA_037968795.1 Ferruginibacter sp.
TTAGGGGATTACAGGCTAGAAGTTCCCGGCTTGCAAATAAATGATTCTTTTCAGGTTTTGGATCATTTTGGTAAATATAATGAGTGCATCTACCTCATGGCAGTTCCTTTCATCGCAGGTCTCAACCCAGACTACAGTGGGTTAGATTTTTGCGAAGCTGCATCTGAGAAAATAGTAAATGCAATTTTCCCGGGTACATAAATTGCCATTACAACTCAATAGAGTATTGATACCTTTCAATGACATTCAGGCAATAAAACCATTAAAGCCATAGAGACGTCCACTTCATAACAATTAGGTAACACTGCCATAACACAGTCGTAATATACAAGTGCTCTCTTTGTACTACAAAAGACAAAGAAAACATGAGAAAATTACTACTCAGCAGTATATTTTATTTAATAGCACAACTGGCATTTTCACAGGTTACTATAGATGGTAAAGTTACAGATTCTAAAACAGGAGCACCACTCGCTGGCGTGTCCGTTATAGAAAAAGCCAGTGGAAAAGGAACATCTACTGATATAGATGGTCACTATGCTTTCAAAGTAGAGGCAGCCGGCAAGATATCCCTGTTATTTTCTTACAATGGCGTAACGCAGCAAGTAGATGACGTAGAAGTAAACGAAGGGAAGATAACCTATCAAAACCTGTCGTTGGTACAAAGAGCCACCACAGAAGAAGCCATTATCATAAGAAGTAGTAGCACAGCAAGGCAAGTAACGGCGGCTTCACTTATAGCTTTTCAGAAAAATACCAACACGGTAGCGCAGGTTATCTCTGCCGAAACAATAAGGAGATCGCCCGATAAAAATACCGGGGAAGTACTAAAGCGCATACCAGGCACAAGCGTGCAGGAAGGAAAATACCTTGTAGTACGGGGCCTCGCAGATCGCTACAATGCAGCCATGCTCAATGGTGTGCTCATGAGTAGCACAGAACCGGATAGAAAAACTTTCAGCTTTGATATTATACCGAGTAACATGATAGATAATATCGTTATAAATAAAGCCTTTGTGCCGGAGTATCCCGGTGAGTGGGCGGGCGGTATTATCCAAGTAAATACCAAAGACGTACCTAGTAGAGACTTCTTTGAAGCACAAATAGGAACAGGTTTTAATAGCCAAACGATAGCCAAAGATTTTTATACCTATAAAGGCGGAAGCACAGATTTCCTGGGGTATGATGATGGTAGCAGAGCACTTCCTGCCGGTCTGCCTCGTCGTGGAATTTTTACAGGGCTTACCCAGGGAGAGAAGACGACTGCCGCCAGCACTTTTAGTAATGTATGGTCTGCACAGAAAAGTAGTGGAACGGTCCTGCCGGCACTAAGCCAGTCGCTACAATTAAGTGGTGGTTTTGTAAAGAAGTTCAGTGGTAATAAGTTGGGAGCAATCTTCGGCCTTACCTATAACAGAGGTACAAAGAGACTCAACTTTCAGAACCAGGTAAATACTTTTGAAAATGGAGTGGCTAATACCAGCTATGATTTCGATAATGAAAAGTACAGCGAAAATATTCTTGCCGGCGCCCTTGCTAATATCACTTTACAACTATGTAGAAATAATAAGATTTCATTTAAGAATATCCTCAATGTAAATACAACTAACTACGCTACACTGCGCACGGGTAAAGATTTTGAAACCAACCCACCACCCACCGGAGATAACGTAAGAGCTACTGAACTGGCTTTTAAGGCAAATACTTTCTTCAACACACAAATAACCGGCGAGCATAATATTAGAAGTGTAGATAGTAAACTGCACTGGTTTGGCAGTTTTAATATCCTGGATCAATATATTCCTGACCAGCGCAGGTTGCAGTACAATCAGGCAAATAGTGACCCTAGCCAACCCTACCGCGCATACATAAGTGGAAGTAATGCTTCCCAAAAAAGTGGAAGTCGCTACTTTGGTTTCCTAAATGATTATATATACACAGCAGGGGCAGACGTTGCAAAAACTATTAAAGTTAATAATAGAGAGCAGACCATAAAAGGGGGATATTTTTTTCAGGTAAAAGACAGGCTTTTTAATAGCAGACCATTTGCCATTTACTTGCCGCAAGACAATCAGGAACTACTAACACTATCGCCCGATAAAATATTTGCTCCTGAAAATTTCGGAAATGGTTTTGATAACAAATTTGCATTTAATGAACTCGCCGGTATAAATTATAGATACATAGCTAACAGTATACTTAACGCTGGTTTTCTACAACTTGACAATCAGATAGGAACAAAGCTAAGAGTAGTGTGGGGACTTAGAGTGGAAGATTTTGACCAGGTAATAGGAAGCACAAATTCTAAAGACCCACGTCACGTTTACAACAGGGTGAGAGATTACTTACCGGGATTAAATGCTACGTACAATGTAGATGCAAAGACTAATGTTAGAGTATCTGCTTCACAAACTGTGGTGCGTCCAGAGTTTAGAGAACTAAGCACTTTTCAGTTCTACGATTTTGACCTGGGATCTGTAATTGCAGGTAACAAAGGGCTGGAGCGTACTAAGGTGAGCAATTTTGATTTGCGCTACGAATTATATCCACGAGCAGGAGAGCTTTTTACCATCGGTGCTTTCTACAAATATTTTGATAAGCCGATAGAGCAATTCTTTAATCCAAATACGGGCGGTGG
>JBBKWE010000090.1:0-7370 GCA_037968795.1 Ferruginibacter sp.
AATAGTGTACCAACAAAATTGGTTCTGAAAAATGGGTTTAGGATTGCGAGGATCAATGACAGATTTGATTTGTAAAAAAAATTCATTGCTCGCCTTTGAAGCTGGAATAAAAGTAAATAGCTGCTTACATATCCAAGTCAATATATAACCCTAAGTATTCTGTTTTTACCTATCCTATCCTTGAAGTGTATCAAGTGCTGCGGATAATTTAAAGTGAAATTTTACTTGACCGATAAAGTGAAATTTTTGCATAAAATCTGAAAAATATTCCCTTGCTTCTGTCAATTTTTCATTCGCTTTTCGTAAAAAAAAAGTTTAGACAGTTTGGTACGAGCCTTGCGTTTTCGCAAATAAATTATTTTCTAACCAATAAAAAAGGAGGGTAAAATGACGCTAATTAAAAGAAATCAAAACTTTTTGAATCCCTTATTCGATGACTTCTTACGTCGCGATCTATTTAACTGGGATAATTCTAATTTTTCTGACACGAATACAACTATTCCGGCAGTAAACATTAGAGAAACCGGAGAAAGCTATGAGGTACAGGTAGCAGCACCGGGCATGACGAAGAAAGATTTTAAAGTAGAGCTAGACGGCAACAGGCTTACCATAAGCTCTGAAATAAGCAACGAACCACAGAGCGGAGAAGATGAAAAGTATTCGAGAAAAGAATTCAGCTATGAATCTTTTCAGCGCACATTTAATCTTCAAAAAGAGGTAATGGATACTGAAAATATAGAAGCCAGATATGAAAATGGGCTGCTATGTCTTACCATACCTAAAAAAGAAGAGGCAAAGGTAAAACCGCCACGGCTCATACAAATTTCTTAAGCATACGCGAAAGATGTAGGCTTTAAAGGCTGCCTTTAGTAAGGCAGCTTTTTTATTTCCGCACTGAATATTCAGACTTAAAAACCAAAATCAATTACTACTATTTCTGGAGAAATCACTTTATGGTGCGCAATCATTCCACTATTATGTAATTGTCTTGTATATATATGTGTGTTATTTTTATCCAATTTACATCTCATCCCGAGCCTAACAAACATTTTTTAAAGAAATAGCATAATCATGAAGTACCTTTTATCTATCCTTACCTTGTTATTCAGCATGAGCCTCTACGGACAAAATGTAGGAATTAATACCCCTGCTCCCAAACAGATACTAGACATAAATGGCAAGATTGTATTGTCAGATGATGCAGCAATTCCTACGGCAGGAGCAATTCGATACAACAGTACTCTAAAACAACATGAAGGATTTAATGGCACGAATTGGGAATCCTTATCTGCAAGGAGTACTGGCAACCTTCCTACTAATCCTGTACCTATTTACGGTGTGGCAATTATTTCACCAGCTGGAAGAACGAGTGCAACTATTATACGATCAGTAGATGATAATGGCTTTTATACTGCAATACCTGCCGGAAAATTTTTACTTGTAAATAATTTCCATATCGAATCATTGGACGGTACTACTTCAGGTAAAATGATTGTTGTTGCTGGCCCTGGTACTTCTCTCAATGGCGGACCTCTTCCCAATTCTGAAAGAATAATTGACGTAAGTCGCAATTCTACTTATGATCTTATTGCTGGTGGTGGTTCCCCGTTATGGATTGTAAGAGGAGGTAATTATTTTAATATTGAAAACAATTCCTCGCCAGCGACTACATTACGAATAAGCATACAGGGCTACCTGGTAGATGACCTAAAATATTAGTTTTCTTAACAATCTACATTGGTGACAAAGAGCGAAATATTGGTACTTTTGCCAGAATAATTTATCTCTTTTGAAATTAACTACTGTATTTATTGCTGCCTTTTTCAACTTTAATGTGTTTGCTCAGCAGCCAGATATTTATAACCCCAAAGCAGATGCTAAGGCCAACATATCACTTGCAGTGAAGCAAGCAAAAGAAGAAGGCAAGTATGTCCTTATTATTGCCGGAGGCAACTGGTGCAAATGGTGCCGGGAATTTGAACAGTTTTCTACTACGGATAAGCCTATTGATAGTGTAATGAACTATGGCTTTGTAAAATACCATCTAAACTATAGTCCTGACAATACAAATACAGAAGTATTTCGATCCCTACAACACCCGGAACGATTTGGCTTTCCCGTTTTTGTAATCCTGGATGGCGAAGGCAAGAGAATTCATACGGAGAATAACGACTATTTAAAAAATGGTCAAGGCACTTATGACCGCTATAAAGTGCAGGCTTTCCTGGAGATGTGGAGTCCGAGAGCCTTAGATCCCAAGATGTATGGGAATTAACAATGAGTCCAACCCCTCATTTCCCTTAAGTTTGCCGTAAATAACGGAAATGAAAAAACCTTTTTTACGCTATACCGGACTTGTACTATTTGGGTTGCTGGCGCTTATTGCCCTTTTAGCGACAGTATTACCATTCATTCCCTCAAATGTGTGGTGGATCAGAATTTTTGATTATCCCCGGCTACAAACGTTTTTTATGGCTGTCCTTGCCTTGCTATGGTATGGCAGTTTTTATTTCAAACGAGGAAGAAAAGCCTACATATTTGTTATCATATTTCTGTGTGTAATTATTATACAGGGATATAAAGCCTGGCCCTACACTGTACTAGGCCAAAAAGAGGTAATCCAATCAGAAGGGGATTCACAAGATACCACACACATAAGACTTTTCATTTCCAATGTATACCAGGAAAATGATAACTATGCAGCGGTATTAGAGAAGATAAATATTAATGACCCGGATATTGTCATCACCACCGAGTCTGACAGCCTCTGGCAAAAAGGGTTATCAGCGCTACAAAAATCATATCCCTACTTCATACCTGTACCGCAGAGCAATACCTACGGCATGCATCTCTACTCAAGGCTGCCTTTGAAGAATAGTTCTGTTCGTTATCTTGTGGAAGAAGATATTCCCTCTATCCGCACGCAGGTACAATTATCCTCAGGCGAATGGATCACCTTATTCGTGGTGCATCCGCGACCACCATCACCCTCAGAGGCCTCTGATACCAGGGAAAGAGATGGCGAATTGATCATGGTGGCAATGGAGGCCCGCAAAGAAAAAGAAGGTGTTATTGTAGCCGGTGACTTCAATGATGTGGCCTGGTCTTCTACTACAAAACTTTTTCAAAAAGTAAGCGGCTATCTCGATCCCCGCAAAGGCCGCGGATTTTACAATACCTTCCATGCTAAAATTCCGGTATTCAGATGGCCGCTAGATCATGTTTTCCAAAGCTCCCATTTTAAACTGGTGAGCATGAAACGGGTAGGTGCCGTAAACAGCGATCACTTCCCTATGTTTATTGATCTTAGTTACGAGCCGGAAGAAAAAGCAGATCAACCCAAAATACAACCCGATAAAGACACAGAGGAAAGAGCACGAAAAGCGATACGGAAAGGAAAAGCAGATAAGGACGCCGCGGGTGAATAGTCCATCCTACCAAAGCTTCTAAATAACATAATATTCGGGAACTAAGCTCCAAATTACATTTGCTTTTAAAATAAGTGACTCAATCCTTAAAAGCAAAGAATAGCCTAAGTTTTAATAGTATAAAAAAGTGTGTCTTGTCTTTAAAATCATTTTATGAAAAAATACTGTATAGTCACACTTGCCTTTATTCTGACATCATTTTCAGCAAAGGCCTTAGGCGTTTTCACCCATGAGGCTATCATAGATGCTGCGTGGGATAATAGTATTCTTCCTTTATTAAAAAAACGTTTTCCAGCTTCCACAGAAGATGATATCAAAGATGCTCATGCTTACGCTTACGGTGGCGCAGTAGCGCCAGACATGGGGTACTACCCCAGCGGAAGTGAGCGGTTTACTAATCTTGTGCATTATGTAAGAAGTGGCGATATGGTGAATGCGCTTTTAAAAGAAGCGTCAACCCTTAATGAACTGGCTTTCGCAGTAGGATTTATGTCGCATTATCATGCAGACCTCTATGGCCATCCATTGGCAACCAACCGCACCGTACCGATGCTGTACCCAAAAATTAAACGAAAGCATGGGGATTATGTTACTTATGAAGATGACGAGCTTTCGCACATGCGTATGGAATTTGGATTTGACGTACTTGGGATTGCTAACGGTAATTATGCCTCACAGAGTTATCGCGAATACATAGGATTCAAAGTAGACACAGCTGTTTTATCCCGGGCGTTTTCTTCGGTGTATGGGCTGGATATTTATGAAGTGCACAACAATCATTTTTCCCGCTCAGTAGAAACCTTTCGTTGGGTGGTGGCCAATGTGTTACCGCTCCTTACGAGGCAGGCCTGGGCTACCAAAGAGAAAGCAATCATGGAAAAGGATAGTACTGCTACCGCAGAGAGATTCAATTTTCGCATGAGACAAAAGGTTTATAATAAAAACTTTGGAACCGGTTATCATAAGCCCGGTTTCTTCCCTACTGCTGTTTCTTATCTTATACGGGTGCTACCAAAAATAGGACCGCTTGCGCCATTGAAGTTTAAAGTGCCTGGCAAAATAGAAGAAGATCTATTTGCCAAAAGTTTTGATACGATAGTCAAGACCTATAGCAAGCAGGTGCAGCAGCTTAATAAGACGACACCCACATTATCTGATATCAATTTTGACACCGGGCTGCCCACTACGGGCTGCAACTATAAGCTGGCAGATCTTACTTACACAACCCTCTTGCTTGACTGGCAGAAAAAAGGATTGCAAACAATGCCTGATGTGATAAAAGATGATATTCTCCGGTTTTACAAGGCTGCAAAGCAAAATTCAGCAGAAAAAAAATGTCTGAAGTTTTGGGACGCACTGGAAGTGCTCAGAAAAGAAAAATAGGAATTTGCAGGGTTAATTATAATGCAATTAAAGTTTGCCTTACCCGAGTAATTCAAATTTTACTTTCCCTTTCTTTATGTAGATTTAAGCTCAATTATAAAATAATTTTTTATGAAAAGAATATTGCTGCCCTTTCTCTTACTCATGACGTCCTACAGCTGGGGTCAAATGAAAGCGGAAGAAGTAAAAACTTTTACCCTTGCTAATGGAATGAAATTTTTAGTAGTAGAAGATTTTTCAATTCCCAATGCCAATATGTACCTCTTTTATAAAGTAGGAAGCAGAAATGAACATCAGGGCATAACCGGTCTGTCGCATTTCTTTGAGCACATGATGTTTAATGGTGCGAAGAAATATGGCCCAAAAATGTTTGACCAAACCATGGAGTATAATGGCGGCGCCAATAATGCCTACACTTCCGAAAATGTAACGGTGTATACTAACTGGTTTCCCGCATCGGCAGCAGAAACGATGTTTGATCTGGAAGCCGATAGAATATCTTCCCTGAGCATAGACCCCAATATGGTGGAGAGTGAAAGAGGCGTAGTGCTGAGTGAGCGTAGAACCGGTTTGGAAAACAGTCCATGGCGCTCGCTAGGCGAGGCAGTGCAGGCAACGGCATTTCAGGAACACCCTTATCACTGGCCGGTTATAGGCTACGAAGATGATATGAAAAACTGGACGCAGGCCGACCTCGAGAGATATTTTAAGACCTACTACGCTCCTAATAATTGTGTGGTGGTTGTATCAGGCGCTCTAAAGTTTGAAACAGTAAAGTCCTTAGCAGAAAAATATCTCGCACCTATCCCCGCACAACCTGCACCACCCGTAGTACACATTGTAGAGCCGCCGCAAACTGGTGAGCGTAGGATAACGGTGCAAAAAGATGTGTCCTCTCCCTACATGCTTATAAGCTATCACACGCCTGCTAGTAAGCACGAAGATTATTATGCTTTGTCTATATTAAGTGATATTCTTACCAGCGGAAATTCGAGCAGGTTATATAGCAACCTCGTAGATCAAAGCCAGATTGCAACGCAGGTCTTTTCTGATTTTGGCGACAACTTTGATCCGGGTTTATTCTCCATTTACGCAACCCTTGCAAAAAATGTGCATACAGATTCTGTAGAGAACAGCATATACAAGGAACTTGAAAAAATAAAAACGGAAGGCATTACTGATAATGAATTGCAGAAAATAAAGAACCAAAAGCTGATGACCTTCTACAACCAAATAGAAACCATCAATGGTAAAAGCAATAACCTCGGCACCTACGAATTATTCTTTGGCGATTATAAAAAGATGTTTGACTCTCCTGCAAACTTTAATAAAGTAACCGTTGCCGATGTGCAAGCGGTGGCTAAAAAATATTTCAGCAAGAGCAATCGCACTGTAGGTGTATTAAAAACGAATGTGGAAGACTAGAGCAGATTGGAAACCTATTTCTCCAAAGAAGAAAAAATTTAAAATGAAAAAAATACTAATCATAGCTTGTCTTGCCATTGCAACCTGCGCACAGACAAACATTTTTGCCCAGGCTTATGAGCTACCAAAATACCAAAAAACTGTTTTAAAAAATGGCCTTACCGTTTACCTCATGGAGCAGCATGATGTACCGCTCATAAGCGTGAGCGCCATTGTTCCCGCCGGTGCTATTTACGACGGCAAGGAGTCGGGCATTGCTTCCCTTACCGCTAGTGCTTTAATGCACGGTACGAAAAACTTTTCAAAAGAAGATATAGACAAGAAGCTTGATTTCATAGGCGCTACGGTAAACACTTATGCTGCTAAGGAATATGCCGGCTTGTCCTCTAAGTTTGCCGCAAAAGACCAGGAATTGGTTCTAAATATTATTAAAGAATTATTGATTGACCCAAGCTTTAATGAAGAAGAATTTGCCAAAGAAAAAACAAGACTTCTGGCAAACCTGGAAAGAAGAAAGGAAAGCCCGAGAAGTGTAATAGACGATTATTTTGACAAACAACTTTTTGGGAATCATGTATATGGTAATAGCCTTCTTGGTTTTGCCTCTACCATTACGCCACTGGACAGAGCTGCTGTAAAGTCCTTCTACACAGAGAACTACCGACCAGATGGATCTGTACTTACCGTAGTGGGCGATTTTAAAACTGCGGCTATGTTAGCAGCCATAAAATCGCAGTTTGAGGGCTGGAAGAAAGGCAGTAGCAAGCAAGCAGATCTTGCTGCCGGCATGATAGAAAAACTAAAAGAGGCAAATGTGCTCCTGGTAAATAAAGACGACGCAAGGGAAACAACTTTCTACATAGGCTCTCCGGGCATAAGCAGAAATAACAAAGACTACATAGATATTTCTGTGGTGAACACCTTATTTGGCGGCCGTTTTACCTCCATGCTTAATGATGAACTTCGGGTAAATAGCGGACTCACCTACGGTGCAGGCAGCAATTTCAGTACTTTGAAAAACGGCGGTGGTTTTACCATAAGCACCTTTACGGCAAATGCCACAAGCGAAGCCGCCATAGACAAATCCCTGGAAGTACTCAACAACTTACATAAGAACGGACTTACCGAAAAGTC
>JBBKWE010000091.1:0-25522 GCA_037968795.1 Ferruginibacter sp.
GCGTCATCATTATTGCCATTCCCTACAAGAAGTCGTGGTTCATCATAGATAGGTTTCTCCCCTAAAATAGTTTGCAGAACAGAGGGTGCAATTTTGCAGCCACAACCCGCTCCTTTACTGTAAGCAGTAAGTTTTATAGTATTATTTTCTTCACTCATTTTATTATTTTTCGGCTTTGGCATTCTGTAGTAGAACCCTTGCATTTTCCTCGAGATCTATTGTGTTACATTCTATAACCGTCAAAAGCTCCTTCAGACCTTCTCTATTTTCCAGTCCTTTTTTATAATGCTTGTCATAGTATTTAAGTAAGATACTAAAGCAATCACTCCACCGGTCATCTTCTATCGCTTGCAGCGCAGTTTTGGTTTCCAGCGGACCCAGGCGTTTTTTTATTCGTACGATAGCCTCTGTAATAGCTGTAGCTTGTAGCTTACCGTAGTTTGTGCCAATGAACGCTAGTCTTTCTTCAAATGGTATGTCTACAAAGTACACCGGAGAAGATCGCATCGTTTTCCAAAACGCATTTGGAATTATATTGTTTCCTATGCGCTGACTTTCATCTTCTACCCAAAATTGTTTTTCTTTCACAGGTTCCAAAGCCATTGCCAACAAGTTTTCAAACATTTCCTGCCGCGGTTGCCCACCTTCTTGTGCACCAAATGCAGAGCCTTTATGGTTGGCTAGTTTCTCCAGGTCTACAATCGAAGTGTTTGCTTTCTGCATTTCGTGCAAGATCTCTGTTTTGCCGCTGCCGGTATATCCACCAAGAACATAAAGACTCCAGGGGAGTGTAAACTGATGCAGTACCCAGTTCCTGTAAGTCTTATAGCCGCCTATAAGGCTGTGCACTTTATAGCCATACAAACTAAGCAGCCAGGCTACCCCGGCACTTCTCATACCGCCCCGCCAGCAATGTACAAGTATTGTTTTTTTGTTTGGGTAAATGGAATTTTCTTCTGCAATCATATTCTCTACTTCCTCTACCATGCTCCGCATTTTTGGGCCAAAGAAATCCAATCCAATCTTTATTGCTTCTTCTCTGCTTTGTTGTTTGTAGGCTGTCCCTACAATTTTTCTTTCTTCATTATCAAATAAAGGAATGCTTCTTGCGCCGGGGATATATGCCTGCGCATACTCATCGGGGCTGCGTACATCTATGACAAGATGATCCTGTGTCCGTTGTAAAAATTCTTGTATTTCTAGTTTTTCTATGCTCACTATTATTTTAAAAGTATGGGGCTAAAGCTAAATAGAAATAATTTAGGGTTTACACTGAAATTGAAACCCACAATTTTACTTTGTTGTTATTAACGCATCTGCTCATTAGAATTTATAACATATAAGAAAATAAATGTGGCTAAAGCCTTTCCCATATTATCCATTACCCCTGCCTGAAGGCAGGGACAATGGATAATAGTTACTCTACTTTTCCCCTTCTTTTCCTAAGTCTTCTTAAGTTCTACTTTTCGGTATATCATTTATCCATTGCAGTTCGGCTTTAGCCAACTGATAATGGATGCTGCTGCGTTTTCTGCTTTAGCATCATTTTCTTTCTACATTTTGAACCCTTTTATCAGACCTGTCTTTATGATGTATTGCAGCTGCTATAAAAAGTCAGAAAATCAATACTATAAAAAAATAGTACATTGTAGCAAAGTAAAAATGCTGTAGAGAGCCAAATAATATTTTTACTCATTATGATTATATTTCAACAAAACTATTCATCTTATGCCGGCACTTTTTTAAAAGGCTTCGTTTTATCCGGCTTTTTAATTTTTATGCATCCATCCATTTTTGCTCAGAATACTTTTGATAATTACCCTGTTTATACAGGAGCGGATCTTGGCCTACAGTACTCAAAGAAGGCAAGTAGCTTTAAAATATGGAGCCCGCCGGCGCAGGAAGTTAATTTGCAACTTTACAAACACGACCTTAATGGCGAAGCCTACAAAACCCTTCCTCTTATTTCCGGTGAAGAAGGCACCTGGTTTATAAAAGTAAAAGAAGACTTACAAGGGATTTACTACACTTTTACCGCCAAGATAAATGGAACCTGGAGTGCTCCCACTGCAGACCCTTACGCAAAAGCATGTGGCACCAATGGTGTGCGGGCTATGGTCACTGACCTGAAACTTACCAATCCCACGGGTTGGAAAAAAGATAAAAGCCCGGCTTTCTCTGATAAAAACTTATCGACCGATGCTGTAATTAGCGAATGGCATGTAAGAGACATAAGTATTGCGGCAAATAGCGGCATTACACACAAAGGAAAATATCTGGGGCTGGCAGAAGAAGGTAGTAAAGATGGTGAAACGGCGACCGGATTATCGCACCTTAAAGAAATGGGATTTACCCACATACACCTTCTTCCTTTCTTTGACTTTAATAGTGTAGATGAATCTACTCCCGAGAAAAATCATTACAATTGGGGATATGATCCTTTGCACTATAATATCCCCGAAGGTTCTTACAGTACAGATCCTGCGAATGGCATCACCAGGATAAAAGAACTTAAGACGATGATAGGCGCAATGCACAAAGCAGGGCTGCGGGTAGTGATGGACGTAGTATACAACCATACCAGCAAACTACAGCACACGCCATTTACTTTACTCGTTCCCGGCTACTATTACCGGCAGAAGCCAGATGGCAGCTACTCAGATGCCTCTGCCTGTGGCAATGAAACTGCCAGTGAGCGTCCTATGATGCGTAAGTTTATGATAGAGAGTCTTGCTTACTGGGTAAAAGAATATCACATAGATGGTTTTCGATTTGACCTAATGGGCATACATGATGTAGAAACTATGAATGCGATTTCCAAGACACTGCATGATATAAAACCAGATATTCTTTTGTACGGCGAAGGTTGGGCTGCAGGTGCATCTCCCTTGCCAGAAATAAAAAGAGCACTAAAGCACAACGAACCCATGCTAGACAGGATTGCCGTGTTTAGCGACGATATAAGAGATGGCATTAAAGGCAGTGTTTTTTCCCATACAGACAAAGGTTTTGCCATGGGCAATGTAAAAGACAAAGCCTCTGTAGAGTATGGAATTGTAGCGGCGGGATTGCATCCACAAATACCTTACAAGGAGGTTAACTATGATAAAGAACCATTTACCCTGTCCCCGGCCGGTGTAATAAATTACGCATCCTGCCACGACAATCACACGCTATGGGATAAGATACAACTTGCTGCCCCTGAGGCGTCAGAAGAGGATAAGAAAAAAATGCACAAGCTTGCACTTACTATCATTCTCACCAGTCAGGGTATTCCGTTTTTGCATGGCGGTACCGAGTTTTATCGAACCAAGCATGGCGCAGAAAATTCTTATAACCTTCCTGATAGCATCAATGAAGTAGACTGGAATGCAAAAAAAGAAAACCTGGAACTTATAGACTATATTAAAAAACTTATTGCCATAAGAAAGGCGCATCCTGCATTTAGAATGAGTACTGCAGAGCAGGTAGCAGGTCATATTATTTTTGAAGATGACACCGCAGCGGGTGTTATTGCGTATAGAATACGGGGAGAATTACCCGGAGAAAACTGGAAAGAAATCTGGGTTGGATTTAATGGAACAGCAGAAGAAAAAACGGCACCTGCCCCCACAGGAAAATGGCAGAATGCTTTGGAGCAAACGGCAATAGGTATAATAGACGGTCATGTAATATTGCCAAAATATAGCTCCTTGATCCTATTCCGATAAAAGAAACACAATGGAAAACGAACATTTTTATACAGAACTCCCCAGCATAGATATTGATATAGCTAAGCTTTTTCTGAGGCCGCATTTATTTTATAGCGTACCGGCAGACTGGCACGTAATTATTACAGATGTAGAGAATAGCTCAGAAGCAGTCGCTGCCGGCATGCACCAGGATATTAATCTCATAGCTACTGCAAGCATAGTGGCAGTGCTTAATATTACTTATGACCAGGCAATTGAGATCCCCTTCTTTTTTGGGGGAGATGGTGCTACATTTCTGGTACCTAATAGTGCACTTGCACCGGCAATTGCCAGCTTAAAAGTACACCAGGAAAACACGCAGAACCAGTTTGGGCACCACATGCGGGTGGGACACATGACTGTAAAGAAAATTTTGGAAAAAGGGTTCACACTCAAAGTGAGTAAGGTAAAATCTAATGAAAACTTTTCTATTCCTATAGTACTGGGCGATGGACTGGCCTATGCAGAGCAAATCATAAAAGGAGAGCAATACGAATTATCGCCACTCAATCCACTGGCTACAAATCTTAATCTGGAGGGAATGGAATGCCGGTGGGATCTCATAGACCCGCCCGATGATCATGAGGAAATAATAAGTTTGCTGGCAGTGGCTACCACAGAAGAAAAACAAGCGGCGGCGTTTAGTAAAGTACTGGCGATGCTGGACAAGATTTTTGGCGACAAAAACGAGCGCAAACCTATTTCTCTCCCTAAACTGAAACTACTGGCTTCTGCAAAAAGAATAAAGCAAGGTATGCGGCTTAAAATGCGAAAGTCTATGACCTACTCCGTCATTTCCGAGTGGTTTACGATCATTGCTGCTAAGCTATTCCTAAAGACTAACAGAGGGAAAAAGTATCTGAAAAGTCTGATTGAAATGACTGACAATCTTGTAATAGATGGAAAGATAAACACCGTCATCTCCGGCACAGTTGCACAAAGAAAAGAAATGCAGGAAGCTCTTGCAAAAATGGAAGCCGATGGAGAAATAATATACGGCTGCTATTGCAGTGCCGCTTCTGTAATGAGTTGCTATGTACGGGATCTGGAGCAGAAGCACATTCACTTTGTAGATGGAGCTAATGGCGGCTACACGCAGGCTGCAAGGTCTATGAAGAAGAAGATGGCAGAGCGGCTGGGGTAAAGATGCTAATCATAGGACATAGAGGAATGCAAAAGATAGTTCAATGATAGAAGCAAATATGCAGCTAAGCAGTAAATTTTAATGCCCAAACATTTTACTCATCACATTCGCTGCCCCATTAGCACATTTTCAAATCAACCAACTAGCACAGCCCCGACCGCTGCCGTACATTAACCTACATATTCCTCCTATACTGCCCACCAACTGCATACAAAGCATTTGTTATCTCTCCCAGCGAACAATATTTTACCGTCTCCATTAGTTCTTCAAAAAGGTTACCGTTATCAATGGCTACTTCCTGCAGGCGGGAAAGTTTGGCGGCGCTTTCGGCGGCGTGTCTTTCTTTAAAGGCATTAAGTGTATTTATCTGGGCTTCCTTTTCATGGGTTGTACTGCGTATCACTTCTGTGGGTAAGATGGTAGGCGAACCCGCTTTGCTCAGGAATGTATTTACGCCTACAATAGGATACTCGCCGGTATGTTTTTGCATTTCATAAAAGAGGCTTTCTTCCTGTATTTTATTTCGCTGGTACATACGCTCCATGGCGCCTAATACACCGCCACGATCTGTAATGCGATGGAATTCTGTGAGCACGGCTTGCTCCACCAGGTCTGTGAGTTCTTCTATAAGAAAGCTTCCCTGGTTGGGGTTTTCATTTTTTGCTGTTCCCAGCTCTCGGTTTATAATAAGCTGTATGGCCATGGCACGACGCACACTTTCCTCTGTAGGTGTAGTGATGGCTTCATCATAAGCATTTGTATGCAGGCTGTTGCAATTATCGTAAATGGCATAAAGCGCTTGCAAAGTGGTGCGTATATCATTAAAGTCTATTTCCTGTGCGTGCAGACTGCGACCACTGGTTTGTATATGGTATTTTAGTTTTTGGCTGCGGTCATTCCCTTTGTATTTATACTTTATAGCCTTTGCCCATATACGACGTGCCACACGGCCTATCACGCTGTACTCCGGATCCATTCCATTGCTAAAAAAGAAAGAAAGATTGGGCGCAAAATGATCTATGTTCATTCCCCGGCTGAGGTAATACTCTACATAAGTAAAACCGTTGCTTAAGGTAAAGGCAAGTTGGGTAATAGGATTAGCGCCGGCTTCTGCTATGTGGTAGCCGCTTATACTTACACTATAAAAGTTTTGTACTTTTTGGTCAATGAAATATTCCTGCACATCGCCCATGAGTTTAAGGGCAAACTCCGTAGAAAATATACATGTATTCTGAGCTTGATCTTCTTTAAGAATATCTGCCTGCACCGTACCGCGGACTGTACTCAATGCTTTTGCTTTTAACTGTGCATACACTTCTGGCGGCAATACATCACTTCCGCTTAGTCCCAAAAGTCTTAGGCCGAGTCCATCATTTCCTTCTGGTAATTGTCCTTCAAAAGCACCGTGCTGCGGCGTTATGAGTTCTCCTTTTGCATTGATGTATTTTGGTAAAGTGGAGGTGTCGTATTTTTTTTCTATAATTTTATTTACTTCCTCTCTTAGTCCGTTTTCGAGAATATATTTTTCGCATTGCTGGTCTATAGCAGCATTCATAAAGAAAGCGAGTAGCATAGGCGCCGGGCCATTTATGGTCATGCTCACACTCGTTTTGGGGTCACAAAGATCAAAGCCGCTGTAGAGTTTTTTAGCATCGTCTACGGTAGCAATGCTCACGCCGCTATTGCCTACTTTGCCATAAATATCTGGGCGGTGAGCAGGGTCTTCGCCGTATAAAGTCACACTATCAAAAGCGGTACTTAGTCTTTTTGCCGGCTGCCCTACGCTTACATAGTGAAAACGACGGTTAGTTCGCTCTGGTCCGCCTTCGCCGGCAAACATCCTGGTAGGATCTTCGCCTTCTCTTTTTAATGGGAATACACCAGCGGTGTAAGGAAACTCCCCCGGTACATTTTCCTGTAACTGCCATTGAAGGATATCGCCCCAGTCGCTGTATTTTGGTAAAAGTACTTTTTGCAATACAGTACCACTCAGACTAGTATAAGTAAGGGGTTGTTTTATTACTTTATCACGAACGGTAAATTCATAAAACTCCTTGCTATATCTATCCTGCACGGCTGGCCAGTTGTCTATAAGTTTTTTATTGGTCGCATCAAGCGCTTCCTCTTTTTGAGCAATAATATCTGCGAGGCTATCATTTTTTATCAATGTTGCCGCACCTTTCAGCTGATATAATTCTCTGGCGGTTGTACTTTGTTCTCGTGCCCACTCATCATACTGTGCTATGCTCTCTGCTATCTCTGCCAGGTAGCGCACTCTCTTTGGTGGAATAATACTTCCCTCCTGCCCATGCTGCACCGGCATTTTGTAAGCAGGAAAATCGCTTCCGGTTTTTGTATTGATAGTAAGCATTAATTTGCCAAAAAGTTCGTTCACTCCCTTATCATTGAACTGTGCAGCAATAGTTCCCACTACTGGTAGTTCTTCGTCTTTGGCGGCCCACAATTGGTGGTTTCTTTTGTATTGTTTTTTTACGTCGTGTAAGGCATCCAGTGCACCTGCTTTATCAAATTTATTAAGACAGATTACATCTGCATAGTCCAGCATATTTATTTTCTCCAGTTGCGATGGTGCCCCGTATTCTGGTGTCATTACATACATACTCACATCACAAAAATCGAGGATGCTGGCATCACTTTGTCCTACACCGGCGCTTTCCAGAATAATAAGGTCAAAGTCTGCAGCCTTGCATACTTCCAGCGCTTCTTTTACAAATTTGCTTAGGGCTTTATCGCTCTCGCGGGTAGCAAGACTGCGCATATATGCTCGTGGACTGCTAATGGCATTCATGCGAATACGATCTCCCAGAAGTGCGCCTCCCGTTTTTTTCTTACTGGGATCTACAGAGATTACGGCAATTGTTTTATCGGTATAGCTATTCAAAAAACGGCGTACTATCTCATCGGTTACACTACTTTTTCCTGCACCACCCGTTCCCGTAATTCCCAGAACAGGTGCTGTGCCGGTCTTTTTATTTTCCTGTGCCAATGCATTTATTCCCGTAGCCACATCGCCTTCATTTTCTGCTGCTGTTATACTTCTTGCTATGGTAAGGATGTCTTTATTTTCGTTGAGCGCAAAATGACCGTTGCCCATTACTTTATCACTGCCTTCTACTTCTCCGGCTTGTTTCAATAGGTCTTCTATCATTCCTTCCAGCCCCATGCTGCGGCCATCGTCCGGACTGTAAATCTTATTTATTCCGTAGTTATGTAATTCTTCAATTTCGGTCGGCAAAATGGTGCCGCCACCACCGCCAAAGATTTTTATATGTCCGCTACCATTTTCTTCGAGCAGGTCTTTCATATATTTAAAAAACTCTACATGCCCGCCCTGGTAGCTGGTAATAGCAATCCCTTGCGCATCTTCTTCTATAGCAGTTTCTACTATCTCTGCAACACTTCTGTTGTGCCCGAGGTGAATGATTTCTGCACCTTTGCTCTGCAATATTCTGCGCATAATATTTATGGCGGCGTCGTGCCCATCAAACAGGGAAGCGGCGGTTACAATTCGTATCTTCTTTTCTTGTGGCTTGCTCATCGAGGTCTTAGTGGTTTTTTGTAAAATAGCGAAAGGCAAATTTACGGAATGCTCAGCAAGTAGCTATCGCTATAAAGCTGCTGCCAATAAAGTATTTCAAAGCTATTTTTTTCTGCTAATAGGTATTATTGTGGTCCTATCTTCCTTTTGATATTCTGGCATCAGTCAGCAATATTTGACTCCTGCTTTACGGTATTGTATTTGCACCCCTAAGAAGTGAACAAAATAGTGGTTTTCTTTATTTTAATGTAACAAAGCGCAACAAATGAAAAATACCAGGGACATTTTACTATTTGGTAGTGTCAAGAACAAACTGCTAAGGGAACAACAAGGGATTCTGGAAAGTCAGCCCCTGGAAAACGAGGATAGAAATATAAGGATCGTATATGCAAACGATAGTGAAGAGCTGCTTAGCCGTTACGCGACAGCTAAAGAGGAGTTTGCCCTTATAGTACTTGGCAGAGATGGAAATGAAAAAATGCGAAGTAAAAGCGTAGTACCTGCTTCCACAATATTTTCTTTAATAGATAGCATGCCTATGAGGCAAAATGAGATAAAACAAATACTTTAAAAAATAAGAAGATGAAAAAAGATGAAAATCATGTACCGAATGATCACGGAAAAGGAAGTGAGCCAGCTGTGAGAGGTAAAGATAAACCTGCAGAAAGCGCCATAGAAGACGCCGCACAGACAAGTGGACTTAATGAAGTACAAAGTGAAGGAACCCACGGAGCATATGAAGGATTTGAGAATACGGAAGGGAATGAATTTTCCGGCGATACTCCAGATCCGGAATTCGAGAAAGAAAAAAAGTAAAATAATGTGAGAGGATAGTTCTATTTTTCAGATTACTCAGCGGAATTTAATAATTAAAATCAATGGCAGATATCGCTTCTATACGACAGGAATATGCATTACAAACGCTGGACGAAAAGGACGTAGATAAAGATCCTATGCAGCAATTTTCAAAGTGGTGGGAAGCCGCCGTTTCTTCAGAGATAGAAGAGGTAAATGCAATGTCTCTCGCTACAGTGAGTGAGAGGGGAACACCTTCTGTACGAATTGTATTACTAAAAGACTTTAATGAGGACGGATTTGTTTTCTACACAAATTACCAAAGCGATAAGGGAAAAGATATGGAAGCCAATAAAAATGTGGCAATTTCATTTTTCTGGAAGGAACTGCAAAGGCAAATACGGATTGAAGGCACCGTAAGTAAAGTGGACGCCAGTTTGAGTGATGCCTACTTTGCTACAAGACCCCGGGCCAGCCAGATAGGCGCAGCAGCTTCTCCACAGAGCAATGTAATACCAGACAGAAGCCTGCTGGAGACGAACGTGAAAGATCTGCAGGCAAAATATGAAAACAAGGAAGTGCTTAGGCCAATCCAGTGGGGTGGTTATATTGTAAAACCAAGATCAATTGAATTCTGGCAAGGTAGAAGAAGCAGACTGCATGACAGGTTGTTGTATGTAAAAGAAAATGAAAAATGGCTTATAAGAAGGTTAGCGCCATAAGTACCTGGTATATGGAAATTATTGGGAGTCAATGACAGCATTCCGCACGTTATCTAAATACTTTTCAGAAACAGGTATTTCTATATTGTTTACAATCAGGGAATCCGTTTTTACTAAACCCACCTTTTCTTTATTAATTATGAAGGCTTCATGAGTACGCAAAAAATGTTCTTTCGGGAGTACTTTCGATATCTCATTTAAATTAGATTCCTGAGAATATAATATTCCCCGGGAGTAAATGCGGAGGCTTTCACCTTTTGCCTGAATATAATCGATTTCCTCTACCGGAAGTACAGTTTCAAAGTTTCCGTCAGCTACAGAAATACAACAACCTTGTTCCTGCTGTCTGTTTTCAGTAGCAAGAGTAAGAGCTTGTATAGATGCTCGAAGTTTTTTCTTTTTAAATGGTTTTACAATAATATCTGCTAGCAAATCTGTATCCGTAAAAGGTTGAGTAAGGTATCCTGAAACCTGATCGTTAATTGCAAATTTTACCGTTTCGACAGTTTCTGCAGTCGCTATATAAATGAATGGAATCTGAAGTTTTTTTCTGATATACTGCCCAAAAGAACTTCCGTTTATTACTTCTAATGCCGCATTAACATTGAGAATGATAAAACTGCAACTTTGTGCTTCCAGCAATGAAACAGCTTTTGCAGCGCTTCCTGCCAGCAATGTTTTATAACCTTCTTTTAGCAAGACTTTATTAATGCGCTTTCTGCAAAAAAAATCGTCTTCAACTATTAAGATAGTGAATTTATCTTTTGTCATATAAAACTAGTCTTTCTTAAAATCAATTTAGTTAGCTACAAATTGACTTTAGATTAAATAAACAATCCAGGTATTACACAGTTTGTATGTTTTTTATAGACCGCTGGCTTATCTAATCAGCTGTTTTTTATAGAAGGTTTGTCAAAAAAAATTAAATCTAAAAAGGCAATACTATGTGTAGTATATTTTCTACAGGGCAGCAATATAAAACTTTATTTCTTAAAATGGATTTCTATCTTAAATTAATCATCGGATCATTTCCAATAAATATGCAACTTTCAGCATATATCACATGTAAGCAAGAATATACGCAATAGAAAAAAGGAAATTAATTTATCACAACTGATTTTTTAAAAGTATTTTTCGTGACTCCTTATTAGTTGAATTTCGTAGTATCTCAGCCACATTTTTAATGCTTTATTAATATGTCTTTCTTTTCTTGAAGTATGGAAAAGCTATTGGGCGATTCGTTTACTGCAAAAAGTAAGGACTACAAAAGTGAACCGGACTGTATAATGAAATCCCGTGACTGACTTACTTTCCGCAATTTGGGAACTTGAATAATGCAGCATATTGAACAGAATGTCCAGAGGATATTTTAGTAAAAAAAAATGATTTACGTTATACCCGAACAGTGTAGGACTTACAAACGCAGATAAAAGAAAACTTCTAGAGAATAAAAAGTCGACTGCACGATTGGGTTTTGTATACCAAAGAAAGATAAGTCTGGATGATATATAGGCTGCCACCGTAGAAGGTTAAGCTTGTATTATATAAAGCAATACTGCTCCTCATAGCTGTAGAAATACCTCCCAAGATAATTATTTATGCACCTTATCCTTTATTTATAAAATTTTCATAATATAAAAAAGTCTTAACTTAAAGCGATCCGGCAGTTGCAAGAAATTGTTATATACCCCTTCAAGATTGAAAACCACACTGCAGTATCGTAAGGAGATTGCAAGTCACAAATCATCCTCTGATGCTCTATTCTCAATAATAGAATGCTCACAGGTCTGACAGGGAGGTATAAACATTAGTTTGATTCTGAGCTAGTTATAAAAATATATTTTCCCATTTTATATTATGAGCGATATATCTTTTACTAAAAAAATGAATATTTTAATTATAATATTAGTCCTATTCATTCCATTACAAGTTTTCTCTCAAGTACAAACTGGGCAAGATATAAATGGCGAAGCAGCAGGAGACTTATCGGGAACCTCGGTAAGCACAAGCAATGATGGTAGTATTATAGCCATAGGCGCAGAATCAAATGATGGTGGAGGTACTAGTTCGGGGCATGTAAGAGTATATAAGAATAGTGCAGGTTCGTGGCTACAGGTTGGACAGGATATAGACGGGGAAGCATCTGGCGACCGGTCCGGATGGTCTGTAAGTTTAAATGGGGATGGTAGTATTCTCGCAATTGGAGCACCACAAAACGATGGCGGTGGTAGTAGTGCGGGGCATGTGAGAATCTTTAGAAACAACAGTGGTACCTGGCAACAAATAGGGCAGGATATAGAGGGACTGGCAGGCAGTGATGAATTTGGTTTTTCGGTGAGCCTTAGCGATGATGGCAATACCGTTGCAATAGGAGCCAGATTCAACGACGGAAATGGCGGCAATTCCGGACATGTGCGGGTTTTTACAAATAGTGCTGATACCTGGGTTCAGGAGGGGCAGGATATCGTAGGGGAAACAGCGGGTGACCACTCAGGATCATCTGTAAGCTTAAATGCCGCTGGAAACATTCTTGCCATCGGTGCTCCGCGGAATGCACCCAGCATAAATAAAGGACAGGTGAGAATATATGAAAATATTGCTGGCAATTGGCAGCAGAAAGGACAGGATATAGATGGGGAAGGCATCGGGGATAATTCCGGGTCTTCTGTTAGTTTGAGTGATGATGGTTTTACTGTAGCTATAGGTTCGAGATTTAATAATCCACCTGCCAGTCCTTCTATGGGCCACGTTCGTGTTTATGCATTCATTGGAAGCAGTTGGGCACAAGCAGGCCAGGATATAGATGGCAGCCAGCAAGATGAATATTTTGGTTCCGTAGTAAGTCTTAGTGGCGATGGAGCAATGCTGGCAACTACGGCATACTTAAATAATAATATTAATGGCGTAAATGCCGGTAAGGCAGTAATATATAGAAACAATGCTGGCACTTGGGAGCAGTTTGGAGATGATATTTTGGGAGATAATATGGAGGATCTCTTTGGGTTTTCTGTAAGTTTGAGTGCAGATGCTAATATTGTGGGTATAGGTGCAATAGGCGATGATGATAATGGTAGTTTTTCGGGTCAGGTAAGCGTGTACAATGTTTGTACTACTTTATTAAGTATCACAAGCACTTCGCCTACAACTAATGCAAGTAATATAAATAACAACCAGGATATTATTATCAACTTTGATAATGCCATAAACGCTACCTTATTCAATAATTCAAATACTAAAATCAGTGGCAATAACGGTAAGCCATTTTCTTTTACTGCGCCTTCGATTTCTGGGTCAAGTGCAACTTTTACACAAGACCGTTCTTATTTCCCGGGGGAGATAATTACAACAACTTTTGCGAATACCAATTTGCCCACAGGCTTCTGTCCTATTATCCCTTATACTTTTCAGTTTACCGCAGCAGTGAGCCCAAGTAGCCCGGGAGAATTTGCTTACGGACAGAAAACCATCAGCACAGTAGCAAATGGAGCAAATGACGTAATAGCTGCAGATTTGGATGGGGACGGCGATCTGGATGTAGTGTCTAGTTCCCTTTTTGATAACCGTATAGCCTGGTACGAGAATGATGGCAACGGAATTTATGGACCGCAACAAACTATTTCAGCAGCTGCGCTTTTTGCGGCTAGCGTTTCTGCCGCTGATATAGATAATGATGGCGATTTGGATGTGCTTTCTGCATCTACATTAGACAACCGGATTGCTTGGTATGAAAATGATGGCAGCGGCAATTTTGGTCCACAGCAAACCATTACTACCCTTGCGCAAGGAGCATCGGATGTAAGTACAGCAGATTTAGACAATGATGGCGATATCGATGTATTGTCCGCTTCTTTAAGTGACGACCGTATTGCCTGGTACGAAAATAATGGAGCAGGCAATTTTGGTCCGCAACAGACCATTACCACAGCTGCAGATGGAGCCAGAAGGGTTGCCGCAGCAGATTTAGATGGTGATGGTGATATGGATGTGCTTTCGGCTTCAGGACTTGACGACCGTATTGCCTGGTATGAGAATGATGGCAGCGGTAATTTTGGTACGCAACAGAATATATCCATAACGGCAGATGGCGCAATTGACGTTGTAGCGGCAGATCTGGATGGAGATGGTGATCTCGATGTGCTTTCAGCTTCTGCAAATGACGATCGTATTGCCTGGTATGAAAACGATGGTAGTGGCAACTTTGGCCCACAACAGAATATTTCCATTACAGCAGATGGCGTGTCTCAGCTTGCTGCGGCAGATGTAGATGGAGATGGTGACCTCGATCTGATTTCGGCCACTTCCGAAGATGACCGTATAGCATATTATATAAATGACGGATCGGGTAGTTTTGGGTCACAGATAACAATAAGTACACTCGCAGATAGGGCATTAAGTGTTGTAACGGCAGATCTTGATGGCGATGGAGATTTAGATGTACTGTCCGCTTCTGCAAATGATGATCGCATAGCCTGGTATGAGAACTCTACAGCATTTATTGTAACTGCAAACGACCCCCTCTCCAATGCCAATAATGTACCTTACACAAAAGATCTTACTATAAGTTTTAGTGATAGAGTTGATGCCTCTTTATTGACAAATACCAACGTGAAAATTTTTGGAGATCAAGGACTGCCGTTTATTTTTATGCCTTATTCCATTTTAGGAAACCAATCGAGTTTTGATCCCAATAGGGCATATTTCGCAGGAGAAAAGATTACCACTACTATTACAAGTGGCGTATCAAGTATAACTGGTAATCCACTAGCGACACCCTACAGTTTTCAGTTTAGAACCGCAGTAAGCGCCCTTAGTCCGGGAGAATTCGCCAATGGCGAAAACCTGATTTCAACAACGGCAACTGGAGCAAGAGATGCGCATATAGCAGATATTGACGGCGACGGATTTTTAGATATTATCTCAGCAAGTTATAGCAGCGATAAAATAGATTGGTATAAAAATGATGGGGCTCGCAATTTTATGCCAGCGCAAAATATTACCAGCACAGCCAATGGAGTTGGTCAAATAACAGTTGCTGATATAGATGGTGATGGTGACATGGACATGCTCGCGGCAATATCTATTGATGATAAGATTACCTGGTATAAAAATGATGGTAGCGGTACATTTGGTCCAGAACTAATCATTACAACAGCTACAAACTCCCCTACTGATGTAGAAGTGGCAGATCTTGACAATGATGGCGATTTGGATGTGCTCTCCGCTTCATTAATAGACGACCGTATAGCGTGGTATAAAAATGATGGTCTAGGTGGTTTTGGTCCGCAGCTAATCATTTCAAATACCGCAGATTTTGCTACAAGTGTAACAACGGCAGACATAAATAGTGATGGCTACATGGATGTAATTTCTACCTCACAAGGCGATAACCAGGTAAAGTGGTATCTCAATAATGGCGATGGCAGCTTTGGCAGCCCACAAATTATTTCAAGTACAGGAAACGGTCTAAAAAGCGTAGAAGCTGCAGATTTTAACAATGACGGTGCTATGGATTTTGTTTCGGCTTCTGCAACCGACGGTCGCATTGCCTGGTATAAAAATGATGGCAGTGGCAATTTCATAGAAGCAACAATTGCAACCACCGAGTCACTAGCGCAAGGAGTAAGTACCGGAGATATAGATGGGGATGGTTTCCTTGATGTGCTCACTACTTCTTTTGCCAATAATCGCATTGCCTGGTATGCTAATGATGGTATGGGTGGTTTTGGCAGTCGCCAAAATATTTCCACTACGACAAGTGGTGTTTATGATATAGCCACAGCAGATCTTGATAATGATGGCGACCTCGATGTAGTATCAGCATCTAGCACAGATAATAAAATAGCATGGTACGAAAACTTTGCTTGTAGTAGTAACTCGATCGTATACGTTGATGAAAATGCCTCGGGTCTCAATTCAGGAGCGGACTGGGCTAATGCATTCACAGACTTGCAGAACGCACTTCATACAGCTAAGAATTGTGCAGCGATAGATACTATTTTTGTGGCTGAAGGAACCTACCTGCCCACAACCGGTACCGACCGTGATATTTCATTTGAATTGTTTCCTGATGTAAAAATATACGGAGGCTTCTCCCCTGCTAATGCTGCGGTAGATTTGGCTACCAGAAACTTTTCTACTTACGAAACTATTTTGAGCGGAGAAATAGGCAATCCCGGTATTCTTACAGATAATGCCAGGCATGTTGTTTTTGTAAATAATATTGGAAGTAATGTAATCTTAGATGGATTTACAATTACAAAAGGATATGCAACTGCAAGCAGCGCTCCAAAAAATTATGGAGGCGGAATATTATTTTCTGGTTCGGCTTCTTCTGCATCAAGTCCTCTTTTCGAAAATCTTATTATTAAAGAAAATTTTGCCAGTGGTATTGGTGGCGGAATTTGTTTTGATGAGTACATTTCTACTGCCTCTACATTAGCCCCAATCATAAAAAATACGCTATTTTATAAAAATAAAGCTACAGTAGCGGGGGGTGCGGTGGCTTATTATCTGGAAAATACTACTACAAGTAGCCCCGTTTTTGAAAATGTAGATTTTGTTGAAAACGAATCAACTGGTACCGGAAGTGCTATTTGGCAAAATAATAGTGTAAATACAGTAATGACGGGAATATATACTAATTGTAAATTCTCATCTAATAACTCTGCCGCAGATGTAACTATCCGAATTCAAGATCAAAGTTCGAATGGGGTACAAAATACATTTACTAACTGCTTGTTTAGTGATAACCAGGGAAGAGCTTTTCAAATTGAAGATGATTTCTTCAACGCTGGTTCTAATACTTTAAATCTGGTCAACAGCACTATCACAGAAAACATTGCATCAAGTGGAAACGGTGGCGCCATAAAAAACATAAGAGCATCAAACATTAATATTGTCAACTCTATTTTATGGAATAATAGTCCTGATGAACTAGACCTCGGAATTGCCACAACAAATATTTCCTACTCTCTTATTGAAGGATATGACAACTCTACTAATGACGGACTAGACGGCACAAACCCTGCTAACGCACCACAATTTAGTGATGCTGCGAATAAAGATTATACTTTACAACCTACTTCGCCGGTGATAGATAAAGGGGATAATGCGGCCAACACAGAACCATTAGACCTGGCAGGGAATACGAGAATTACCGACGGCGACGGCAATAGGACTGCTACTGTAGATTTTGGCGCCTATGAAACTGCGGCCACAGATCCTTGTTCTATTTTTACAACCTCTATTGTGTATGTAGATGAAAATGCAACAGGAAATGACACTGGAAACAATTGGGCAAATGCGGTAACAGACCTGCAAGATGCATTATTTCTTGCACAGACCTGCAGCGCTATAAATACTATTTATGTAGCAGAAGGAACATATAAACCTACCCCTTCCTCCAATAGGGAAATATATTTTGATCTCTTTCCCGGCATTTCTATTTATGGAGGTTTTTCCCCTAGCAGTGGCGCAACAGACTTAGCCACAAGAGATATAACCTTGTACGAAACTATACTGAGTGGCGAAATTGGAGATCAAGGAATTGTCACCGATAATTCTTTTCACGTAATACAAGCAGAAAATGTAGGATCCAACTTAATATTGGATGGTTTTACAATTACCAAAGCATATACAACATCGCTTACATTTCCAAAAGGACGCGGTGGCGGAATTTTGATTTATGCTACTGGCACCGGCACTTCTAGCCCTACCTTAAACAATCTACGAATCACCGAAAATTTTGCACAGCACGGTGGGGGAATATATGTGGCTATAACAGATAACGCTGAAGCTTCACCAACCATAAAAAATAGTAGTATAGAAAATAATGCTGCACAGCAATTAGGAGGAGGTATTGGTTATTTAAACAACTCTTCGAATATTTCCACTATAAATCATTCTAATCTTATGGTTACAGAAAACACCGCTTCTTTTTCAAGTGCGGTAAATCTGTCGAGCGTAGCAACTGGTTCCATCGAGCTTAAATATACCGATTGCAAATTTTTTAATAATGTCGCCCAATCAGGGGAGACCATAGGGTTCTCAAATAGTGGCGGTACCGTAACAGCAAGTTTAACCAATTCTTTAATTCATAACAATACCGGTAAAGCAATCAGGGTGACTAGTGGTGTAGGACAGACCTTGACTTTAAATGTAATAAATACCACAATTGCAGATAATACAAAACTGCGGGATGATGGAGCAGCTATTACTAATAGAGGTACTAATACCTTAAATGTAGCCAACTCTATCTTTTGGAATAACGACACTCAGGAACTTGACCAAGAAGACGCCGCAGCCGATATTTCCTACTCGCTTATTAAAGGGTATGATAATTCTACCAATAACGGATTAGACGGAACAAATGCTGCTAACAATCCTCAGTTTACAGATGCGTTATTCCCAGATTATACTTTAAAAGCAATTTCTCCCGTAATAGATAAAGGTAATAATGCTTTAATAACAGCAGCACTAGACCTGGCAGGGAATACAAGAATTACAGATGGTGATGGCGATGGAACGGCAACGGTAGATTTTGGAGCCTATGAAACAGCAGCAGGTATAGTCTTGCCGCTCCAATTATTAAGCTTTAGTGGCTATACAAGTTCTGATAATTTCAATTCGTTAAACTGGGTTACTGCATCTGAAATAAACACTTCACAGTTTTACATTGAAACAAGCACCAATGGTAATGATTATATACAAATTGCAACTAGGTCAGCAGTAGGACAGGGCGACAATAAATATTTCTTCACGGACAGCAGACAATTACCTGGCAAGAATTATTACCGCCTCAAAATGGTAGATAAAGATGGAAGATTTGAATACTCCAAGGTAATCGTTTTGAATAATTCTGATTTAAAACCTGAATTTACAAGCTATCCGAACCCTGCAAAAAATTACATTTATCTAGAAAGTAAAGATGCGGTCTCTACAGAGCAAACTGCTTTTATATTTGACATCTCTGGCAAGCTTGTGATGAGTGCGAGGCTAGTGGGCAGTGTAAATAGAATAGATGTGCGTAAGCTAGCAGCCGGCAGTTATATTATTAAAACAGAAAATGGTGGAGTGGCTAAGTTTGTGAAAGAGTAAACTAGCTTTATCAATAAAAATTTGAGTTGCCGAGAGCAGGTAGAAACTTGCCTCGGCAGATTTTTATTTAGATTGAAAAAAATTTCGGGTAAATTAATACCGTTTGAAAACGATAAGGAAAAGAAAAAAATTTATGTTGCTGGTAGAGAATCTGGCAGCCTAAAAAGAATATTTTATCCTACGTAGTTACTTTCTTTGAAGAACTGTTTACCTCATCCTCCTTACGCCTCTTCTTATCTGCCTGCACTTTCTCCCAATATTTCTTTGCTACAAATAACATCCCAAAACTTTCGCCTTCTTCTTTTCCGAGGTGCTTATGGTGCATTTTATGCGCCCAGCGTATTGTTTTTACATAGGTATTATTGCTTCTGGTAAACCATTTAAACCGTTGGTGAATGATGACTTCGTGTACAATGAAATAAGCGAGACCATACATGGCTACACCAAAGCCAATAGCCGCTACCCAGTAATATTGATTTTGTAAACCCAGCATAATGCAAAGCCAACTTGGAATGGCGAAAATGAGAAAAAAGGCATCATTCTTTTCCCAAAAACCTGGCTCGGGTTGATGATGGTCTTTGTGCAAATACCACAAAAAGCCATGCATTACAAACCTATGTGTAAGCCAGGTTATGCCTTCCATGAGAAGAAAAACGGCGAGTGTAATGCCTATGTAGAGGAAAATGTTCACAATAATGTATTGATCAAAAGAAAAAACATAAGTTGAATGAGTAACAAATTTACGGCGAATTTGTTTGTACGGGCTATCTGCAACAGGTAAAGTAATGCTATAAATACGGCACTTACTACAAACCAGCTGCTGTAATTAAAAAATGGAATAGTGCCATCTACCAGCCACTGCCAGTACCCTAGTTTGATAGCCGCCGGCTCCAGGAAATAATCAAATATTACTGCCAGAAAGGAAGAATCTATGATAAGGGAAAACGTATGCAGCTTGCCTTTTGTGAGTGGAATTTTTTCTTTGACCAGTAGCAATAACTTATTGAAAGTGATCTGCACTGTGCAGGCGCAGCAATACATAATGATAAACCAGTTTACTCCTATTATGTAGGGCACATTTTTATAACCAGGTCCCAGTACCGTACCATAACTGTATTTACCAAAAAGATTACCAGTACTCGTTCCATAAACCTCTACCGCTATGCCAAGCACAAAGCATACAATAAAAAATAAAATAAATCGAAGGTTAATGCCTTGATGGGTGTACACGACAAGAGCCGCCATCAACAACAAGTGCAAAGGCGTTGTACTTATAAAGAATGCTTTGTCGCCGTATAACATTCCCAGCAGCCCTATTACATGAAATAATATAGCAATGCCAGTGGCTATTTGCACTCTTGATATGCCGCTCGTTTTCTCCATTATTTTCTGCCAGGTTTTACTTTTTTCTCTACCATTCCGGCCACTATAGCAGCACTGGACAGGCAAAGTGGTATGCCGCCGCCGGGGTGTACCGTTCCCCCGCAGAAGTAAAGGTTTTTTATTTTATTACTAAAGTTTGGGTGCCTGAGAAATGCCGCTTTCTTATGATTGCTGCTCGTGCCATATAAGGCTCCAAGGTAGGACATGGTATCCTGTTCTATATCTGAAGGGCTGCACTCCAGCTCACTTACTATTTTAGATTCTATATCTGTATGAAGAATGCGATTAATTTTATCAATTATGTTTTTTCTAAGAGTTTCTTTTACTTCCGCATTTTCTGTATCCAACCCTGCTGGTACATTTACCATTACAAACCAGTTTTCTGCTCCGGCAGGTGCTTGCTCAGTATCTAACTTACTGCTTATGTTTATATAAATAGTAGGATCGCTGTGCAATATTTTCTTATTGAAAATACAATCAAACTCCGCTTTGTAATCTTCTGCAAATAAAATATTGTGCAGTCCCAGTTGCTTAAATTCCGCAGAAATACCCCAGTAAAAAATGTAAGCGCTACTGCTTCTTTCCTGCTTTTTATAATACAGCGCAGAAAAGGAATCTTGTAATAGATTTTTGTAAGTGAAATACACATCCGAATTACTCACCACCACATCTGCCATAATATTTTCTTCCCCTATTCTTACTCCCAGCGCCTGTCCTGCATTGGTAATAATAGAATCTACGGGTTGGTTCAGGCAAAATTGCACGCCCAGTTTATCTGCCAGTTGCTTCATTGCTCGTGGTATACTTATCATACCTCCGTGCGCATAATAGGTTCCTTCATTGTGTTCCAAGTGTGCTATCATACAGAGCATAGCAGGCGCTTTGTAGGGATTACTGCCGTTGTAGGTAGCAAATCTATCAAAGAGTTGTGCAGTTCTCGGATGAGAAAAAGCCTTCGCATTATACTTATGCATACTACTTGTGAGATAGGAAAGTTTTAGTTTTTTTATGGCTCGTAGTACTGAACCATGTAACCATGTACGGATTCTATGTAGCGATTTTTTAAGAAATATTGTGCCAATGGATTCGTAGGCATCGGCGGCATTTTGCAGGTAACTTTTTATGACCGTTTCCTCTTCTCCGTTTTTAGCGGCAAGTTCTCCGGCAAATGCCTCACTGTTTGTGTATGCATTTACTATAGTTCCATCTTCGTAGAAATAGTGACAGGCAATATCTTGTGCACTGTACTTAAAAAACTCGTCTGTAGAAACGCCTGCAACCTCAAAAAGTGCTTCTATATTTTGGGGTTGTGTAAAAAGGGATGGGCCTTTATCCCAGGTAAACCCATCTTGCTGCAAGAGAGTAAGCTTGCCCCCAACATCAGGATTTTTATCATAAACAGTAACTTCCATTCCACTTGCAGCAAGCCGTATGGCGGTAGCAGTTCCTGCTACGCCTGCTCCTATAATAATGACCTTATTGCTGCTTTCTTTCATCGTCTCCCTTCTTTGCGGAAAGATAGGCCTGCATTTTGGGAAAAGCAATTTTAAACCATACGGTGTATTTCTGCGGATGACTTGCTATGGCGGCCTTTATATCTTCCATACTGCTGTAGCAGTAATCTTGTACTTCTTCTTTGTTTGGCGTAATCTTACTATTATATTTTCCTACAAAAACGTGGTCGTACTCATGTTCAATAAGATCATTTCCTGCCGGCTCATTGTAGATAAATGAAAAGGCAGATTGTAAGGCTGTTGTAAAGCCCATTTCCTCTTGTAGTCTTCTTGTTGCTGCCTGCTCTATAGTCTCTCCTTCTCGCGGGTGACTGCAGCAGGCATTCGTCCACAACCTGCCACCATGGTATTTTGCAGCAGCCCTCTGCTGCAATAACATTTGTCCCTTATCATTAAAAATAAAAACACTGAATGCCCGGTGCAATAACCCCTTGCGATGCACCTCCATTTTTTCCATAGTGCCTATGGCCTCGTCTTGCTCTGTAACTAATATTAATTTTTCCACAATAGAATATAAGGGTACGCGATTTTCTTTTCTACAAAATATTTAATTGGCTACGAAGCCCGGCTCTCATTATGATGAATGCCTTCCCGTAATTTGGGATACGAATTCTGTTTTCTAATAAAAGTGCAGGCTTGGTTCTTTTTATTTTCTTAAATAGCGACAAATAATATTTATACGCTACATATACTCCAAACCGAGCCTTTGGCGGCAAGGAACAAATTCCTTCATAAGCTAAAGAAAAATCTGTAGCTATATCTTTTTCTATATCTGCTTTATGGACTGCTGTAAAGTTTTTGAAGTCTACATTTGGAAAATAAGTTCTATGCAGTCCGCTGTAATCTGCTTCTATATCCCTGAGAAAATTTACTTTTTGAAAAGCCGCACCCAGGCTTCTTGCAGAATCCCTGAGCGCATCAAATTTTTCCTGGTTGCCTTCGCAGAATACATAAAGACACATTAGTCCTACTACCTCTGCGCTGCCATAAATATATTGCTCATACTTACTACTATCATAATGCACCTGCTGCAGGTCCATTTCCATACTTTCAAAAAAGGCATTTATAAGTGCATGGTCTATATTATAAGCATGTACGGTAAGCTGAAAGCTCTGTAAAATAGGGTTTGTACTTATCTTTTTCTCTAATGCCTCGTAGGTATGCTCTTTAAAATCTTGCAATAAGGCCGCTTTGTCATAGTCGTGAAAAGTATCCACAATCTCATCTGCAAAGCGCACAAAACCATAGATATTAAAGATGGGCGCACGCAGATCCTTGTGCAAAAGCTTTATAGCACTACTGAAAGAAGTGCTGTACCGCTCCGCCGTTATCTGGCTGCATGCCTGGCTTACATTATGAAAGATCTCCATCATATCTATTATACGTTCTGTTCTGCAAATTAATTAATATTCGCTGGTTATGTTCACTTCGCTAAAAGCCTACAACAACTAAACAGCAGCAATTTTGCTTTTTCCAAAATGCTTTTTTATTTCTCCTGCTACTACTTCCCCGCTTATAAGTGAAGGCGGCACCCCGGGACCAGGCACTGTAAGCTGACCGGTAAAAAACAAATTCTTTACTTTTTTGCTATGCATCGATGGCTTTAGAATGGCTGTTTGCCGCAGCGTATTGGCCAGTCCATAAGCATTGCCTTTATATGCATTATAATCAGCTACGAAATCTGATACTGCATAAGATTTATAATACACAACATTATCTGCTATCTTTTGTTTAATTCTATCCTCAAAACGAGCTACGATTTTATCAAAGTATGTCTTTCGTAGTGCTTCTGTATCTCCCTCTAGTCCTGCTGCCACTGGAATGAGAAAGAATAAATTTTCGTACCCGTGCGGAGCAGTAGCACTATCTGTAACGCTGGTGGCACTTACGTAGAAGAGTGGTGATTCCGGCCATTTTTTACTCGTATATATTTCCCCACCATGTTTATCAAAATCTACATCAAAGAATAGACAATGATGCTGTAAATCTTCCAGCTTCTTATTTATACCTACGTAATAAAGTAAGCTAGAGGGAGCCATTACTCTACTTTCCCAGTAATTGTCACTATAGCTGCGATGCGAGGAAGGGAGCAGCTTTGTTTCTACAAAATGATAATCTGCATTGGCTATGATGGCAGCTGCCTGCAAGCTGTGAATTTTACCACTTACTCTATTTCTATAATTGATGCCAGTAGCAATAGAGCCGGTCAGGTTTATTTTTGTAACTTCTGCATTAAATAAAAACTGCACGCCTAGCTTCTTTGCCAGATCATACATGCCCTGTACTACTTTATACATGCCACCCGGCGGATACCAGGTTCCTCCTACGCTATCTGCATAGTTCATTAAACTGTATAAAGCCGGTATATCATTGGGTAAAGCACCCAGGAATAAAACGGGAAATTCCATCAATTTACGAAGGTCCTCATGCTTAAAAAACTTTGCCACGTGCTTTCGCATAGAGGTAAATACGTCCAATTTAATTACGCCAAGTGCGAGCGATATATCAAGGAACTCTGTTACACTTTGCCCGGGTTTGTGTACCAATTTATTTATTCCGGTCTCGTATTTATAAGCGGCCTGTTTCATAAAGGCATCCAGCTTTTCGCCGGCACCTTTCTCTTTTTGTTCAAAGAAGTCTTTGAGTTCATTATAATCTGCAGGAATATCGTCCATACCTTCTGGCCAGTACAGGCGATAAGAAGGATCTAAGCGGACAAGGTCATAGTAGTCTGAGCGTTTTGCTCCTAAGAGAGAAAAATATCGTTCAAACACATCGGGCATCCAGTACCAGCTGGGACCCATATCAAAGGTAAAACCTTCTTCTTTTAACTGCCTCGCTCTGCCACCCGCTATATTGTGCTGCTCTACTACGGTGACATCATACCCCTCGCGAGCCAGAAAGCTAGCCGCAGACAAGCCAGCAAATCCACTTCCTATGACAAGAATCTTTTTCACTATATTAAAGTAAAGGTAAAGTACCCATACAAGTGTAATTATATTTTAAAAGGAGAAAATTACTTTCTTGTAAGTTGCTCTCTCAGCATTTTACGACAGAAGTGTATTCTGCTTTTGATGGTACCCAAAGGCACGGTAAGCATAGTAGCTATTTCGTCATATTTATAACCTTCGTAAAACATTACAAAGGGATGTCTGAATATTTCTGGCAGGCTATTGATCTTAGACCATATGTCTTTTGCTGCTATGCCTGCTTCTGCCACACCGTTAGTTGTTTGTCGCTTGTCATTGAGCAGAAACTGATTATCTGATCCATCATATATTACTTTATACCGGCTTTTCTTCCTGTAATCATTGATGAAGATATTTCGCATAATGGTATAAACCCATGCCTTCAGGTTAGTACCAGCATTAAATTTGTCTTTGTACACAAGAGCTCTGTACATCGTATCCTGCAAAAGATCATCTGCCTTCTCTTTATCCTTTGTGAGATTAAAAGCGAAAGGTTTCAGGTAATCTGCGTTTGCCAGTAGGCAATCTGTAAATTCTATTTCTGACATTTTGTTTAAGTTTTGTAGACCTAAAGTTAAACAAAATAATTTTAATTATTTCAATTATTTT
>JBBKWE010000092.1:0-4875 GCA_037968795.1 Ferruginibacter sp.
GTTTTCATACTAGCGTTGTAGATTAATGCTGCGAAGTTTCTCCTTTTGTCATTCCACTTTCACGTCATCTGTCTACGAAGTACGGAGACAGAAGTCTCCCTCTTATTTTCAAATCCGTAGAGCGCTGCGCTGAAATCTACGGATAGAGAGAAACTCTAAGCATAGAGAGATTAGCGTTAAGCGTACTTAAGCAAAAAATCTTTATATGCTTTTTGTATTCCTTCTTCAAGCGTAGTACTTGCTTCCCAGCCCAGCCCGGTTATTTTACTATTGTCCATTATTTGTCGCGGGGTGCCATCTGGCTTTTCGGCATCAAATACGATGTTACCATGGTAGCCTATTACGCCCGCAATAAGTGCGGCAAGGTCTGCAATTGTGATCTCTTTACCTGACCCTATATTTAAGAATTGTCTACCATCATAATTCTGCATCAGGAAATAGCAAGCTTCTGCCAGGTCGGCTGCATACAGGAATTCTCTTAGTGGAGTACCCGACCCCCAAACGGTGAAATTTTCATCCTGATTCGTTTTCGCCTTATGTATTTTATGAATAAGTGCAGGTAATACGTGGCTGGTTTCCAGGTCGTAGTTATCATTAGGCCCATAAAGATTAGTGGGCATGGCACTTATAAAATTGCAGCCATACTGGTCGCGATAGGCCTCGCATAATTTTATGCCGGCTATTTTTGCAATGGCATAAGGCTCATTGGTATGCTCCAGAAAACCTGAGAGTAAATATTCTTCTGTGAGCGGCTGAGGCGCCATCTTAGGATAAATACAGCTACTACCCAGAAAGAGCAATTTGGTGACTTTATGCATTTTGGCGGCATGGATCACATTAGTTTCCATCATGAGATTATCGTAAATGAAATCTGCCCGGTATATATTGTTTGCCAGTATACCGCCCACTTTTGCTGCCGCAAAAAAGACAAACTCCGGTTTTTCTTCTGCAAAAAAATCTTGTACCGCCTGTTGATTTCTCAAGTCCAGTTCTTTAGAACTCCTTAGCACCAGGTAAGAATACCCTTTCTTTTCCAATAGGCGTGTGATAGCAGAGCCTACCATACCATTATGACCGGCAATGTATATTTTGGACGCTTTGGTCATCATTACTCGTATTCATTTTTTATGATGTAGCCCGCAGCTTTGAGTAAATCGTCGCGGCGAAAAAGCTCTATATCTGCATGTACCATTTCGCGGCAGAGTTCCTGTACAGTGTAGCGGGGCGCCCAGCCGAGTTTTTCCCTCGCTTTTCGGGAGTCGCCTACCAGTATTTCTACTTCTGTAGGTCTGAAGTATTTTGGATCTATATTTAATACTTCCTGTCCTATGGTTGCTTTTACGTCAGCATGTATTGCAACTACAAAAGCTTTTTCATCTACGCCTTCTCCTCTAAATTCCACTTCCATACCTGCTTCTAAGAAGGCCATTTTTATAAATTCTCTTATTTCTGTAGTAACGCCTGTTGCCAGTACAAAGTCTTCCGGGTTTTCCTGCTGTAGCATAAGATACATGCCTTCTGCATAGTCGCGGGCATGCCCCCAGTCCCGCTTGGCATTAATATTACCCATATAAAATTTATCCTGCAAGCCAAGTGATATTCTGGCTACAGCACGGGTTATTTTCCTGGTAACAAAAGTTTCGCCTCGCAGCGGACTTTCATGATTGAACAATATTCCATTGCAGGCATACATTCCATAAGCTTCCCTGTAGTTTACCATGATCCAGTAAGCATATAATTTAGCCACTGCGTAAGGAGATCGTGGATAGAAAGGCGTCTTCTCACTCTGAGGCACCTCCTGCACAAGGCCGTACAGCTCACTGGTACTCGCCTGGTATATTTTAGTTTTCTTTTCCATGCCCAGGATTCTGATGGCTTCCAGTATTCTGAGCACGCCCAGCCCGTCTACATCTGCCGTGTACTCCGGCTCTTCAAAACTCACCTGCACATGACTCATTGCACCCAGGTTATAAATCTCATCGGGCTGCACCGTTTGTATGATCCGTATAATATTGGTAGAGTCTGCCAGGTCGCCGTAATGTAGAATAAGTTGCAAATTCTTCTCATGCGGATCCTGGTACAAGTGATCTATTCTTTGCGTATTTATCAAGGAAGATCGTCGCTTTATTCCATGTACTTCATAGCCTTTTGCCAAAAGCAATTCTGCCAGATAGGTGCCGTCCTGTCCTGTAATTCCTGTAATCAGTGCTACTTTTTTCATTGCTTTATTTGTACTTATTAGATTTATTCAAAAAAGATCCTGTTGCTCTGGTAGGTTTTGTACAAAGAAATATAAATAGTGATGTCGCACAAAAATGCAATATCTCTGGCGACCAAGTTAAAAGTTTAATGTCAATTTTAAAAACCGAATAGAAATGAAAAATCTTAAATCACAAACAATAAGTACTTTTTTCTAAGTCATTACTTTTTTCAAATACAGCCCATATCCGCTCTTGCTCAGTTTCTCTGCCAGTGCTTCCAGTTCCGCAGCAGAAATAAAATTCATGCGGTAAGCCACTTCCTCCGGGCATCCTATTTTTAGTCCTTGTCTTTTTTCTATTACCCGTACATATTCAGTAGCGTCGCTCAGGCTATCAAAAGTGCCGGTATCCAGCCAGGCAAAGCCACGATCCAGCACAGCCACCTTTAGTTTTTTGTCCTGTAAGTATTTATTATTTATCGTAGTAATCTCGTATTCCCCTCTTGCGCTAGGCTCTATGCTCTTTGCCATTTCTACCACAGAGTTATCATAAAAGTATAAGCCTGGTACCGCATAGTTACTCTTAGGCGAGGCTGGTTTTTCTTCTATACTGATGGCATTATTCTCCGCATCAAACTCTACCACGCCGTAGCGCTCCGGGTCACTCACGGGATAGGCAAATACTATTGCCCCTTCTACCATGGCACTCTGCTGCAGCATTTTGCTAAAGCCGCTTCCGTAGAAAATATTGTCGCCCAGCACCAGCGCCACCTTATCATTACCTATAAATTCTTCTCCTATTACAAAAGCCTGGGCAAGTCCGTTTGGTTTTTCTTGTGCAGCATAAGAAAACTTGCAACCCCACTGGCTACCATCTTGCAGGAGCCGCTTAAACTGCTCCTGGTCTTCTGGCGTGGTGATTATGAGAATTTCTTTTATTCCAGCAAGCATCAAAGTGGTGAGCGGATAATAAATCATCGGCTTATCGTAAATAGGCATCAGCTGCTTGCTTATTCCCATCGTAATAGGATATAGTCTTGTGCCGCTGCCGCCCGCCAGTATAATTCCTTTCATTTCGTTAGTGATTGTGGTCAGTTTTGTATGCTCACAAAGATAGGGAAGCAGTATGCATTGCAGATTCCTGTTTCATTATTTGATGAAATTGCCCTGCATTTTGTATTTAAAAGTATATTTATTGAATTGCACAGAATTTTAATTTCTTTATGTTCGCTTGCGGGAATTTGCGTGGAGCAACAATAATTAATAATTATTAATTAATAATTATCGGAAACTACCTTTGCCATCCTGTACTAAAAAAAGTATGAACTTAGAAAAAAAAGAATTGAAAGAAAGAGCAAATGGACATTGCGAATTGTGTAATGCAGCTGCAGATTTGTCGGTGTACGAAGTGCAGCCTAGTAGCGGTAATACGCCAGAGAGAGCCATCTACCTGTGTGAAAAATGTATAGCTCAGCTGGACAAAAAACAGGAGCTGGATCCTGCTCACTGGCAGTGTCTGAGTACGAGCATGTGGAGCGAAGTAGCACCCGTACAAGTTGCCGCCTGGCGCATACTCAATAGATTAAAGACTGAAGCCTGGGCTGCAGACTTACTGGAGATGCTCTACCTCACCGAAGAAAATCTCGAATGGGCAAAAGCTACCGGCGACCATGAAGATGGCGGCGTGGTAGATCTGCATAAAGATGCTTTTGGCAATCAACTCCTTACAGGCGACACTGTTGTACTCACGCAGTCCCTTGATGTAAAAGGTAGCACCGTAAATGCCCGCCAGGGAACCGTGGTAAAAAACATAAGACTAGTGCCAGACAATACAGAACAGGTAGAGGGGAAAATAGACGGGCAAACAATCGTGATCCTTAGCAAATACCTGAAAAAACAAGGTGGCTAAAATAGAAATTTGTGAAAAAAAAGATCGTTATAAAAATAGGGACCAGTACGCTTACTGCCGGTACGGATAAAATAAGCAGAGGCAAGATAGAAGACATTGCCCGGCAGATAGAAGTACTCAAAAAAGAATTTGATGTGATCATAGTTTCTTCAGGCGCTATAGCTACGGCCAGGCAGTTTATCAGCCTTCGCGGAGAAAATAATTTACCCTCGTCTAAGCAGGCTTTATCTGCCATAGGGCAACCGCTGCTTATGAATATGTATGAGGAAACTTTTGCAGATTTTGGTCTGCGCACAGCGCAATGCCTGCTATCCTACCGCGATTTTGAAAATGAAACAAGCCGCAAAAACACAAAAGTGACTATTGAGCAATTGCTACAATACAATTATGTGCCTATCATAAATGAAAATGACACCGTAAGCATAGAAGAGATAATGCTGGGCGATAATGATAAACTTTCTGCGCTCATTGCAGAACTTACAGAAGCAGATCTCCTTATCATAGCTTCCGACATAGAAGGCGTGTATAATAAAAACCCTCAACTGCATACCGATGCAGAATTGCTGCCGGTAGTACACGATATAGAAGCCATAAAATCTTATGTGCAGGATAAAAAAGACGGACAGGGAACGGGAGGAATGATGAGCAAACTACTCGCTGCAGAAATCTGTAAAAATAATGGCATAGAACTGTGGATAGTGCAGGGCAGAGGGAAGCAATTTTGCCTGGACGCCATGGAAGGCAAGATGGCTTTTACAAAATTTGT
>JBBKWE010000093.1:0-19215 GCA_037968795.1 Ferruginibacter sp.
AAACTAGGCTACCGCAATTATAATATTGAAGATCAGTCTAAGAATACTACGCCCTGGGGCATCTTACTCATGGGAGAGCTCTTCCAAAACAATCATCACAAAGCAAAAAACAACGCCAACTTTGCCCGTAAGTGGTATGAGTTTGATTTGACCTTTGTGATTATGAAAGTGCTGCATGCGCTTAGGATAATACGGTTGAAGCCGGTGGTGGGGTAGAATTAAATGGCCGCTTAGAATTAATTTAGCTAGTTTGAGCTCTGAGGTTTACAACTAGTAAATTATATCGTTTATTTAATCAGCCCATCAGTCCATAAAATTCTTTTGGAGACTACTAGTGAGGGCACTACTTGGTACAAGTTTTATTATCAACCATTTTTTACACTCACGAATATCTGATACCTCCAGAGGTCTGCTTTTAATGCTTTATACTGGTAGTAGCCACATTTATAATGGTTTTTATTAAATACAGATACTTTAGGATTGACCAAATTATAGATCTCGCTAGGTATTGCTCCTAATAGCGCGGCATTAAACATCCGCTTAGCACTTTTTGTAATTTGGGCTGTGTAGTCTAATATTTTACTGTTTATAAAACCGCTCTCTTCCAATCCTCTTTTAAAGTCTTCCGTTGCACTGAATTCTGTAACTGCCCAGGTGTCGCCCCATTTTCTCATCCAATCATTTTCATCAACCTGATCGCTAGAGGTTTTAAAGAAATCGCATACTATAAGTCTGCCTCCTTTTTTTAAGAGTCTATACGCTTCCTCCATAAATTTTTTTGGCTCAGGGCAGTTGCATATACTTTCGCATGCCCATACCACATCAAAGCTCTCATCCGGGAAAGACGTCTGCGTGTAATTCATCAATTCAAAATTGACCTGATCACTTATTCCTTTTTCTTTAGCTAGTTTAATCGCCGTATCTACTTGTTTTTGGCTTAAAGTAATTCCTGTGACCCTTGCCCCTTTTTGCTCATGAATGTAGACTGCTGCGCCACCCACACCACAGCCCGCATCTAGCACTCTGCTTGTGCCACTGATCTCCGCCAGTTCTAATAGTACCTTGTTAGTATTAACGAGCGCCTCCTGAAAGTTTTTAGTGTCCTTCTCCCAAATCCCGTAATGTAGAGAAGCACTCTTTTTTAGATCCCACCATTTCTCATAATGGATCTGGGTGGTATTGTAATAGTTGCCTACATCTTTTGAGTTAAACATTGTGTATGTAATATTATGGCTGATGCAAGATTGCTAACATTTCTTAAACTTCCTAATCTAGTGGGTAGAAACCCCACAGCAATGCACCTTCAATTTTTTTTCCAGTAAATTCAGATTTTAATACAAAATTAAATGCAGCTTCTAAGTCAGAATATGCATCACAATATGTATAATTATTATTGGAAATATTTGCTACGGTTCTGTTGTAATTTCCGTAGACCTGTCCACCTTGTCTTTGATCGATTGCCAAAACATTAAATCCTTCATCAGTCAATATAGGAATTATCGAATTATATTCTCCCCTTGCATTGGAACCTCCTTGATGAAAAAGTAAAATTATTGGCTTTTTTTTATCAAACTCATATAAATCTCCATATATTTTAATACTGTCATCTGTATAAAAACTTACTTCTTTATTTTTATTATGCTGACTATATTTTACTTGCCCGCTCTTATTCTGACAAGAATATAAAACGCTAAAAAATATTAATAGAAATAAAAGTAATTTTTTCATTTTTAGTTTTTGTTAATTGTTGCCAACGATTTTGCTTGTGAGCCTTGCATGTATAGGCACAAACCTTTAAAAGTACAGAACTCCGCTGGAAAATCCGCTATGGTTTTCTAGATCAGTGATGACCAGGCTATTGCTTATACACATTGTTAGTAATTGACTTTATTTCTTTTCGTTCTACCATTTTTTAAGTTATGCATTTAATTGTTCATAAATTTTTTGGAAGGAAATTAGTCCTGATTCAACTTTTATAGTTTCCAAGTATGCTTCTAATATATCACAGCGTAACCATCTTTTCAGTAAAATAGTCTATCGGTATGTATGAAGAAAGTGGATTTAAATAACAGCCACGAAATCCTGGAAAAAAATGACTTGTATCTCCGCTGACCATCTCTTGAATTTTTTTCCAAATGTTCTGCATTATTAAATCTCATTTAACAGCTTGCATATTTCCTATGTAAGCTGCCAGGAATATTATTGCCATCAATAACTATAATATTTTTTCATAGTTTAAAAATTTATTGGATTGGCATTAAAGTATTCTATCGGTTTTGGCTATGCGACAACAAGTCATTACATATAGTCATTGTTATAGGTAGCTTTTTTATCGATTAATGTATAGCCAATTATTCCAAAACTTACCAAGGTCATTGCTATAATTCCAAATTTTACTCCCAAAATCGGATTGTCATAAAACCTCTCGTGAAATAAGCCAAAAATTAAAGCAAATATTTTAGCTGGTACAAAAGCTAGACTAATTAAAATAGCTAGGTATTTTGGGTTTGAGTGCTTTGTCAAAATTGAATTGATGACAGGTATAATATGAATCTCAGATATTGATAGGAATAGCATTGATGCTATGAAGGAAATCATATGTTTCTCCTCTGGTATTTCTGGAATAAGGAGTATAATTCCGAATGCAATTGCACCAAAAATAAATCCTATTAGCAATTTGAAGAATTGAGAATTATAAAAATATGTCCACACCACAATTGCTATTATACTGATTGGAAAAGTGAAAACAGAATTCAAAGATTGCCACATGCTTTTCATTACACCGGATGATAAGTTCTCACCTAATTTAAATTGTAAGTCTGAAATTCGAATATTGGAAATTTCGTAAATCCCCCAAAAAAGCCCAACAATTATGAAAGTCATAGCTATGGTCAAAACTCTCTTTCCAATTGACCTTTTCCTGCCTCCTGACAATACGTTTTCTTTAGTTTTAATTATTGGAATCAATGACATTAAAATCAATAAACCACTAATTACAAAGCCGATATTATATCCAAACACTTCTCCGAAATAACCAACTAAGAAAGAACCAAGAAATGCTCCTATATTAATTGCCAGATAAAAAATTGCAAATCCAGCGTCTAGTAGTTTGGTTTTATTTAAATATGACTTTCCATAATTTGCTATTATATTGGGTGTATAAAATCCACTTCCCAAAACAATAAGGGATAAACCAATATAAAGTCCGTAGGTGGAAGGAATGCATAATGCAAAAGCTCCTAAAGCTTGAACAACTCCACCAATAATTATTGATTTTTTATTACCGATTAGTAAATCACCAAGGAAACCACCAAGTATTTGTGAAAACACTACTGAACCTGCAAACCAGCCGTAAATTGCTAAGGCTTTTTCGCTATTCATTTTCAGGATTTCTCCTGTCATATATAAAACGACTAAAGCTCGTAAGCCATAATAGGCTGCTCTTTCGATCATTCTCGCCAAACTATAATAAAAAGTCTCTATGGAGTGCTTCTGATTTTGAATTTTTTTCATTCAGGTTATTGGGTTGTTGAACTACCGACCACGATTACGGCGTTCTGCAAGTGTGGAGTTCACGTTTTTTTTAGCTTCGAAAGACGATGCCAAATTAGTATTTATTTGTTGAAGGAAGATACTATCGCCCAATTGCTTATTTTTAGCCGGAACGCCTGATTTTATAATGAGTGTTTGTCCTCATCCACCGAAATCTTGCACAAAAAAATGGCCGGCATCCCTGCCGACCATCTCTTCAATCTTGTTCTCCAATTAACTAATTTTCAAATTAGCACATCAGCACATTATCCCAAAGCCACTCTCTTAAACTCCACCACCTTCAATCCCGGGCTTACAGTTTTAAGATAACCTTCTACACTTTGGTTGCCATCTTTTACGAAAGCCTGCGCCATAAGCGTGTTGTCTTTAAAGAATTTATTCATTTTACCAGCAGCGATCTTCTCCGCCATTTCTGCCGGCTTACCTTCTGCTTTTATCATTTCTATAGTGATGTTCTTCTCACGCTCTATAGTCTCCGGCGAAATTTGACTTTCGTCTACTGCCAATGGATTCATAGCCGCTATTTGCATAGCTACGTCTTTCCCTGCTTCAGCACTTTCTTCTGTCATACCTACGAGCACACCCATACGGTTTGCACCGTGTATGTAGCTAGCTACGTAAGGCGCTTCTACACGCTCAAATTTTGTGATGCCTATTTTCTCTCCTATAGATGCAAGTTTGTCATTGATCATATCAGAAACCTTAGCACCGCCTACAGTTACATCGTTTAGTGCTTCTGCAGAAGCTACATTGTTCTCTATTGCTGCGTCCATAATGCTCTGAGCAAATTGTACGAACTCTGCGTTTTTGCTCACAAAATCTGTTTCGCAACTCACGCAAAATGCGATACCTGTTTTATTATCTGCTGTTGTCTTAGCTAGCACTACACCTTCGTTTGCCTCTCTATCGCTACGCTTAGCGGCTACTTTCTGACCCTGTAATCTAAGCCAATCTATTGCTGCTTCCTGGTCGCCATTGCTCTCAGTAAGGGCTTTGCGGCAATCGAGCATTCCTGCACCGGTTGCTTGTCTTAGTTTGTTTATATCTGCTGCTGTTATTGTTACGCTCATAATAATTGTTACTTTCTGTGTTATTTAAAAATTTTCATTTGTTCCCAGGGAGGCTACTTATAAAAATTGCGAAACAAATATTTCACAACTTGCTTCGCAATTGTATATGCGTTCTTATATTTTTAAAATATCTTATCTAGAACCACCCGCTGCCGGCTTACGACCGCCACCGCCACCGCCTGTAGTCGTACGCTTGCGTGCACCACCACCTGCTCCGGGACCTCTGCCGCCACCGCCACGGCGACCTTTATCGTCTCCGTCTTCTTGCTGCTTCTCAAAACGAGCTGCTTTCTCTTCTGCAGTTTCGTCTAGTTCTTGCTCGTTGTCCTCATCTTTATTTGCCTGGCGCTCTGCAAGACCCTCTGCTATAGCAGCGGTTATGTAGTTTACGATTATAGCTATACTCTTGCTTGCATCATCATTTGCAGGAATAGGGAAATCTACCTTACCCGGATCGCAGTTAGTATCTACCATAAACAAAGCGTGCGGTACACGGCTTATGTTAGCTATACCACCAAGTACTTTCTCCATCTTATCACGCTCACGTGTAAGGGTAAGACGCTCTTTCTTGTTCAAGTTCTCAGAAGTTACATCAGTAAGCATTTTATCTATGCTCTGCATCTTCTTCACACTCTTACGTACGGTATTAAAGTTTGTAAGCATTCCACCTAACCAACGCTCGGTTACGTAAGGCATATTCACTTTTTGAGCACACTCCGTTACAAGCTCCTTAGCTTGCTTCTTTGTAGCTACAAACATGATTTTTTTACCACTTCTGGCGATTGCCTTTAGTGCATTGGCAGCATCTTGCAAGCCTTCTACAGATTTATTAAGGTCTATGATGTGTATACCTTTTTTCTCTGCAAAAATGTAAGGAAGCATCTTTGGGTTCCACTTTTTCTTTAAGTGACCAAAGTGTACGCCCGCTTCTAGTAGCTGCTGTTGTAAGGAAGTATTATCCATTTTGTATTGTTATAGTATTTTATAAATTTTATTTGCTCCAGGCTGCTGTGTAGTACAGCATTCCAAAAGGTATTAACGCTTGCTGAACTGGAAGCTCTTTCTTGCTTTCTTTCTACCAGGCTTCTTACGCTCTACGACACGGGCATCACGAGTAAGAAGGCCAGCTGCTTTAAGCAAAGGGCGATACTCTTCGTTTATAGTAATAAGCGCACGAGCTATACCTAGTTTTGCAGCCTCAGCTTGTCCTTTCACCCCACCACCGGTAGCGTTTATTACAATGTTGTGTTTGTCTAGATTGTCTGTAACCTTTAGAGGTGCTTCTACCTGGTTTTGCAAGTATATCAGCGGGAAGTAAGTTTTGTAATCCTTACCATTTACAGTGATACCAGCTTCTCCGGTTTTAAAGAATACACGGGTAATCGCTGCTTTTCTGCGGCCTACTGCGTTTTTCTGTTTTTCCATTTTTATTGTATTATATAAGTAGTGCTTCTTACAAAGCACCGGCTCTTATTATTATTTTATTTGTGTGAATGTAAGGTCCTGTGGTTGCTGCGCACCATGTGGGTGAGCATCTCCTGCATATACAAAAAGTTTCTTGTACATCTGGCGACCAAGTCTGTTCTTAGGAAGCATTCCTTTTACGGCTCTTTCTATGATAACTTCTGGTCTGCGCTTTTGCAGGTTCTCAGCAGTTTCGCCTTTCTGTCCACCAGGGTAGCCACTAAAGGTTAAGTACTTTTTGTCCTGCATTTTGTTTCCGGTAAACTTTACCTTCTCGCAATTGGTTACAATAATGTAATCTCCGCAATCTACGTGTGGAGTGTAATAGGCTTTGTTCTTACCTCTAAGAACAGACGCAATTTTTGCGCACATGCGGCCTACGGTTTGATTAGTACCATCTACAACGTACCAGTTACGTTGCACGGTAGCCTCGTTTGCATGTTTTGTGGTGAAATGTAATTTACTCATTTTGTTTTTTTGTTATTGCTTTGCGCCTATCCACGCAAAACACATTTTTTAAAATTGGAGTGCAAAAGTAGCTACATTCTTGTTACAAACATCAATTCCGGAAATAATTTTTTATATCGCACCTTTGTAACATGTTGGTTTACAATAAAAAATTTGATGTTTTGTAAAATTGCCAATAAATGAGAGCAATAAATCATAGCGAAATGTAGGAAAAATGGCAAGTAGAGATGCCTGGCTGCCAACAATGAATGCCGCGCCACCCGACTTTATTTTATCTTTTACCTCCCTGGTTGTGTATGAAGACAACAAATAAGGGTTTGGAAAAAAGAATAGGACCAGTGCTGATCTTGCTGAGGTGCTACCATGCTTATAGCTGTCGCGAGGAAAAGATCATTCCTCTGAGGAGAAACAGCCCGAAGCACGTCGTTACTGATGCGAAGACTCTACTTCTTCTTTAATTTTTCTTCCAATTCAGTTTTTATCTCTTTACCACCTTGTATTGAAAAATATAAGGCAAGAGAGAATAAAATTGTGATAAACCCTGCAAAATATGGTATTATACTAATCATTTACTCTGATTTATAAGTTTAAGATAGATTCCAAAACCAAGGATAGAAGGTACCCACAGACCTACAAAAAGAGCAGCCTGTCCCTCGCCTTTAAACCAAAGCGTTTCGGCAAAAATAAGCGAAGCTATAGCAGAGAACAGCAGCAAACCGTCAGTTGGTGTAATTTTTTTTAGCATAAAAAATGAATTTGCGTTTAAAGTTTAAATGAATGAAAAAATAAAACACCACAAATGGTATATTGTTTACATGTACGCGTTTGTTCGCTATTTAAAATGTGGTTTCAACGAAAGAAATATTCATATTTCCGCAGAGCTGCGAGTATGTGGCATCCGTCTCTCTATTAAAGACGAACGTTTTTTCATTTACTTTTTTGACCAAAAAAGTTACTATTGCAAAAAATTTCGAATTTCCTGCAAATTGCATTCAGAGTTTTTTTTCAATCGTATTTTAAATAAATCAACAATTCATAACAGCCCCTCCATTAATACCGATCGTATGTCCGGTGATGAAATTTTGATCTGGTAAATAGTAAACAAATGCCGCTGTTTCATCAGGGTCACTCATTTTCTCTAAGGGAACAGATTGCAAGGCGATATTATAAATTCAGATTTTGAAACAAGCGGGGTAGGAATTTATATGGAGCCAGATGAAGTGCAACACTTCGTGATTTCATTCGCTTCGCGATATTCCCGTTATGGGGTAGCTGTTTATTTTGAGCTTGACAAAGTGCTCCTATCCCTGGCTCAACGGGCAAGGTTTCTGTTTATTCTTTTCTTTGTCGGCGCATATAGCTAAAAACCGATGGTGCAGACAAACCATGTATTATAATAGAGCTTACAATCACAACACCTAACACGGAATACAAAAGTGCTTTATCCTCATAGTCGCCTATCATAACGAACGCCCAGGACAAATAAAATAATGACCCTATTCCTCTTATACCAAAGAAACTGATTGCGAGTTTTTCTTTTATAGGCAACTTGTGCCCTGCCATACTTAATATACCTGCAACCGGTCTTATAACAAATAATAAGATAAGCGCAAACGCTAATCCTGGCCAGGCTGAAATGGTAAGTACGCCATTCATGACACTACCGCCAAAAATAATGATCCAAACTACAAGAAGAAGGCGTTCCAATTCATCAACGAAATTGTGCATTTTATTTTTATAATTTTCACGGAGAGAATCGCTGTAGCGAAGTGTTATACTGGCAATAAAGACTCCCAGAAATCCGTAGCCATGGCAAAGTTCTGTAACACTATATACAAGTATTGCGAGAGAAAATGCTAACAACCCGTCGTTTGTATTAATATTGAATTTGCTTTGTAACTTTTTATGCAGCCAAATGGTAAGGCGACTTATCAAAAAGCCAAGTGCAACTCCAATTATTATTTTAAGTAAAAATTTATCCAGAACCCAGGCTGTGAGATCAAAATTTTCCCAGCTGCCTGCCTGTATAACCATCACCGCCAGAAAGGTAAAGGGAAAAGCAAATCCGTCATTTAAACCCGCCTCGGCAGTAAGAGAGAATTCTGACTCTGGAATGTCCGCTAATTTGCCTTTTTGTTTTTGCTTATCGGGGCGGGCGAGTTGTACTTCTGCCGCCAATACAGGATCTGTGGGAGCCAATACCGCCGCCAGTAATATTGCACTCGCAAATGATAAACCTAAAATCTCTGTTCCTAAAAAATATACACCTACCATGGTCAGTGGCATCGCTATGAGTATAAGGCGGATGGGGATCTTCCAGAACTTTAAGTTTTTTACCGGAGGTATTTTTAAACCGGCGGTCATAAGAGAAATAACAACAATGAGTTCACTTATGTACATGGTGTAATCATCAGGCCAGAATGGATCTGGCCAGGCAATAGGTATTCCTGCATAAAATATTCCGAAGCCAATAAGCATAAGTATTACTGGGTAAGAAATGTTAGTTTTTCGGGAGAAGGAGGGAAGCCAGCTCATGAGCAGTACTGCAAATCCCAAGGCACCGAGAACTAAAAGATGGTTTGTCATCTATAGTATATTTATATGTTTTAAGTGTCGATAAATAGCAACATAAATTTAGGGTAAAGTAATAAGCCGTAATTTTTTAATAATTAATATTTAAACAGTTTAAATCAAAAGAAGTTCTACAGCGCTTATTTAAATGGTAAGTAAGAATTGGAACCAATTTCTTAAAATTTTTAAAACAGGATTGTCATAGGGCAAGAAATGAATCAAACCTTTCAGAAATTAAGCTGAGATGGCACTGTATGGTGAAGAAGAGTTTATATTATACTTTTCATTATAAATAAACAATATGAGTTTAAAAATAGCCTACATCAGTCTTAGCTTACTCATGATGTTCATCATAATAGCGATTGGTATCCATGCTATCAAGAAAGCATTTAATGACAGAAAAACGATATCAAAGAAGATGACAATTCTCCTGTTTGGTTTATTATTTTGGCAGTTCTATGTTTGGCTCGTTAGCAGCACCAGTATAATGGAAAACTATTCCTTTCCTCCCCGCTTCGCCCTGCTACTCATTTTTCCACTGTTTATTTTTACTGGCATATTTATATACAGGAATAGAAAAGCCGACTGGATAAATGTTATCCCACCGCACTGGCTTATATTTTTTCAGACGTTCAGAATACTGGTAGAATCTCTTTTTGTGTTTTCTGTGGCGCAGGGTTTTTTAAATAGGGAAGTAACTATAGAAGGCTACAATTACGATTTCATATTTGCTATGACGGCACCGATAATTGGCCTTTTATTGTGGAAAAAGATAATTTGTCCTAAATTGGTTATCATCTGGAATTGCCTCGGCTTGCTGGTGATTGCAAGTATTATCTTCCTGTTTATATCTTCCATTTATAATTCACAGCTATTTGGAAGCGAAGAAATTCTTCTTCCGATTGCGTCTGTAAAATATCCTTATGTACTCATAGCCGGTTTTCTTATGCCTTTGGCAGTTTTCGTACATATATTATCTATTGTGCAGCTGAGAAGGAGATAGAACTATAATAAAGCTCGGGAGTTGTGAGGGAAGTGACTTACTACTTTGCAGCTATTAACAGCCCTACGTTATTTTCTAAGGTATGAACGGCCAGCTATTAGAATTTCGGTTTGCAAATTTCTAAGCGAGTCTTATATAGCAATTAAATAAAGAAGAAGGCAATGTCCTTTCTTCCAAAGGAGATAACCACAAAAATCTGGTGCTATTATGATAATAGCAATACTGAAGCTTAAGAAATGCTTCTGAAATTAATACAATCTCTCCCAATTACTTTTTACCTCCCTTTTTTTCCTTTAGTTTTGCAGATTGCAAAATTTGCAATGGGCAGCAGGTGTTTTTTAGACAAATAGCAGGACTTCGATTTATACAGGTGCATACTTCAAGGGATATTTTGCACCTTTCTATCATAGACCAGAATAAAATTTTTCAGGCAATAATCTGACTCTTTTTAATCTGACCCTGGCTTTTTTTATATTTACACGGCGTCCCTCACCAGTGCTTCTACAGAGGAAAATATGGCTTTACAGCATTTCATTAAACACATTTACAATAACGGATCAGACGAAGTAATCCGAAGAGCTAAAAAGATTCTTAAACAGGGTATGGTAGAGATGACCAGCCATGATGAGTTTATTGGCAATATTAATTTTAGGGTAAAAGATGATCGTTTTGGCAATTATCATAAAGTAAATCTGCAAAAATATGCAGACGAAAAACTGATGAAGCTAAAGTGTACCTGCCCTTATAGCCAAGGAAATATATGCAGACACGAGGCTGCCAGCCTCTTTAAGCTGCAGGATATGATTGACAAAAATCTGTTATTATCTACTACCATACAGTTTGACCAACAGCATACGGTTGTAAAGATGAAGCACATAGATCTCAAAATGATGAGGGTGCTTGCAACCGCCAGTATTTATGAGGAGGGAGAAACCATTTTGGCCACTTATCCTATTGCTGTGCAGAAGGCAGAAGATGAAAGGGTAGAGGCAGAAATAGACATAGAGGGTGAAATTTTCCCGCTTGTAATTCAAAAAAATGAGGAAAGATTTTTTGATACATCTTGCAAGTGTGCAGAAAGTATGCATCCCATTTGCAAGCATAAGATTGCTTTATTCTTGCACCTTCATAATGAGCTGGATGCAAATTATTTTGAAAGTATTCGTAACTGGGATAAGCAGAAAAATATTCTTTTGGGCATTTACGGCTATAGTCTGGAAGATGATCTCAAAGGTAAATTTGAGTTTAAATACAAAGAGGGCAAGCCTTTTCTGAGTTTGCTGGATACCTCTATAAAGCGACTCACGTCTCCGGCAGAAAGAAAACCTTTACCAGAATATGCTCAGAAAAAAGTACCTGCTTTTGTAGATACAGTTCCGAAGGCATCAAAACCAGCTGTAGTGGCAGAGCAGGAAGAACTGCACCTGGGAATGATCATTAATTTTAATACAGACCGGTATCCGTGGTTTACGCTGGATGCCGTGCTGGGAGAAGCAGAAGCAGATCACACAAAATTTATAGGTGCCGCTACAAAGCTGGACCTTACAAAATATGTAGATACGGCTGGCATGAGTGAGGAAGACAAAATCCTTTTTCAGCAGATACGAAAACTACAGCCGGCAGAGATTACCAAGTTCCTGGACAAAACTTCTCCATTTAGCGGAATTTGGGAAAATATTGTGCAGCCAGAAGGAGAAGATCTGCCGGAAGATACCCGACTACTTATGGCACAGTATATAGTACCTAAGTTGTCAGCCATTTTTGAGGAGCAGGTGCTTAATAATCTAATATATTTTTTACCGCCAGGAAAGAATTTAAAAAGCAAGAATCTGGTACCGGTAGAGGTAAGCGACAAGTTTATAATACCTGAGTTTGAGGTGACGGTAGCCAAAAGTAACATGCAAGTGGAGTGTAATGTGCCTTTGCCTATGAGTACAGAATCGCTGGCAGATAACGAGAGTCCTTCTCCCATTTTTTATTTAAAAGACGCGGTACTGTATTTATGGAAGGATGCGGAAGATGCTATTGTAGCCGAGCGATACATGCAGGAAAAGAGGCTCGTGATAAAACAGGCAGACTGGGAGGAAGGTCTAAAAGAACACATAATGCCTTTGCTGCAATCTTACAAAGTAGACTTTGACAAAAAACTCATTAAAGAAGTAAAAGGGCTGGAGCCTACTATAAAGGTTATGTTGAAGGAAAAAGGAGACTATCTCTTGTTTCAACCCATCTTTACTTATAACGGACATGATACCATAGCCGCCGATAAGGATAAGATAACCCTGCCTAATGGCAACAAGCTGCTTATCATTCATAGAAATAAAGAAGTAGAAGAGGAATTTTTGCAAAAAATAAGTAGCCTGCATTCTGCATTTATTAAGCAGGAAGAAACGGGAAGCCTTGTACTTAAAGGAACAGATGCCCTTAGCAATAACTGGTTCTTTCTTTTTATAGATGCCATGAAAGATCTTAAGATTCCCATCTTCGGATTTGAGGCATTGAGAAATTATAGATTTAATACGGCAAGGCCTACTACACAGATACATGTAACAAGCGGGCTAGACTGGTTTGATGCTAAGGTGGAAATAGAATTTGGCGACCAGAAAGTAGGTATTCCAGAAATAAAAAAGGCTCTCGCCACAAGGCAAACTTTTGTGCAACTAGGCGATGGCAGTCTGGGAATTCTTCCCGAAGAATGGTTGCAGAAATATTCGCTGCTTTTTAAAGTGGGCGACGGACAGGGAAGCAAACTGCGCCTGAGCAAATATCACATGAGTGTGATAGATGAGTTGTACGAGAACAGGAATGAAGAGGAACTCAGCTTCGAGCTGGATGAAAAATATGAACGCCTTCGCGATTTTAAAGAAATACCCAATGTAGATGCGCCGGAAGAAGTAGCACCTATTTTGCGTCCTTATCAGCTGGCAGGTTTTCAATGGTTGCATTACCTGCAAGAAGTGGGCTGGGGTGGTATTCTGGCAGATGACATGGGTTTGGGTAAGACGATACAAGCGCTTACTACCCTCAAGAATTTTAAAAATGAAAATGGCAAATTACTGGCATTGGTAGTTTGTCCAACAACACTTATATACAACTGGCAACACGAAGTGCAGAAATTTACGCCAGACCTTACGCATCACATTCATCATGGCAGCGGCAGAATACGCAAGCCCGAGTTGTTGCAAAAGTCTGATGTAATTATTACTACATACGGAACGCTTCGCAGCGATATTACTTTGCTTCTGAAACTGCAGTTTGATTATGCTATTCTGGATGAGAGTCAGTCTATAAAAAATCCTAATAGTAAGGTAACCAAGGCAGCAACTTTATTACAGGCAAAGAATAAAGTGTGTATGAGTGGTACGCCTTTGCAGAATAATACATTTGACATTTTTGCGCAAATGAATTTCCTCAATCCCGGATTGCTAGGTTCTGTAGAATTTTTTAGAAATGAATTTGCAACCCCTATTGATAAAATGGGAGAGGCCGGACCTAAAGTACATTTGAGAAAATTACTCATGCCTTTCATTCTGCGTCGCACAAAGGAGCAGGTGGCCAAAGACCTTCCTGACAAAACAGAAACGATCCTCTTCTGTGAAATGGAAAAAGAACAGCGGAGAATCTATGATGCTTATCGCAATTCCTACAGAGATAAGATAATGGGTACTATCGATGACCAGGGAATAGGTAAATCACAACTTACAATTCTGCAAGGTTTAATGAAACTTAGACAGATCTGTGATAGTCCTGCTATACTCAATGAAGAAGACGCTTACCCAAACCATAGTATTAAACTAAAAGAACTTGCCCGCGAACTGGCTGAGAATATGAGTGATCATAAGGCGCTGGTATTTTCGCAATTTCTGGGTATGCTTGCACTTATAAAAGAAGAACTGAAAAAGCAAAATATTCCTTTCGAGTATTTTGATGGCAGCACGAGTAGCAGGGACAGACAGACCGCAATGGAGAACTTTCAAAAGGATGATGACTGCAGGGTGTTCCTTATTTCCCTGAAAGCGGGTGGCGTTGGTCTCAACCTTACCGCGGCAGATTACGTGTACCTCGTAGACCCGTGGTGGAATCCTGCCGTAGAGCAGCAGGCAATAGATCGTACGCACCGTATAGGGCAGACTAAAAACATCTTTGCTTACAGAATGATCTGTAAAGACACTATAGAAGATAAGATTCTCACCTTGCAGGATAAGAAAAAAGTACTGGCTAAGGAACTCATCAGTGATGAGAGTGGTTTCGTAAAGTCGCTCACTAAAGAGGACGTGGAATACTTGTTCAGCTAGGTGCGGAGAATTCTTTTTTATTAACTCATCTGGTTATAATTAACACGTAATTGTACACAGCCGGTTTTTATTTTAATTAATTTGCCTCTTCTATTTGGGAGCTGTGCAGACTTTATACAATACAATCCATCTGACTTCTTTACTTTAGCTATCGACATAATTATTCTGCAAAGCCAAAACGAATATTGAAATGAATAAAAAAATTATAGTAAAAAGCTTTTCTTATTTAAGTATTGCTATTTTTTCACTTGTGATTATTTCTTCTTGTAAGAAGGAATATGTAGATGACGGCAATTCCAATCCGGGAAATACAAGTGAACGAGTGATTATGGATACTGCTTATGGAAGCAACCCCCTACAAAAAATGGATATGTATTTACCCGCCGGAAGAACCAGTAGTACCAAAACTATTGTACTGCTGCATGGAGGCGGCTGGGCTGCAGGTGACAAGGCAGATCTGAATACGGCAATTCCTTTATTGAGAGCAGAGTGGCCATCTGTGGCTATTGTAAACATTAACTATAGGCTTACGGCTAACCCAACGGTACATCATACAGAGATAATGAATGATATAAAGTCTGCGGTAAGTTTCATTACGAGCAATAAGAATCAGCTGGTAATATCAGACACGCTAGGCATGTGGGGCGTAAGTGCCGGGGCACATTTAGCACTGCTTTACACTTACAGAGAAAATCAAGGGGACTACGTAAAATGTGTTGGAGATGCATTTGGTCCCGCTGTAATGAATGATAAAATATGGTATGACTCCTGGGATGTAACAACAGGGATATCTGTAAAAGATGTGCTTACATTATATAACGGAACTACCTGGGAAGCCGATAGTTCGCAATACTATTTCAACTCTCCATACTTGCATGTGAAGGCTACCTCAAAGCCCACAATTATTTTCCACGGAACAAATGATATAGTAGTTCCCGTTTATCACAGCCAAATGCTACACGCCAGGCTAAACCAATTTACTGTTGCTAATGAATATTATGAATACCCGCAGCAAGGACATGGTTTCAATGATTTTTATAATAGTGATATGATAAAGAAAACGGTTACATTCTTTAAAAAATATATGAAGTGACGATAAAGAAGGCAGCGCAAAAGATATTTATACTATTTGCAATAATCATACTTTCAGGGACCATACATTCTGCATTTGCGCAGTTAAAAATCTCTGGTTCTTTATTGGATATTACAAAGGTAAATCCTGTAGAAGGTGCTGTGGTATTTACTACAGGAGGTAAAACTGCCACTACTGATACACTTGGTCGCTACAGCATTATGGCATTTCCCCAAGACTCTATTTATTTTGTATACAAAGACAAACCCACGCAGAGATTTGCTGTTTCTGCAATAGGCAATCCCACACAATTTGATGTATCCTTAAAAATTGCGGTTGCCAGCAAGTACACACTATTACAAGATGTAAAAGTAATGTCCAACAGTTATCAGCAGGATAGTATAGAAAACAGGATACGATACAAAGATATTCTGGGCTATAAATCTCCCGGTATTTCTACCAGTATTTCTCCTGATGGAGGAGTGGGAGCAGACCCAAATGAGATCATCAATATTTTTAGATTCAAGCGAAATAAGCAGCTCAAAAATTTTAAGATGCACCTGGTAGAGCAGGAAGAAGAACGCTATGTAAATTACAGATTTAGCAAAAGGACGGTGCAGCGGGTGACACAACTAAGCGGCGAAGCCCTGGATACATTTTTAGTATGGTACAGACCCACTTATGAGTTTACCGCTTCCAGCTCAGAAATAAGATTTAATCAGTACATTTTGGAATCATTTTATCAATACCGCAGGCTAAAGAACATAAAAGTAAGTCCTGCTGTTTTACCAAAAAAGGAGAAGACCATGGAATACAATAAACTTACCCCTGAAGAAGAAAATGTGATTATAAACAAAGGTACAGAAAGAGCCTACACGGGAGAGTATACAGATAACAAAGAAGCAGGAACTTACATTTGCCGGCAATGCAATGCGCCGCTTTACGAAAGCAAAGACAAATTTGACAGCCACTGCGGCTGGCCTAGTTTTGATGATGAGATAGCCGGTGCAGTAAAAAAAGTGCCCGATTCTGACGGGCAGCGTACAGAGATTGTATGTACTAAGTGCGGCGGGCATTTAGGGCATGTATTTGTAGGCGAAGGATTTACAAATAAAAATACGAGGCATTGTGTAAATAGTATATCAATGAAGTTTGTGCCAAAGAAATCCTAGACTAGTTCTACAATGACACACAAAACAATAGGCATAATACTCCGTACTGTAAAGTATGGAGAAACGAGTCTTATTGTCACCATGCTCACCTCCAGTTTTGGGGTGCAAAGTTATATCGTAAATGGTGTGCGCACCATTAGCAAGAAAGGAAACACTGCGGCAATGTACGTACCGGCGGCTATTTTACAAATGGAAGTGTACCATAAGGCAGACAGAAATCTGCATCGCATAAAAGAAGCTTCCTGGCTGTATATGTATAAGGATATTTTTTCTTCTGTGCCTAAGCACAGCGCTGCTTTGTACATGATGGAAGTTTTATACAAACTGCTAAAGCAGCCCGAGGGAGATGCCGCTTTATTTGATTATTGTTCCGAAGCTTTGCAGGATCTCGACAGCGGCGATCTGAAGGCTTCGTCCTTATTTGCTTTATACGTGACTGTACATTTACCTCATTTTTTTGGATTCAGTATTTCTGCATCTTCTCAGAGAGCCACAGCAGCGGGGTTGTTTTTTGATATGGAAACTGGAGACTTTATGCCTGTAGAACCAACGCACAATAACTATTTACAAAATGAAGATGTAGTCTGGCTATGGCAGCTCGCAAAGGCAGAAAGTCTTGCAGCGACCAGCAGTATTGACATTCCACGCCAAGCAAGAACAGAGCTACTGGAGAAACTCCACTTGTACTACGCCTTTCATCAGCCAGATTTTGGTAGTCTGCGTACGCTGCCGGTGTTGAAGGAAGTTTTTTCGTGAAAAGAAGAGCATCTCCTTCGACCTTTACACTAAGAAGTAAATACAAAAAAACCTCTCTAATTGCTTAGAGAGGTTTTTGTTTTCGTGGTGTGGGCCGGGATTGAACCGGCGACACATGGATTTTCAGTCCATTGCTCTACCAACTGAGCTACCGCACCTTTCCCTTTACGGGGTTGCAAAAATAAGGGGATTTTATTTAACGGGAAAAAAAATATCGCTTTTATAAAAAAGAAATTATAAACTCATTTGTCAAACCTTATATCGCCAATTTATCATCCAAAACCCTGTAATTAGGATCCTCATAAATATTTACCTCTATGATCTCGGAAGCATTGTCCAGCAGTAGCAGGCAATCCTTGCTCAAGTGTTTTAGGTGAATCTTCTTGCCGGCTTTTCTATAGCGTTCCGTTACTTTATTAAGAGCTTCTATGGCGCTGTGGTCTACTACACGACTTTCTTTAAAGTCTATGACTACTTCTTCCGGATCTTCCTGCGGATTAAATTTTTCCTGAAAAGCTGTAACGGAACCAAAAAATAATGGGCCAAAAATTTCATAATGCTTTGCACCGGTATCGTCTATGTATTTGCGGGCTCGAATTCGCTTGGCATTTTCCCAGGCAAAAGCCAGGGCAGAAATAATAACACCGGCAATAACGGCCACTGCGAGGTTGTGAAATATGGCTGTGATAAGTGTTACCAGCACCATTACGATCACATCGGTTTTGGGTACTTTTCTAAATACTTTTAAGCTTGCCCACTCAAAAGTACCAATGGCCACCATAAACATAAGACCTACCAATGCTGCCATCGGTATACGTTCTATAAGAGAAGAACCAAACAAAATGAATAGCAGTAATGCTACGGAAGCTACGATGCCAGATAAACGTCTTCTGCCACCACTACTCACATTAATGATGCTCTGGCCTATCATAGCGCAGCCGCCCATTCCACCAAAAAAGCCTGTAGTTACGTTTGCCACACCTTGCGCCACGCATTCTTTATTGCCCCGGCCTCTGGTTTCTGTCATTTCATCTACTACGGTAAGCGTAAGTAAGCTTTCTATTAATCCTACCAGCGCCATGATGAGAGAGTAGGGAAAAATGATTTTAATCATTTCCCAGCTTATAGGTACCTGTGGTAAATGAAATTCAGGTAGTCCACCTGCGATGGAGGCAATATCTCCCACCACCCGGGTAGGAATATTAAAACCAATAACAATAGCTGATACCGCTACAATAGCTGCCAAAGAAGAGGGAACAGCCTTTGTGAGGCGAGGAAGATATTGTATGATTGCCATGGTAAGTACGATAAAACCCAGCATGATCCACAATGGAGTGCCCGTGAGCCAGTGCTCTACTCCGGCGGCATCTTTAGTTTTTAATTGCGATAGCTGCGCCATAAATATTACAATAGCCAGCCCATTAACAAAACCAAAAATAACGGGATGAGGTACAAGTCTGATGAATTTTCCCATACGCAGTAGCCCTATGGTCACCTGTATAAGGCCCATAAGCACCACGGCTGCAAATAAATATTCTACGCCATGAAGGGCTACAAGACTTACTACTACTACAGCAATGGCCCCGGTAGCACCACTTATCATACCGGGCCGGCCTCCCAGTATAGAGGTGATAAGGCCAATGATAAAAGCCGTATACAGACCGATGAGCGGACTTACATTGGCTATTAGTGAAAATGCTACCGCTTCCGGTACCAGCGCCAGTGCTACAGTGAGGCCGGAAAGAATATCGTCTTTTGGGTTAAACTTGTGAAGCCGAAGCTGTGATACAAA
>JBBKWE010000094.1:0-16036 GCA_037968795.1 Ferruginibacter sp.
AACTACCCAAAACCGTATGAGGCACTAAAAGAACTTACCAGGGGAAAAGGCAAAATAGACAAGCAAACCATTCATTCTTTTATAGCAAAACTTAAGGTAAGAGCTGAAGTAAAAAAAGAGCTGAAGGTTATAACTCCTTGGAACTATGTGGGAATCTGAGGATTTGCGATTAGGGGATTTTTGATTTTTGATTATAAACAGCTTTCTAATTTTAAAAGGATTTTACAAACTCTAAAAGACCAATACGTTACTTTTATCAAGTTCCAAAAGAACCCAAACCAGCACTAAATCAAAAATCAAAAATCCTTCAATCAAACATCTTAATCCCCTTCAATCAAAAATTCTTCTGCATTTCCTTCTTATGCACTTCGCTACTAAAATGGAAAGTAATCTTAGGATTATTTGTAATCTCTGTATTTAAGAACCATTCGCTCTGTGCCAGGTAAACCAGATGCCCATCTTTATCAGTGGCCACATTGGCTTGCTTGTATTTTGTGAAGTTTTCTAAAGCTTCTTTATCGTCTGAGGTTATCCAGCAGGCTTTGTAGAAGGGCAAACTATTCATCTGAGCGCTTGCATTGTATTCCTGCTTTAGTCGGTATTGTATCACCTCAAATTGCAGTTCACCCACACAACCTATTATCTTCTTATTTCCCCCAAACTGGGTAAATAGCTGCGCAACACCTTCATCTGTCAACTGCAATAACCCTTTTTCCAATTGCTTGGTTTTCATTGGGTCTTTATTGATTATCTCCTTAAAAATTTCAGGCGAAAAAGTAGGAATTCCTGTAAAATAGAATTGCTCTCCTTCTGTGAGTGTGTCGCCTATTTTGAAGTTACCGGTATCAAATAAACCTACCACATCTCCGGGATAAGCATCTTCAATCACTTCTTTTTGACTAGCGAGAAAACTATAGGGGTTGTTGAAGCGAAGGTCTTTTTCCAGTCTTACGTGATTGTAATAGGTACTTCTGCTAAATTTACCGCTGCAAACCCTAAGAAAAGCGATACGATCTCTGTGCTTTGGATCTAAGTTAGCGTGTATTTTAAAGATAAAGCCACTAAATTTAGGTTCGGTAGGTAGCACAGCCCTTTCTGTTGTCTGTCTTGGTCGAGGAGTGGGCGCAATGTCTACGAAGGCTTCCAGCATTTCTCTTACACCAAAATTATTAACGGCACTGCCAAAGAAAACAGGTGCTACTTCGCCACTCAGATAGTCGTCTACATTGAGTTGGCCATATACTCCATCTATCAATTCCACATCTTCCCTAAGAATATCGGCGTCTTTTTTACCAATAGTTTTATCCAATATAGAATCTGATAAATCATTGATGTTCACCTTATCATCTTCATTTGCTTTAGTGCCGGCAGAGAAGAGCACGAGATTCTTATCTCTAAGGTTGTACACCCCCTTAAAGTCTTTTCCACTGCTTATCGGAACTGTCATTGGGTGGAGCACAATCTTTAATTCCTTCTCTATCTCTTCCATCAGGTCAAAACGATTCTTACCATCCCGGTCCATTTTATTAATGAAAACGATCACCGGCGTTTTACGCATCGCAATCACTTCCATGAGCTTGCGGGTCTGTTCTTCTACTCCATTTACAGAATCTACCACGAGCACCACACTATCCACCGCCGTAAGGGTGCGAAAAGTATCTTCCGCAAAGTCCTTATGTCCGGGAGTATCTAGCAGGTTAATAAGATACCCATCATATTCAAAAGTCATTACAGAGGTAGCTACAGAAATTCCTCTTTGCCGCTCAATATCCATAAAATCTGAAGTAGCGTGCTTTTTTATCTTGTTGCTCTTTACAGCACCTGCGGTCTGTATAGCTCCCCCAAAAAGGAGAAATTTCTCTGTGAGCGTAGTTTTACCAGCATCGGGGTGACTTATTATTGCAAAGGTCTTTCTCCTGTTTATCTCTTTTTCGTATTTCACTTTGTCTTCTTTTCTATTAAATTGCCTGCAGTGCTTACAACTGCAAGCATGTTTTTCAGCATATTCAATTGCATTATTGCAATGCAATTGTAATTTGGGCTGCAAAGGTACTGCATTACATAGATTGGTAGCAGGATATTGCATGAGTCTTAGATAGAAGTCTAGTTTTAATCCAACCCACTCAAGTAATCATAAATATCCTTCCAGCTTTCAGTAGTTAAATCAATAGAGGACTGTTTCAACTCTTTTTCTTTGGAATCAATTTCATTGGCCCCAAGTGCCTCATCTACATTGAGCCAAATGCCTTTGCAACCTAGGTTTTTTGCCAGTTCTATATCTGTAAGCCTATCTCCTATCACATAAGAGTGCGCCAGGTCATACTGCTCCTCGTTCATATATTCTGTGAGCATGGCAGTGCCCGGTTTGCGACTTGGTGCATTATCTGCGGGGAAAGTGCGGTCAATAAAGGTCTTTGCGAAGTGAACCCCTTCATTTTGCATAGCGGTCATTACAAACTCATGCACAGGCCAGAAATCTTTTTCGGGGTATGCTTCTGTTCCCAGACCGTCTTGATTTGTAACTATAACAAGCTCATAATCAAACTCTCTTGCTATCTTACCTAAATAACGAAATACTTCAGGATAGAACTCAAGCTTATTAAAACAGTCTAGCTGATAAGTGGGTGGTGCCTCCTTTATTATGGTTCCGTCTCTGTCTATGAAAAGGACTTTTTTGCGAGATAACTGGGTCATTGTTTAGATAATATTTTTTTGAAGATAGAGGTTTTTTATAGGATTTAATTACCAGCAAAAAGTGAATATCCTATAAAGCTTTTAAATCCTTTTAGAGTTGATAACGATTTTCTAGATAAACAGCTCAGGCTCTGTTATGGCCATTCCTAACCCAGGTGCAGCTGGAATATTTATCTTACCGTTTTCAAACTGCAGCCCGGTGGCAATGTCCTCTGCGAGAAGTAGTGGCCCATCGGCGTCAAGATAATTGACTAAGGCAGCAAGTTGCACCAGCGCAGCGGTGCCTACAGATGATTCATTCATACAGCCAAGCATTACCTTCATTCCACGTTTCTTCGCTTCTGCTATCATCCGGCGTGCGGGAGTGATGCCTGAGCATTTAGTCAGTTTTATATTTACTCCGTGGAAATACTCCGAGCAGATGGCTATATCTGTTTCTATCACGCAGCTCTCATCTGCGATAAGAGGCAGTTCGCTTTTAGAAAAAAGCATTTTCATTCCTTCAAAATTGTCTTTAGCCAGCGGCTCTTCTACCAGTTCTACATTTAGTGCCTTCAACTGATGAATTTTCTCGACGGCTTCATCAAGGCTCCAGCCTCCATTGGCATCAACTCTAATTACAGCCTTTTTATTGGCTTTCCTAATTGCCGCTACCCTTTCTATATCTTCCGGGCTATCACCTACTTTCACTTTGTATATAGGCCAGGGTATTTGTTGCATCTTGGCAATCATATTTTCGGCACTATCTATTCCTATCGTATAATCTGTGAGGGGAATATTTTCCGGCGAGAGCTTCCAGATTTCCATCAGGCTTTTACGCTTCATTTTTGCATAGAGATCCCAGGCTGCCATATCGATGGCGCACACAAGAAAAGGGTTTTGAGGAAGAAGGTGGTGCAGGTAATGCCAATACCGCTCAGGATCACTAAAGGCAAACTGCTCTATAAATCTCTTTTTCTGCAGCAAATCTGTCTCCATTTTATCTACAGTAATATTGTAATAAGCAATGGCAGGTGCTTCGCCATACCCTTTATGCCCCATAAATTCAAGGCATACCAGAAATGTAGGTTGATGTGTTTTGGTTCCTTTAGAAATTGTAAAAGGATGAATAAAAGGAAGGGAAACTTTACGATAACTGACTTTTAAAGGCATTGGTTTTTTTATCTGTTTTATTTAGTGGAGCTTACTCAGAAACTTAGAGATATAATATGTACTATGCTGCGGTCTCAGACCTGACACTTTAAGGCGAACCTTCGTCGGCTGCTCTAGAGGCCATGGCCTTGCCGTCTGGTAAGGCGCAAGAGCATGCCTTAACTCGTCGGCTGGCCGGCGACCATGCCTCGGCCACTGCTAAGCGTGCCTAGGCGTGGTCGCTACTATTCAACAGAACGATATCTAAAATATCCAAAATCTTAATTCCTGCCAGCCGCTTCTATCATTGCATGCAGCTCCCTGGTAAACTCTGTATTCTCTATAAGTTCTTCTACTGTGCAGTGCATTCTGTAATTCCAAACATGAGCGGGATCTGCAGGTATATTTATCCGTTCTGTTGTGGGGTCTTCTTTCCTTATACTGGCAGAGATACTGAGTAAGTCTTGTAATAAAAATACCGACCACATGGCTGGAGATTCTAAATGTTTTTCGATTATCTTTTTACATAGCCATGGTTCTGCAAAGTAAGGCGCTGCTCCATATTCGTGGAGAAGATCATGGTAGTATTTTTCAGACATTTCCCTGTCTTCTTCCCACCACTCTCTCATCGTACTCATATCGTGTGTAGAGGGCGTTACTACACTTTCGTAAATAGAACATTGTGGAGGAGAGAAGCTTTCTGTATTCTTCTTAGGCATGCGCTCTACCTGTAGCGATAGTATTTGCATTTGTTGTAGCACGGCAGGCACGAAATCGGGCACCATTCCGAGGTCCTCTCCGCATAGTAGCATATTGTTGCTAGCCATTACGAGTGCCTGTAGTTTCACAATACCTTCTCTGCGCCAGAGGTCGTTTTGCCGCTCAAAGAAATATACGCTGTATAGTTTATCCAGTGCATGTCTTTGCTGCTCCGGCAATTCCTGGAAGGAGCGGGTGGCAAAGATGTTTATTCTAATGTGATAGTAATAAGCCTGATCAGTAGGTAATAGAATAACGTCTGCAAGCAGGTCATAGAGCTTATCCTTCACCCACTCTTCTCCCGGGTTATTTTCAAAATAGGCTTCTATAGCTCTCTGCGTCTTATACGCTGATTTGAAAATATGTCCGTCAAGAAATGTTTCTTTTACCCATGATGTTTTTTCATTAAAAAGATTGTGGAGGATTTCTTCTGTAATATAAGGATTGCAGAGTCGCTGTTCATTAAAGTGGATGCCGTGCTCTACAAGCTCTGTTGCAGACAATGGAATAGCAGGTACAAAATGCCCTAGTATGCCCTGCACTGCACTGGTGGGGATACTCCAAATTCTAAAAAAACCAAGTACATGGTCTATACGAACGGCATCAAAGTAAGTGCTTAGCTGCTCCATTCTCTTACGCCACCAGGCATGGTTGTCTTCCCTCATTACTTCCCAGTTATAGGTAGGAAAACTCCAGTTCTGTCCATTTACCGCAAAAGCATCGGGCGGTGCGCCAGCTTGCATTTCCATTTTGAAGAGATGGGGGTGTACCCACGTATCTACACTATGCCTTCCTACGCCTATGGGAAGGTCAGCCTTTAAAATAATTCCTTTTTTGTGTGCGTATACACTTGCGTCTTTTAGCTGTAGGTGCAAATGATACTGCGTGAAGTAGTGCAAGCCTATTTCATCGTAAGCCGCACTCTGAGGAGAAACAAGCTCCTGGATAGCCCCTTCATCATATACACTGTAATCTTCCCACTGTGTACTGTCTACTGTTTTATATTTATCCCGGAGGTAGCAAAAGGCCGCATAAGGTTGCAACCACTCCCGGTGAAGATCAAAAAACTCAAACCAATCCAGATCGTCTATAAAAAACTGCTTCTCTTTTTCAAAAATCTTTTTAATTAATTCTTCTTTAATTAGAATTACTGATTCGTAGTCAAAAGTTTCCTTATCATTCAGTACTGCTATTTCCTCCAATACAGTTTCCGGTACTTCTACAGAAAAAGACTTTGCTAGTTTCTCTACGTTTAAAAATGCAGGATGTAAGGCAAAAGCAGATACCGCAGAGTAAGGATAAGAATCTTTCGCTGTATGCGTGGCTGTAGTGTCATTTACAGGAAGTAATTGCAGCATTTTAATATCCATAGAGGCTGCCCAGTCTGTAAGTAATCGTAAGTCTGTAAAGTCGCCCACTCCCCAACTACTATTTGTCTTTATGGAGCTCAATTGCACATTGAGCCCGGTTCCCTTCCATGCAAAAGAATGCACGGGACTTATAATTTGAATAAGTTGAGTACTATCTTTGTTTTCTGTGGCTAGTAGCTTTCTGTTATCTCCGGCCTCATAAGCTACTACTTTTTCAGAATTATGGTCAAACAAGGCAATTTTATATTCAAGCGGAAAACTTTCTTTGTGTAGCTGTAAGCTAGCCACCCATTGCCCACCTATAAAATCTGGAAAAACCACTTCGCCTTCTTCCCAGGATCCTAGTTTCTTGCCGGCACCCACTATGCAGGGAACCAACCCAGGCTTATAGCCAGTAGCAGATATTTTTATGATATGGCTTACTTGCTTTCCTGCAGAAAATTTCTTTTTGCTATTCTCTTTTGGCAAGGCTTTAAGGGTCTCAAAAGGTTTTGTAGAAAATAAAGAGGCTGCAGCTTGCTCTCTTACCCACTCGTCTACCACAATAAGATCCTCGCCTTTGTACTTTTTCAGGTTAATTGTCATTTCTCTATCCAGAGAATCCAGAACAGTATCATGTTCCTTTAACTGATAGGTATAGGTTATGGCGGAGACGTTCTTGTATCCATCTTCTTCTGTATCTAAGGTTGCCATCCACCTGTCATTCTGCGTATACTCCATTGGAATATAAACATGATCTACAATATCATTCTTCCTCTTCTTGGCCAGATATATTTGCAGCTCTTTCCCGTAGGTAGTGTGATATGTAATAAAAAACCTTAAAATCATTCCATCATTTTTGTGGCTAAAAGTCGCAATTTAAGTAGAATAGTACAATAGTGCGGGAATGAAAAATAATAGGAGTTAAATAGATAATCATTTATAGAGCTTACTTATATTTGCAAAAAAAAGATAAGCATGGCCGACAATAAAACATCTACCGGAAAGTATTGGATTCTTTTCCTTTTATCTGTAATTGCTTTCTTTGGCGTGTACGCAGTAGCCGGTGGATATTGCTCCATGATTCTACCTTTTAATGTTACTTTCTTTGCAATGGCACTTAGGCTTATTTAACTGCCATTTTAAAACTGCAGTGGATTAACTTAACCTGCTGTATAGCTGAGTTATAAGCCATATTATATGTTTTTTTGCTTGGCTGTAGCCATTGATAAAATAAAAAAAAATCTCCCAAGCCGGGAGATTTTTTAATTTATTAAATCGTTATTGCTTATTTCTTCATTGGCTTATAATACTTCATAGCTTCTGGTAAATACTTTTTTATCTGCTCTATTCTATTTGCATCTGAAGGGTGAGAGGATAAAAACTCAGGTGGTTTTTGTCCGTTGCTAGCCGCAGCCATACGCTGCCAAAAGGCAACCGCTTCCTGAGGGTTGTAACCGGCAATAGCGGCGAATATTAAACCATACCGATCTGCTTCCAATTCCTGCTTTCTACCATTAGGCAATAATACTCCAAGCTGAGCGGTAGGTCCGTAAATATTATTGAAAAGGGCATTTGCCTGTGGCTTATTAGAAGTAAATATATTCCCAGCTACCTGCAAACCCTGTGCAAGTGCTCCTTCGCTCATCCGCTCATTACCATGATGCGCTACTGCGTGTGTAATTTCGTGGCCCATAACGATTGCAAGGGCTGCCTCATTTTGAGTGATGGGAAGCAAACCGCTGTATACTACCACTTTTCCGCCAGGCATACACCATGCATTTGCTTGATTATCATTTACCAGATTAAACTCCCACTTATATCCATCTAATTCATTAGTAAGCCCTTTGCTCTTGTAGTAACTGGTTATAGCTTGTGCTATTCTTGTACCTGCCCGCTTTACCATTTCTGCATCGCGGCTATTTGTAGCGCTCACTACTTTGCTCTGGCTAAGAAATGATTGATATTGCTGAATTGCTTCCTGCTGTAATGTGGATTCTGGAAAAAGTTTTAATTGACTCCTGCCAGTTATAGCATTTTGGGAGCAATTGCTTAACAACAAAGGAGCTGCTAAAAGAATTAATAGATATTTCTTCATGGTTTTTAGGTTTTGTTTTAGAAGGTAATAACAATTGGCATACCAAAACCTGAAGAATATTGCTTTGTAACTTATAATTACGATTTCTTCTTGTCTCTGCTTTTGAAGAGAGGGACTCTACTTTCTTCTCCCCGAACGATACGGCTAATGTTTTTCTGATGGGTAGCCACTACCATAATTGCAACCAAAACGGCAAAAACCCTATATAGAATAACATCATCGTTCCAGATCCAAAGCACACAAATGGGCAGCATAACTGCTGCCAAAATAGAGCTGAGAGAAACCCACCTTGTAAGAAAGAGAACGCACAGAAATACGCAGACGCAACTTATCGCTATCGTAGGCTGAATAGCCAGTAGCATTCCAAATAAAGTAGCCACTCCTTTTCCACCTTTGAACTGCGCAAATACAGGAAATACGTGCCCCACAACTGCTGCCAGTCCCAGGCATACCATAAGATCTGTTCGAGCAATTTCGTGCAATAAGTAATAAGGAAAGAAATTAAATAAGCCTACGGCCAGCATGCCTTTTATCATGTCAAAAACCATCACCATAATGCCAAACTGATTTCCCAACACCCTAAAAGTATTGGTAGCACCCATATTGCCGCTTCCATAATCTCTGATATCAATACCAAAGAATCGGCGACTTACAAGAAGCGCCGTAGGAATAGACCCTATGAGGTAGGCAATTATTATGAAAATGAGTTCCTTCATATCATTGGTTCACTTAAGTTAGAGGTAGACAAAAATAAGGAATTAATTATTGGTTAAATTATTCTATGCCTTATTCTATTATTCCTTTTTTGTACAGAGGCAGGCTATCCAACCGTTTCTTTCGGCAGACAGGTCTACCTTAAAATGATGTAATCGTAGAGCAGATTCCAGTTGATCTTTATCTGCCAGCAAGACCCCGCTACAGAATAATTTTCCTTGTAAAGGAAGGATAGCACTTATGGAGGAAAGATGCTCTGTTATCACATTAAGCGTAATATTAGCTAATACGATTTCAGCTTTTGAGCCACTAGGAATTTTTTCGGCTTCTGATACTTTTACTCTATTACAATAATTTGCAATAATATTTTCTTCTGTATTGGTCACACTCCAGCCGTCATTATCTATTGCCACAACCATTGAAGCACCCATTTTTTCAGCAAGAATGGCTAAAACTCCGGTTCCGGTTCCAAAGTCAAAAACACTCTTATTTAAAAAATCAACCTCTTGCATAAGCGCCACCATCATATGCGTTGTTGCATGGTGCCCGGTGCCGAAACTCATCTTAGGCGTAATGACAAGATCATATTGTACAGATTCATTTGCCGGATGAAAATTTGCCCTGATGCCTACTTTATCATCTACCACAATAGGCTCAAAAGATTTTTCCCATTCTTCATTCCAGTTTTTAGGAGAAATTCTGGAAATTGAAAATTTTTGCTTAGTGCATGACCGCTGTAGTTCATTTACAAAAGATTCTTCGTACTTATCATCTAATATACTGGCAACCAATGTGTCCTCTCCTATTTCTTCAAAGCTGTCGTACCCCATTACACTCATTTTAGCGAGGAGGATATCTCGCTCTTCGGGTGTGCAGTTGTTTACAGTAACCAGGATGGAGGATTGCATGGGTTGCATCGTATTAGCCTTTAAAAAAAATCCGTAGCAATTTCTCACTACGGATAGAATATGATTATGAAGAAAAATTTTAAGAAGGTCTGTTCTGCTCTTCTCTTTCCGGGCGAGGCATAAGCGCTTTGCGACTCAGCTTAAACTTACCAGTACGTTGGTCTACTTCCAGTAATTTTACTTTTACTTTATCGCCTTCTGTAAAGATACCGTCCATGTTTTCAAGACGCTTCCAGCTTATCTCGCTTATGTGTAGTAGTCCTTCTTTCTTCGGAAGGAATTCTACAAAGGCACCAAAGTCTTTTATACTCTTTATTGTCCCCTCGTAAGTCTCTCCTACAACTGGTGTAGCTACTAATCCATTGATCCACTCTAGTGCTTTATCCAGACTCGCTTTCTCTTTACTAAAGATGCTTACTTCTCCATGGTTGTCGACTTCTTCGATATTGATTGTAGCACCTGTTTCTCTCTGTATTTCTTGTATAACTTTACCACCTGGCCCTATCACAGCACCAATATATTCTTTGTCTATTATGATTTTCACCATGCGTGGAGCATGAGGCTTCACTTCCGCACGTGCCTCAGGGAAGCACGCATACATGACATCAAGAATATGCATTCTTCCTGTTTTTGCCTGTGCCAGTGCCTGGCGAAGAACGTCCATGGAAAGACCGTCTACTTTTATATCCATTTGTACACCACAGATACCATCTTTTGTACCTGTAACTTTAAAATCCATATCGCCCAGGTGATCTTCATCGCCTAGTATATCTGTAAGAATAGCAAATTGGTCACCTTCTGCGATCAAACCCATTGCTACACCACTTACGTGCTTTTTAATAGGAACGCCGGCATCCATAAGCGCAAGCGAACCTGCGCAAACTGTAGCCATAGAAGAACTACCATTACTTTCCAGTATATCACTTACTACTCTTACCGTATAAGGATACTCATTGCCCGGCATCATCTTTTTTAATGAACGCATAGCAAGATTACCATGTCCTACTTCTCTGCGACCTACGCCACGCATCATTTTTACCTCTCCAGTGCTAAATGGCGGAAAGTTGTAATGCAAGAAGAAGTTTGTGTAAGCTGATGAATTAGCAGACTCTACCAGCAACTCATCTAGTTTCGTTCCTAATGTTACAGAAGTAAGCGATTGTGTTTCTCCACGGGTAAACAATGCAGAGCCGTGAGGAGTAGGAATTGGCGAAGTTTCCATTTCCAACGCACGTACTTCATCTGTATTTCTACCATCAAGACGTTTGCGATCTGTAAGAACCATTTTACGGATAACGTCTTTTTGTACATCGTGATAGTAGTGACCAATTAAAGCTTTGTCCTCATCTTCCATTTCTTCGCCCAGGTGCGCTTTCAATTCTTCTCCCAGCTCTTTTATAGCGTCTATTCTATCGTGCTTAGCTGTCTTAGTTTTAGCTATCTCTAGAACCTTGTCTGCTGTGAAAGCTGTAATCTTTTGATTAAGCTCTTCATTGCGGTAAGGCTTAGTATATTCTCTCTTAGCTGGATTGCCTAGTTGTTCTCTAAGGTCTTCTTGTGCTTTTACTTGTACTTTAATAGCCTCGTGCGCTATTTCTATTGCCTTAATAAGATCCTCTTCCTGGCACTCGTTCGCTTCTCCCTCTACCATCATAATATTATCCTTGGTAGCGGCTATAATAAATTCGAGATCAGAACTAGCTAGTTGTGAGCGGGTAGGATTTACTACCATCTCTCCGTTTACTCTTCCTACTCTTACTTCAGAAATAATGTCCTGGATGGGAATATCGCTAACAGCTAATGCTGCAGAAGCTGCAAGGCAAGCCATTGCATCCGGCATTACTTCATCATCGCTACTTATAAGCGAAATAAGTACCTGCACATCACAGAGGTAATCATCAGGGAAAAGTGGACGAAGTGCTCTATCTACCAGGCGAGAGGTAAGAATTTCGTAATCATTAAGACGAGCTTCTCTTTTAAAGAATGAACCCGGCACTCTACCGTTACTGGCAAACTTCTCTTGATAATCAACAGATAACGGAAAAAAGCTTTGTCCGGCTCTTGGTTCTTTGTTGGCTACAACGGTAGCAAGTAGTACGCAATTTCCTAGCTGTACCGTCACAGAACCATCGGCCTGGCGAGCCATCTTGCCCGTTTGTATTGTTACTTCTCTTCCCTCTCCTATACCAAAGGTTACAGACTTGGGATTAAATATTGAAGACATATAATTTTTTTTTGTGTGCGCACAAGAATGAAATGGCAAGCTGCGGCACTTGTAATTGTATATAGCTATAACAAAATAATCCCAACGGCATAGAAACAGTTGGGAGAATTTTAATTATGCATGCGGTTATTTTATTTACGTAGACCTAATTTTTCAATAAGGGCACGATAACCGGTAAGATTGTGTTTGCTTAGGTAAGTAAGTAAGCGTTTGCGCTGTCCTACCATCATCATAAGGCCACGCTGAGAAGAAAAGTCCTTCTTATTGGTCTTAAGGTGCATTGATATGTGATTGATGCGCTCTGTAAGATGCGCTACCTGGCCTTCAATAGACCCTGTGTTAGAGGCGGAGCCTCCAAATTCTGCAAATAAATTTTGCTTTCTTTCTAGTGTTAAATGCGACATTTAATTGTGTTTTTTACTAAAACGCTATGTTTTATCTTTTATAATTGTGTGCAAAAGTAAGGGAAATTAGGATATGAAATATATTTTTTTTGAATCACTATTCAATTTTAATCAGGAAATTGCAGATTACAGGCTCTTCCTAAAATGAAAAATAATTAGTGCGAGACTACGACAAGTTCATCTTCACCTACTTTATGTTTATATTTAAAAATAATAGCAAAGAGAATAGCGATTACCAATGCATAGCCTGCAAATATATACCAAACCTCATTCCAGGCAGTAACGTCATTAACTGTAAATCTTTGTACTAACCAACCGCTGCCATAGCTGCCTATCATGGCTCCTATCCCATTAGTAAACATCATAAACAAGCCTTGTGCACTTCCTCTGATATTAGGGGAGGTTTCTTTTTCTACGAATAGAGAACCCGAAATATTGAAAAAGTCAAATGCCATACCATATACGATCATAGAAAGTACAAGAAAAAACAAACCAGTTCCTGGATTACCTATCCCGAATAAGGCAAAACGTAATACCCAAGCAAACATGCTCATGAGCATTACTTTCTTGATTCCGAATTTTTTAAGAAAGAACGGTATGGTGATGATAAATACGGTCTCTGAGATCTGGGAAATGGAAACAAGAATATTAGGATATTTTACGCCAAAACTATTTGTGTATAAAGGATTGCTTTTAAAATGATCTAAAAAGGATACCCCCCATTGATTAGTTACCTGTAAAGCAGCTCCTAAAAATATAGAGAAAACGAGAAATATAGCCATTTTGCGATCTTTAAATAGTACTAACGCATCGAGCCCCATTGCAGAAGCGAGTGATTTTTTCTGCTGTGTCCGGGGTGGCGGGCAAGCAGGCATACTCAAAGAATATAAGCCCATAACAATTGAAGCCCCGGCAGCAAAAATAAGTTGTGTGCTGGTGAGGGTCCAGTGCATGATATCAACAAACCACATTGCACATATAAACCCTATTGTACCCCACACCCTTATAGGCGGAAAAGATACCTGCGGATCAAGACCGTTTTCTTTTAAAGTATAGTAAGAAACTGTGTTATCAAGAGAGATTGTAGGCATATAGAATGCACAAACAAAAAGCATGGCCCAAAACATAACTGAGGGGTCACTCACTGTAGAAGCATAGTAAAGAGCCCCAGCACCGGCGAGGTGACACAGACCAAGAAGTCTTTCCGAATTAATAAATCTGTCTGCTAACATTCCTAGAATAGCAGGCATAAATATAGAAGCAATACCTAGAGTGAGAAAAATAGTCCCTATTTGCTCTCCTTTAAAACCCAGGGTCACATACATGTAGCTACCCAGAGATGTGAGATAACTTCCCCACACAAAAAATTGCAAAAAATTGAGGACAATCAGTCTAAGTTTTAAACTCATATAGCAGGCTTTGTTTAAATAAAAGTCTTGGGGCGGTAAGATATAACTTTTGCGGTATGCGATTCAATAAATTTCAAACAAAGGGTATGACTTTTTCCATTAATAAGCCGGTTCGAGTTCGCTCGCCTCAAGGGAATAATCCTTTATAACATTATACAAAGTATCTCGCTCTACAGGTTTGCGCTTACCCTGTTGTATAAGTACTACGAGCTCCTCTGTAGTGAGCGTAGGAGACTGCTCTTCGCTTCCTGCCATGGAGTATATTTTTGTGCTATCATCAATCGTTCCGTCCAGGTCATTTACCCCAAATGCCATAGATAATTGAGCACTCTGCCTGCCAAGCATAGGCCAATAGGCTTTTAGATGCGGAAAATTATCAAGGTATATTCTTGCTATGGCATACATACGCATATCTTCTACCAGTGTAGACTCAGACACATAACTCATATCGTTATTAGCATTCCGAAATTTCAGCGGAATAAACGTATTAAAACCTCGTGTTCTGTCCTGCAGATCTCTCAAAGCCTGCATATGATGTATCCGATGCTCATACTTTTCTATATGGCCGTACAGCATGGTAGCATTACTTTTCATTCCCAGATCATGGGCAGCTTTATGTATTTGCAGCCAGCCTTCTCCCGTAACTTTATCTGCGGCAATTTCTTTTCTTATATCCTCATGGAATATCTCTGCTCCTCCGCCAGGAAGTGATTCCAATCCTGCATCTTGCAACATTTTCATTCCTACTTCTACAGATACTTTTGCCTTCCTGAACATGTAATCCAGTTCTACTGCTGTAAATCCTTTTACATGTAAATCTGGTCGGTGGGCTTTTATTTTTTGTAATAATTCAATAAAATAATCCAGGTTCATTTTGGGATGCACACCACCTACAATGTGTACTTCTGTAATAGGTTTGCCGTCATAAGATTTTACGATATCTACCATTTGGTCAATAGATAATTCCCAACCTTCGTCCCTATGTGCATACAGCCGGCTGTAACTGCAAAATTTACAACTAAACACACACACGTTAGTTGGCTCAATATGGAAATTTCTATTGAAGTATGTTATATCGCCATGCAGCCTTTCTCTAATGTGATTTGCCAGTGCTCCTACAAATGGCAAACTTGCTTCTTCAAATAAAAGAAGTCCTTCCTGCTCTGTTATCCTTTTTTCTTCCTTCACTTTTATGGCAATTGCTCTTAATCTATTGTTCTGCTCCTGCTCAATAATTGTTGCTATTTCTGCATTCATTCTTTTCAATTTTTTGCAAAATTACAATAGTAATTTTTTAATTACTATATAATATTCCTACTCAGTACACTAAAATTGTCGCCGAGATAATCAGCCTTTAATTAGGCGATTAAAGCTTTGAAAGTTTGGCAACACTTTAAAACCCTGCGCCAATTATAAATGCACTCCTCCTACTCATCAACAAACAGGTGGGGCATCTTGTTGCCCGCGCCGCAAGATAATTAGGGAGTAACACAATAAAAAAACCCGCTTCTCACGAAGCGGGTTTTTTATTATTATCGGGAATGATTATTAGAAGTTTCTAACAGTCATTTCAGTTCTTCTATTCAGTGCTCTTCCTGCAGCAGTAGCATTGTCAGCAACTGGCTTGGCTTCACCATAACCTGTGCTTACTAGTCTGCTACCATCTACACCGCGAGAAATTAAATAATCTCTTACAGATTTTGCACGGTTCTCAGAAAGTGTTTGATTAAGTTCATCGCTACCTTGTGAGTCAGTGTGACCATCTATATCAAGCATTAGAGATTGGTCAGCTTTCATAAGATCTGCTACGCTGTTAAGAGAAGCATTGGACTTAGAAAGCAATTTGAAACTTCCGGTGCTAAAGAATACATTCTTAGCAGCAAAATTTACTTTCTCAATTACTTCTTTAGCAATCTCAGGACAACCTTGGTTACTTGCAGGACCAGGACGGCTAGGACACTTATCTTCTTCGTCATTTACACCATCTCCGTCAGAATCTGGAACAGGACAACCCTGAAAACGTGCAACACCTTTTACAGTAGGACATTTATCTTCTTTATCATTGATACCATCACCATCAGTATCTGGTACAGGACAGCCTTTGTATTCTGCAGTTCCAGCTTTGTCTGGACACTGATCATCCATATCAGCGATACCGTCACCATCTTTGTCAGGACAACCTTGTAGAGCAGCCAGACCAGCAACATCAGGACAACGATCTACATCGTCATTTACACCGTCATTGTCTCTGTCTAATATAACGGGAACTGGTGGTGGTGGAGGTGGTAATGCTTTGGCCCTAGAAATGTTCTGAGCAAAACCAACTGAATACATCAAAGCATCCTG
>JBBKWE010000095.1:0-57719 GCA_037968795.1 Ferruginibacter sp.
TTGCTGTAATCTAAATCTCCTTTTCACCCATGCATAAAAAGCCCCCACAAAATAAATTGCAGGAGCTCTTTTCCCAAAACTTTCAGAGTTAAAAATTAATCATTAACCCATAATAATTAATCATTATTCTACCTCCCCATCCATCCGCCATCCACAGTCAAAATCGTTCCATTTATATAATCACTCGCCGGAGAAGATAAGAATACAAATGCACCGGTAAGGTCATCTACACTACCCCATCGGTTTGCTGGTATGCGGGATAATATGGCGGCGCTGCGGTCAGGATCGTTGCGTAGGTCAGTGGTATTGTCTGTAGCTATATAGCCCGGGGCTACACCATTTACGGTGATGCCATGTTGCGCCCACTCATTAGCAAATGCTTTCAGCAAAGAACTTATGGCACCCTTGCTGGCTGCGTATCCCGGCACATTTACTCCACCCTGGAAGCTGAGGAGACTGCAAGTAAATACAATCTTGCCGTACTTCTGCTCCAGCATCATTTTTCCTATTTCTCTGGTGAGAATAAATTGTGCATTCAGGTTTATGTCTATAATCATATCCCAGTATTCGTCCGGATGCTCGGCAGCAGGCTTACGCATAATGTGGCCGGCATTATTAATGAGGATATCTATTTTTTTATGTTCTTCTTTTACTTTGTTGATGAAGGCATAAAGAGAATCACGATTAGTATAGTCTGCAGAGTAGGGATAAAATTTTCTACCTGCGGCTTCCACTGCTTTCTGCACATCACTGCCGCTTTCTGGCATTTGATTGCTTACGCCTATAATGTCTGCACCACTGTTAGCAAGTTCTATCGCTATGGCCATACCTATACCGCGGCTGCAACCGGTAACAAGCGCAACTTTATTTTCTGTTCTAAAATCCAACATACTATCTTAGTTTAAAAATTATTTAAGGGTTTTTATATCTACCGCGTCCATGTCTGCAAAGCTTGCATTCTCTCCTGCCATAGCCCAGATAAAAGAATAAGCTGCGGTTCCTACACCGCTGTGTATGCTCCAGGATGGGGATACGATTCCTTGCTCATTATTTAAGAACAAGTGACGGGTTTCGTGGGTTTCGCCCATAAAATGAACTACTCTCTGATCTTCCGGTAAGTCAAAATAGAAGTATGCTTCCATTCTTCTATCGTGAAGATGGGGCGCCATTGTATTCCAGATACTTCCCGGCTTAAAGTTAGTTACGCCCAGCATTAACTGGCAACTCTGCAATCCGTCAGGGTGTACATATTTGTTTATCGTGCGATGATTCGCCGTTTCGCTGCTTCCCATTTCTGCAGGCGTAGCATCTGTTGCTTTCATAAGCTGAGTAGGATGCGCCGCATGAGCAGGGCAAGAGAAGAAAATGTACTTAGTATCGCCGCTTGCTGCAGCAGAAAACGTGACTTCCTTTTTCCCTTTACCTACATAAAGACAGTCTAGTTTGTCTAAAGTAAACGATTCGCCATCTACAGAAATATTTCCTGTTACTCCTATGTTGATAATTCCTATTTCTCTACGATCAAGAAAGTTTTCGCTTTTAAGTGCGTCATAAGTTCCCAGGGAAAGCGCCTTGTTTTTTGGAGTGGCTGCACCTACTACCATACGGTCGTAATGTGTGTATACAGCATTAATGGCATCTGATTCTACAAGATTTTCGAGGAGGAATTTATCTCTGATTTGTTCTGTGTTGTACTTTACAAAATCCTGCGGATGTACCTGATGAATAACTTTCATTCTTGTTTTTATTTTAAGTTAGTGACAAATTTATTGTCTATAATTTTTCCCGAGTTAATTATACTGTTGTTCTTTTGTTCATGATCACCCCGTACTACGTCTTCATATTGTACGATAGCGCCATTGGTATTGCTATTTTTAAAGAAATTATTTTGGAGCAATGAATATTGTACACCGTAGAATCTTAAAAGCGGAGCATCAGCATCAGCATCGGTGATCTTATTATTTGTAAAGAACACTTTCGGCCCCATGGTACTTTCGTCATTGCCTCCTCTGTACAGATTTGCCAGGTATCCTTTTTGATTTTCGATGATACAATTTTCAATTCTCATTAATTCTACATTGTAATAGCCTTTATCCGTCTTCTCATCTTTTAATACAAAAAGATTTGCTTTATTGTTGCGGAAGATTACGTTATTAATCAGGATTTTATCAGCATAAGAAGACTCTTCGGCAAGAAAAAAACTATTAGCTTTCAGGCCAGAAAAAGAAGATCTTACAGCACTTATAGAATAGTGAATAACATTTCCTTTATCTTTTGTGCTAATGAAATTCTTTACATTTAAACCATCCAATTCAGCATTAAAATTCATCAAAATCAAATTACCATTTTCTTGCATGGTGAAAGCATTAGGAAGTTCTTCTTTCGAAGTTAATTTGATGAGGCCTTTGCTGGAAATAGTTTTATAACCATTTGTGAGCAATGGGGCAGAGAGGCTGTATGATTTTCCAGTAAGCATAATATCAACTCTGTCTGGCGTTAAAAGTGCAGCTCTTAACTCCTCCTCATTCTTACAGTTTTGCCTTTTTACCTTAAAAGTATTTCCTTCTACAGTTGGTTTTTTTTCAGCGGTCATTCCCATCATCCAACTATTATCAACCATACCTTGCATCTTTTTCTTAAGCGAAGTACCGGCAACCGGGCTTAGGGGCGTCCGCAATCTGCTATCCTGCATTTTCAAATAATAATCTGGCAGAAATGAAACCGGCGCACTAGATGTAGTGGTAGGTATAAACTTACCAGCAAAGGGCTGCAACCGAATGTAGTCTGATGTAAAACCAGGAAGCGAAGGCATATTATACTTTTTACTGATTACATTATGCGATAGAAAGACACTATCCATATTGCTGTAGGTGTGCAGTAGCGTTGTATCTACGTCGTTATAAAAAAGGTTATTAAAAATGAACACATTTTTTGGCTGCATGCTTCTCTCCGTGTCTGCGCCTTCTCCAAGAGAAAAAGAGGTACAATTAAAATAAGTATTATTAGCTATTACCGCATCTCTTACCGGCAGGTATCTGTTTGCAGGCGAATTGGGCACCCCATTCATAACAGAAAGTGGCGAACGAAAATCTAATCCGCGGCAATTGCTAAAGAAATTATTTACCACCCAATTCCCTTCATTGATAACCCTCACCCCACCGGTACCCAGCTTTCCATTACCAAGAAAAACATTTCCTTCTATTGTATTATTATTGCCATGGCGCAGCACTACTGCCCCCTGGCATTCTCTAAAAACATTATTTCTGATGGCATTGCCGCAAGACTTTACAGAAATGATTTCTGTTTCTCCATCGCAGTTTTCAAATAAATTATCTTTTACCACGGTGTTGCTGTAAAACTCGCAATGCTGTGATACGCCTATTCTTATCATTTCCCCACCATTACTGCCCAGTGGTTTTCTTATGCCAAAATAATTACTATCAATGTTGTGATCATTTAGTCGACAAGCATCATCTGTAAGCACCACAGCGAGTAATACTCCTATGTTTGTTTTATTTAAAAAGGTGTTGTGATCCAGCCTGTTTTGCTTGCCATAAAAAGCAATCCAGTAATTTTCATCAAACTTATCGGCATTATTAAATCCATCAATTTTGCATTGTGTTATCCTGCAATTGTTGCCGTACTTTTTCCCGGATCTGAATTCCCACACATCGCCGCTCGCTGCTTGTCCTTTCGTAAAAATCAGGCCTCGCACTGTGATATATTCTCCTCCAAGTCTCAAATAACTTTTACCTTGAATAAACACTTTCCCTACGTTTTCTGCTTTTACTATAATTGGAGCACTCGCTGTGCCTTTACAGGTAAAATCCATTTTCACATTATCCCAAACCCCATCAGAAAGAATAATATTATCGCCGGGCTGGGCATTATTGTTAGCAGCTTTTAGCTCTGTAGCATTTTTTACAACTATATCTTTACATAGCGCTGTAAAAAATGCACTCAGCATTACGCCGAGTAAAAATATTTTCTTCATGTTATTTCTGTTTTTTTAATATTTGTTTATGGTCCGTTTGCATACCAATTATCTTTAATCCCTTTCCTGCCCAAAATCTTGACGGGCTTAAGTACTATTATGTAATAAACCTTTTACTTGACTCTCTCACTACCAACTTAGGCTGCATCACAATTTCTTCGCCGCTCATATCCTCTGTGCTGTGTAGTCTTTCAATAAAAATTTTTGCTGCAGTCTTCCCCATTTCAAAAGCAAACATTTCTATACTTGTAATCTTGGGGGTTACAAGATTGGTGATGGGCTCATTATTAAAGCCTACGAGGCCTATATCCTCCGGCATTCGTAAACCTTTCTCTTTTATTGCAAGCATGGCTCCTATGGCCATTCTGTCACTTATAGTAAAGATAGCATCTGGTCTGTTTTTCATAGCCAGTAGTTCTTTCGTGGCTTCGTAAGCATAATCCTGGTTAAAATCGCAATGAATAATAAATTGCTTATTTACTTTTAGGTTATTCTCTTTTAAAGTATCTGTATATCCAAGCAAGCGCTTATTACTAATGTTTAAGTTTGCCGGTCCTGCGAGGATAGCTATTTTTTTATACCCTTGGTCTATAAGATGCTGGGTGGCAATAATACCACCTTGTCTGTTATCCAATCTCACTTTAGGCACTTGTAGTTGCGGTACAATTCTGTCAAACATTACAAGCGGTGTGTCTTTAGCTTCTATTTTTTTAAGATGTTCGTATACTTTGGTTTCACTACTTACAGACACTATGAAGCCATCTACCAGGCTATCCATAAGCCGCTTTGTATTCGTAATTTCTCTTCCGAAGCTCTCATCGCTCTGGCAAACCATAACGGTATATCCTGCCCCTAACGCCACTTCATCTATTCCCTTTACCATAGTGGCCAGCACATAATCGAGGTTGGGAATAATCACACCTATACAATTGGTTTGCCGGTTTTGGAGGCTAAGTGCAAGTCTGTTAGGATGGTAATCCAGTTCTTCTGCTAATCTCTTTACTGCTTCTTTTGTCTCCGGCTTAATATCTGAGGCATCTCTAAGGGCACGACTTACAGTGCTGGTAGATACCTTCAACGCCAGGGCAATATCTTTAATGGTGGTTTGTTTTTGCATATCGAAAGCTTAAAAATAATATAAGTTTTTTATAAAGATTGAATTAATTCCGGCAGCGTTACCGGCAACGTTCTCGGAGCATTTTATTAATAATCGTCTAAATATTAAACAATTTGCTATATTATTTTAAACAATTTGCTATAATTTATAGAAATTTATTATTGCCATAAAATTAACATTGCGTTTATTATGGCTTAATATTACATTCTCATTTCGATTACCAGGATAGGATTGCTTGCTTATTTGGTTAGAAAGTTCTTAAGTCTTGCACACTATTTTATGGTCGTTTAGTTTTATTTCTTAAGCTTAATAAATATTTTATTTTATGTATGATTTAAAAGGAAAAGTAGCATTTGTAACTGGTGGCGCCAGAGATATTGGAGGTCAGATCTCCCGTAAACTTTCTACAGCCGGTGCAAAAGTTTGTCTCAACTATTTTGGAGAAGAAGAAAAAGCACAGGAAACATTGGATGCTATTAAAGCCGATGGTGGTGAAGCAATCATGGTGCCTGGAGATATGACAAAGCAGGATGATGTGAATGAAGCCGTGGCCGCTTGCCAAAAAGCCTTTGGTAATGACATACATATATTAGTAAACGTAGCAGGGGGCCTTATGGGTAGAAAACTACTTCCAGAAATGGATGTGAAGTTCTGGGATATCGTAATGGATGTAAACCTTAAGACTGTATTCCTGGTTACACAAGCCGTATCTGCTCACATGCCAGCTGGCAGTGCCATTGTAAACTTTAGCAGCCAGGCGGCTCGCGATGGTGGTGGTTTTGGTGCGATGGCTTATTCTGCTGCTAAGGGCGGTGTACTTACATTTACTAAGGGACTTGCCAAAGAACTAGGTCCTAAGGGCATTAGAGTAAATGCTATAAGCCCGGGAATGATTAATACTACTTTCCACAACACATTTACTAAAGATGAGGTACGCAAGAACGTAGCTGCTTCTACCCCACTTCGTAGAGAAGGAGAAGCGCACGAAGTAGCAGACCTTGCTTGCTACCTTGCCAGTGATGCTGCTTCTTTTATCACCGGTGCTAGTGTAGAGATAAATGGAGGAACCTATTTCGTATAGGAAAATAAATATTAAATAAGGAGTTGCCATCTCCTTATTATTTTTTTGATTGCTTATTTCGATTATGAAAAAAATACTTTTTGCTATTGCAATACTTTTTGCGACCACGCTTGTGGCGCAGCAGCACCCCAATGCTTTTGCGAATAAGCAGGAGTTCGCTTTTGTAAAAGATAACATTACAAAGACAGCACTTCTGCAGCAATCTTATGCAGACCTAAAGGCATCTGTAGATGCATGGCTGGGCAAAGACATAGATGTACCTGTACCTAAAGACCCTGCCGGAGGTTATACCCACGAAAAACACAAGGCAAATTATAACCTTATGTTTCATGCCGGACTTATGTACAATATAACAGGCGATGCACGCTATGCCTTGCTGGTAAAAAATATGTTCTTAAAGTATGCGGCACTTGTTCCTACTTTAGCGAATCACCCCGAAGCGACCAGTAGTTCACCAGGCAGAATATTCTGGCAGGCACTTAATGACGCTAATTATCTGGTTTACGCTGGTCTTGCCTATGACCTTATACAGCCTTACCTCACCGAGGTAGAAAGAAAGACAATTTCAGAAGGTGCTTTTAAACCTGAGGTTGATTATTTTACAAAAGACCTCAGTAAATGGTTTGACCTGATACACAATCACGCAGTATGGGCTTGCGCCGGCGTAGGCATTGTAGGCATAGCCACAGATAATCAGGACTATATAGATATGGCCCTTTACGGCAGTAGCAAAGACAAGTCAGCAGGTTTCCTTGCGCACCTCAATGGTCTTTTTTCCCCTGATGGTTATTATAACGAAGGTCCTTATTACACCCGCTACGCAGTACTACCGTTTTACTTTTTTGCTAATGCGTTAAATCATGCTAAACCAGAATTAAAGATTTTCCAATACAGAGATCAGATACTGGGAAAAGCGTTAAAAGGTGCATTGGAGCAAACCAATCTTGATGGTGCATTTTACAGCTACAACGATGCTATTAAAGACAAGACCTACACTTCTAATGAAGTGGTATATGCCGTAGATATATACTGGCAGGTTTATGGTGCCAGTGCAGATTTGCTACCCATTGCTAAAGTTCAAGACCGGGTTATAATGAGCAAAGGCGGCGTAGAAATAAGTAAAAAACTGGATGACAGTAAAAGTGTACCCGCTTATTATCCTTACAAATCAATCGAATTTACAGACGGCCCGAAAGGCGATGAAGGGGGCGTAGCAGTAATTAGAAGTGGTAAGGGTAAAAACCTCACTTCTCTTATTTATAAATACAGTACGCACGGTCTTTCTCATGGGCATTACGATAAGTTGAATATAAACCTGTATGACAATGGGAACGAGATCCTGCAAGACTACGGAGCAGTAAGGTTTATAGGTATAGAGCAAAAATATGGCGGAAGATATTTACCCCAGACAAAAGATTATGCGCAGCAAACTATTGCTCATAACACGGTAACGGTAGATGAAAAAAGCCATTTTAATGGTAAAGAAAGTGAGAGCCAAAAGAACCACCCTACAAAGTGGTACAGCAAAGTAGATAGCACAAATGTGCAGGTCGTTACTGCTTTTGAAGACAAAGCATACAAAGATGTAAACATGCAGCGTTCTGTATTTGTGATAAAGGTACCAGGAGCTAGCAAGCCTCTAATCCTTGATATTTTCAGATTACTATCTGCTACAGAGCATCAGTACGATTTACCTTTTAACTATCTGGGTTATGTTATTAGTACAAATTACAAGTACGAAAGTTATAAGGCGAACCTTAAGCCGCTGGGCAAAAAGAATGGCTACCAATTTATGTGGAAGGAAGCGGGAGCAAGAATAGGTAAAGAAATGAGCCAGTTTACATTTTTAAATGATAAACGGTTCTACACAGTTTCTTCTGTTAGCGGAGACTCTGCAGAGATATTCTTCACTGTTTTAGGTGCAAATGACCCAGACTTTAATCTAAGAAGAGACCCTTCCTATGTCATAAGAACGAAAGGCACTAATAAGACTTATGTAAATGCCATAGAAATTCATGGCGATTACAGTACAATAAATGAAGTAGCTAGCGGTGCCTATAGCGCAGTCGCAGATATTAAAGTTTTGCAGGACGATGCAGCTTTTACAGCAGTAGAGGTTTCTTATAACAGTAAGCCATTACTTGCCATTTCTGTGAATAGTCCTGCTGCCGGTGATAAGACTTTTACTTACAACTACAATGGCAAAGCGATAACCTGGAAAGGAAATTATTATATACAATACGACAATAAATTATTAAATAAATAAAACTATGACTATGTCTAATAATCAAGTTGCAGATAATCCTTACTTCCCATTTGTAAGTAATGATGAAAAAGAGTGGGAAACTGTAGGAGAAGGTGTAAAAAGAAAGATAATGGCTTATGATGATAGCTTAATGCTTGTTCGCGTTTCATTTGAGAAAGGAGGGATTGGCACGCTACACCAGCATTACCATGTACAAATGACCAGCGTAGAGAGCGGTGTATTTGAAATTGAGCTTGACGGTAATAAGTCTATATTAAAGGCTGGTGATGTATTTCACGTAGCCCCTGATTTACTACATGGAGCAGTATGCCTTGAGGCTGGAGTTTTGATAGATGTTTTTTCTCCTATGAGAGAAGACTTTATTTCTAAATAAAAAATTAATACTTACCAATAAAAACGAGCTAGATGAAAAAATTTATTTACTTATTTATGCTGCTGCTACTTACTAAGTTCAGCTTTGCTCAAATCACTTACTATTGGGTAGGCGGTGTGGCATCTTCTAATGCCATCAATAGTGGTAGTAACTGGAACACTATGCTTGATGGTAGTGGTACAAACCGTCCGTCCAGTTCTGGAACCACTGACCTCTTAGTATTTGACGGCACAAATGTGGGTGGTACTGCACCTGCAACAGGACCAGTAACTGTAATGAACAATTCTGGTATTGCCTTTGCTCAGTTATCATTTATAAACAATGCAAATGTCACGTTTCAAAGAGGATCTTCCGGTACAAGTACGATGTCAGTTAATGGTTCGCTTGGCGTTGACTTTTTCATCGCAGCGGGATCTACAGTTGTATTTTCAGGTTCTACCGGTAGCCAGCGAATAAGCTTGCTTGGGCAGTCAGATAGTGCCGTTGTACAGGGAGTTTTTAAAATGACTACCAGTCAGCAATGTCGTATTGAGAATATTGCTACTGCGTCTTCTCCTGCCGTGCTTATATTTAAGTCTGGCTCAGCATTTACAAGTAATATAACAGCTACTAGTGCCGCTTATGCCTTTGGTAGCTCCACACAAAGTACAGAGCGATGGGTAACTTTCGAAGACGGTTCTGATCTGTATTACGAAGGAGGGTCTTCACCTATGGGCAGCAGCAGTGCATTTACTCCGGTAGAATTTCAACCTAATAGTACTTATCACATAAGAGCGTCTACGGCGGGCGGGGCAGGATCATTTTTCAGCAGAAAAAGTTTTGGTAATGTGAGCGTGGAAAATGCCGCAGTACTTACTGAGGAAGGGTCTGTATACCGAATCAACAATCTTACTATTAATACTGGTAGTAGTATGGTTTTGCACACAAGCGGGCAAACTGCTATAAATGGCAATTTAATAGTTAACGGTACAATCTCTGCCGATCCAACTTCTTCCAACGAACTACTTTTTGCCGGGAATACATTACAAACAATAAGCGGTACAGGATCCATTACTGCCGGCAGGTTAATTGCTGCAGCTAATAGTTCTGTGCTACTAAGCAAATCTGTTTCCCTTACTGATGCAGGTACAAATGCCAGCATTTATGGAAAAATTAATTTTGGAACGCTTCAGCTTACAGGATTAGGAAATTTTACAGCTTTCGGTCCGGTGGCAGCAGCTACAAGTAATGTAAATACGAGCAAAGGGTCTTATATAATCACTGGCAATACAGATGCTACAATTATGCGTGGTTATAGCATAAGCGGTGCAGGTATTCCAGCCGGCAGTAATGTTGTCTATGTAAGTACTACTCTTGACAGTGTGCACATTTCAAAAGCGCTCACAGCTACGGCTACTGGTATAGCGGCGTCTTTCTCTGCGCCTGGAGCTACTTTGCAGACCTCGAACACAAATGGCTTTAACCCAACAACAGGTTCTTTGGTTTTTGCTGGTTCTACTAATTATCAGGCGGATATTAATTATATAATTGACGCAGCTACCACTTCGCCTTTCGGATTAAGTGCTTCTGCTACAAAAGCATTCGTGAAAAATGTGACCTTAAATGCAGCAGTAACTAGTAATGCAAACGTTACTAACTCAGGCATATTCACCCTGAATAGCAAGTTTTCGCTTAGGCCTTTAGATACCTTACATGTACTAGCCACTGGTTCTATTGCGGGCACTTTTACTACAACCAATTACATAGCTACACAAACCAATACGACCACTGGCGACCAGGGTATCGTATTACGTGATGGCATCAGTGCCGCTACGCTTATTCCTATAGGTACTGAGAATTATTACCTGCCAGTAACTATTACTCCACGCACGACCTCAGATTTTTCTGCAAGAGTATTTCAAGGAATTACAACTAATGGACAAGTACTGGGCACTCCTTATACAGCAGCACAAAGGCAGCTTGTAGTAAATGCCGTGTGGAATGTAAATCGTACTGCAGGTACAGACAGCGCCACTGTTCACCTTATGTGGCAGCCAATTCTGGAAGGGTCTACATTTGCAACACTTGCAGATAGCAGTATTGGTTTAATTAAAAATACGGGTACAGCCTTTGCTTTGCCTATAGGCACAGGAAGCAATTCTACAAACACTTGTCAGGCTACCTTATTTACCTTTGGTGCGGTAGGTGCAGGTGCAAAGCCACCTTCTAACCCTTTTATTTTTAATGCAATCCCAGCGAAGACATACGGTGCTGCCGATTTCAATCCTGGAGCAAGCAGCCTAAATACTACAAACCCGATTGTATATACCAGCTCTAACCCAGCGGTTGCTACGATAGTAAATAACCTGATTCACATTACGGGAGCAGGCACTTCAGATATAACTGCTAAGCAAGATGGCGATGGTGGCTTGTATGACACTGTATCTGTTACTCGTACACTCACTGTAAATAAAGCTCCTCTTACTATTAAAGCAGACAGAAAAACACGTTTTGAGCAAACCGCAAACCCACCACTTACAATAACCTATACTGGGTTTGTACTGGGCGAAACAGCGGTTGCCTTGCTTACGCAACCTACCATAAGCACTACAGCTACTACTGCTAGTGCTCCGGGAGCTTATCTTATCACAGTGAGCGGTGCTGCAAGTAATAATTATGCGATTACATTTGTAAATGATACGCTCTTCGTAATCGCTAAGTCTAATCAGGTTATAACCTTTGCAGCACTCCCTACCAAGGTATATGGTGCTCCAGATTTTACTACAGGTGCAACATCAACAAACGCTACTACTCCAATTACTTATACAAGCAGTAATACAGCAATAGCTACCGTTAATGCCATTGGTGTAATATCAATCAAAGGTGCCGGAACAACTACTATTACGGCTTCACAGGCTGGTAGTGCAGGATTCTTTGCAGCGACAGATGTAGTAAGAACACTCACAGTGACTAAGGCTCCGCTTATTATTTCAGTAAGGGATACGAGCAGATTATTTGGCCAACCAAACCCTGCATTCACATTTGTGTACAATGGGTTTGTATTAGGCGAAACAGCCTCAGTGCTTACAACACAGCCTTCTGTGCTTACAAGTGCTACCGTAAATTCCACTCCAGGTCTATATGACATCACTCCGGCAGGAGCTGCATCTAATAACTACGCGATTACTTATATCACGGGAGCTAGACTAACTATCTTTCCGGTAGCTAATCCTCAGGTGCAAGAAATATATAGTTACTATGCCGGCGCAGATAACCTTGTCGTAAGAGTATTCTCTCCTACAAGAGCCTTGGGCGATGTGTATATATATGACATGAACGGCAGATTGATGGCAAAGAGAAATTTATTTTTCCCAGTCGGATTTGCTTCAGCCACTATTAATATTCCCACTTTAAAGTCTGGCACTTATGCCATCAAAGTGAGAGGAAATGGTATTGAATTACAAACAATGGTTGTAGTAGCAAAATAATATTAAGTAAAAATGCGAATAACATTATATACAATAGCAATTTCTTTATTAATGAGCTGCGGGGTAAGTAACCTCGCGGCTCAGAAGAAATCCTCCGGCACTTTTGCAATGAGCATGAAGCAACTGCAGGAAAATAAAGCATCGCTCAATGCCGGCAATAAAACACTAGAGCCGGCAGTGAAGAAACTCCTGAGAGAAGCTGATAAAGCTTTAGTCTTTGGACCGGTAAGCGTGATGGAAAAAACGGTAGACCCGCCTAGTGGAGATAAGCATGACTACACCAGCCTGGCACCTTACTGGTGGCCAGATAGCAGTAAGCCCAACGGCCTACCCTACATACGCAGAGATGGCGTTACCAATCCTGAGGTAAAAAATTTTAAGGATAAAGATTACATGCCTACTTTATGTAAGAATGTAGAAACACTAGGCCTCGCATACTTTTACAGTGGCGACGAGAAATATGCTCAACATGCAGCCAAACTTTTAAGAACTTGGTTTCTAGACCCGGCAACGGCTATGAACCCTAACTTGAATTTTGCACAGGCTATAAAAGGGAGGAACGATGGCAGAGGAGCAGGATTAATAGATAGTCGTCATTTTATTGTAATGATTGATGGAATTCAGCTCATAAAAAATAGCAGCAGCTGGACCAAAACAGACCAGGCAGGGATGCAAAAATGGGCTGCCGCATTTCTTACCTGGATGCAAACCAGTCCGGTAGGGTTAGATGAATTAGATGCTCCAAATAATCATGGTGCTTTCTATGATGCACAGCGCTTATCCCTGGCATTGTATGTAGATAGTATAGACCTCGCAAAAAAAATAGTGGCTAGTGCGGCAAAAAGGTTGGACTATCAGATGGATGAAAAAGGAAGTTTCCCAAAAGAAATGGAGCGGACTATTAGTTTGCATTACACTGCCTTTGTGTTGGAAGCATTTTTCAATATAGCTCAAATGAGTGAAGCAGTAGGTGTAGATTTCTGGAATATGATTACACCATCTGGTAAGTCGTTGAAAAAAGGATTTGAGGCTGTAAAGCCCTACCTGAAAAAACCAGAGACCTGGACCGGACAGCAGATAAAACCTTTTGATGTGAAATATGCTTATATGCTATTACTTATGGCAGATAAGCATTTTAAATGCAAAGACTGCACAGCTATAACTATGGAACTGGCAGGTAATAAGGGAAATACTTTAGATGATTTATTGAAGTACTAAAAAAAATTAAGACCAAGCATACCAAAATAACAACCACGAGTAAAATAAACAATTATGAAAAAAATTTATCTCATTGCAAGTTTGCTGCTTTTTTTAGGAGCAACTGCATATGCCCAAAAAAGGACCATAACTGGTAAAGTAAAATCAGAAAGTGGTGAGTCATTGTATGGCGTAAACGTGCTGGCAGAAGGCCAGAAAGGAGGAACGCAAACTGATAAGCAAGGTATGTACAGTATTGTGGTAAACAAAGAAACGGCCACGCTTATTTTCTCTTACGTAGGTTTTGCTTCACAGTCAGTTGCACTTACACCGGCCAACACGCTTGATGTAACAATGCTCCCTTCTGCTACTACAGGCGAGGAAGTAATTGTAATTGGTTATGGCACACAAAAGAGATCGGCGGTAACTGGCGCAGTTACTAAGTTTGAGAAAGAGAACTTAGACGAGTCACCTGTAAGCCGGGTAGATCAGGCACTTCAGGGAAAACTTGCTGGGGTACAGGTACAAAACCTTTCTTCTGAGGCAGGTGCTGATCCTCAGATACAGGTGAGAGGCATATCTTCAATTAATGCCGGGGCAGGTCCTTTGGTAGTGGTAGATGGGCATCCCGTGGCAGACGGTTTGGCCTTTGTAAATATGGCTGATGTGAAATCTGTGGAGGTTCTCAAAGATGCGGCATCTGCAGCTATCTATGGTAGCCGTGGTGCTAATGGGGTAATATTGATTACGACAAAAAGTGGTAAGGCAGAGAAACCAAAGTACACCGTAAAATATAGCACGGGCGTAAAGAAAGCCTATAAATTATACCCTACCCTCAGCACTACAGAATATACCAATTTATTGTATTACGAAGCCTCTTTAAGAGCAGCAGATCCACTTTGGGTGGGCAATACTAATCTTATTACCGATAATGAAAGAGCTGCCTATGTGGTTGAAAATACAATCCGTGGCGGACAGGGTACAGACTGGCAGCGTGAGGCAATCAGGGATGCACAGGTACGAAACGTACAGATGAATATCTCTGGAGGAACGAAGGTTCTAAAATATTATATAAGTGGTGGTTACAATAAAGAAGAAGGTGCTATTTATCACAGTGACTACAATAAATACAATTTAAGAGCAAAGTTGGATGCGGATTTAAGTAAAAAAGTTTCAGTTACTTTTAATTTAAACCCTTCTTACATCAGTAGAGAAAGGCCTAGTACCACATTTACTGATTTTTGGAGATTCCAATCCTATCAGCCGGCAGTGCATACTGCAGCTACAGCCGCGTTTGTAAATCAAAATCCTGCTTTCACCGTAAAACCAGGCGATTTTGCACAGGCAAGGGAATTTGCAGGAAGGTTATATGCGGGATTCTTACCAGATGGCACTTTCTGGAACACCGGCAGTCCTGTAACTCCATTTAACACTGCTAATAATACTCCTAAATCTGTACTAGAAACCCGTACCCTCACTCAAGATGATTATCGTGTGCTTTCTAGTATGGACGCAACTGTAAAAATAATTCCAGGGCTTACTTTTAAAACTCTGGCAAGTGCTTATGTAGTTTACAGGAAGGCACTAGACTTTGCGGAGAGAAACAGTAATCGTGCGGGAGATGTAAATACCGGCACTTACGATAACAATCTTTCTGTTGATCTCCTGAGTGAAAACACTCTAAACTATGTAAAGAAAATAAGGAAGCATGATTTTTCTGTTCTCGCAGGTTATACAGCTCAGAGGACCAGAGTAGACAATAGCAGGGCGGTAGGATTTGATTACCCGAGTGATAATATAAGAACACTTAACACGGCAGGTTCTGTATTAGCACCTAACTCCGAGTCTGCATTTAAAGGTCAAATAGGATTGATAAGCTACCTGTCCCGTGTAACTTATGGTTATGACAACAAGTATTTACTGAACATGAGTATCAGAGCAGACGGAAGTTCTAAGTTTGCTGCGGGCAGAAGATATGGATATTTCCCTGCAGCGTCTATAGGTTGGGTTGCTTCGCAGGAAAACTTCATTAAAAACATCAAACAAATAAATAATTTAAAGTTTCGTCTTAGTTATGGTGCCGTGGGTAATAATGGTATAGACCAAAACTTACCTTACGAACTATTGTTCTCTCGTCCTTACGCATTTGGCGGAGCACAAGGAACAGTAACGCCTGGTCTTGCGTTAAATCAAAATACAGGCGCAAATGTGGACATTAGCTGGGAGACCACCTATAGCTTTAATGCCGGTGTAGATATGAGTTTATTTAAAAACAGAATATCAATGTCTTTAGATGTTTATCAAGGCAAAACAGATGGAGGAGGCAATGCATTATTATTGCTACAGAATCAACAACTGTTTACTGGTATAGCTAGCGGTATTAACAATATAGGTAAGCTTCAAAATGACGGAATAGAGTTTCAAATAAATACCACTAATCTTCGTCGTGGTAAGTTAAGATGGAATACAACTGCAAATATTTCGCGAACAACTAATAAAATTTTAAGTTTTGGAAAAGAGGCGTTTCAATTAAACCAGGGAGAGCGTTCAGAAATTTATCGTACAAAAGTAGGTGAGCCTATTGTACAGTTCTTTGGTTATAAAACAGACGGTGTTTGGCTAAATCAGGCGGAAATAGATGATGCAAGAGCAAAAGGTCTTACAAGTAATGTTCCTAATTTTTATGCGCTCGGTGGTCTTAAGCTGGTAGATACTAATGGAGACAATGTAGTAGATGCAGATGACAGAGTGGTTACAGGTAGTCCTTACGCTGATTTTACCTGGGGTCTCACAAATAGTTTCACTTACAAAAACTTTGACTTGAGCATACTCGTACAGGGTAGCCAGGGAGGACAAGTAATAAACGGTGACGCTAACTACAATGAAACGAAGCGATACAATGCAAACTATGTAAATAACCGATGGGTGAGCCCTAACAATCCTGGTGATGGCAAAACACCTTACAGTACTGTAGGTGTAAATACCTGGTTGCTTACAGACTATGCAGTAGAAGACGCTTCCTACTACGCCATTAGAGAAGTAGTGTTTGGAGCAAAATTACCGGAGAGCCTGGCAAAAAGAGTAAATGCCCAGGGTATTCGCTTGTATTTTAGTGCGCAGAATCTCTATTACCATTTTGCTAAAGACTATAAAGGCATCAACCCCGAAGGACGTAGCAAGAGCAGCCAATATGCCCAGCCTTTGCTTGATGGTTATCAGCGGGGAAGTTATCCTGTACCTCAGTCATTTCTATTTGGACTTGATTTAAATTTTTAATTAACCAAGCATTACAGTTTCCTTATAAAAAATTAGAAAATGAAAAATAATTTATTAATACTAATAGTCGCAGCCTTGTCTTTTTCTTCCTGCAAAAAGATAATAGATGTGCCACCACAGAGCAACCTGAGCGTAGTTACTTACTATACTACTGCTGTAGAAATGAATACAGCCCTTGTAGGTTGCTATAATGGAATGCAAAGGCCCCTTATTTTAGAGTGGCAATTTACGGAGTTACGTAGCGACAATAGTAAACAGGGCGTTCCTGCAAGTACTAATAGTATAAACCGCGAACTTAGCGATCTGGACATTTTTACTCCCAGCCCTTCTCAGACTGCAATCGCCGATTATTGGAGCACGACATACAATAATATTCGCAATTGTAATATATTATTAGAAAAGCTAGGAGTAGTGTACGATCCTGCTACGGGTACCATTACTTTCAACCCAATTCCTGCTAATATAACAGCGGCAGAAATTAAGCAGGTTGCAGGAGAAGCATTAGTTATAAGAGCTTATCATTATTTTAACCTGGTAAGACTTTATGGAGGTGTTTTTCTAGTACACCGGCCTCTTACATTCAGCGAATCTAAAGTTACATCACGGTCTTCTGTAGCTGATATTTACAAATTAATAGAAGCAGACTTACGTACAGCATCGGCGTCCCTTAAAAATCAAACTTATGCCCAACAATCTACTGCAGACAGGGGAAGAGCTACAATATGGGCTGCCAAGGGTATGTTAGGTAAAGTGTTATTGACTCAGAATAAAAAATCGGAAGCCATTCCTGTACTACAAGATGTGATTAACAATAGCGGGCATAATGTTTTATCTTCTTATGCTTCCGTTTTCAGTACTACAAATGAAATGAATAGTGAAATAATATTTGCGGTGCGCTACAAGGCAGGCAATCTTGGATTAGGTTCTCCATTTGGGAATGACTTTGGACCGTTACAGAGTGGTTCTACAGTTATAAATGGTGATGGTGATGGGTTAAATACTCCAACAACAGAAATAGATACCCTTACTAATGGTGGACTTCGTAAGCCTACTATTATAGGAGTGTTTACCTCTGGTACCTTGGTAAGACTTTACGTGAAAAAATATTTAAATCCAGTAGTAACTAAAGATGATGGAGAAGCTGACTGGCCAGTACTACGCTTTCCAGATGTGCAAATGATGCTTGCTGAGGCACAAGGTTATTCTCAGGCAAGTTTAGATTTGATAAATGCAGTGCGCCCAAGAGCAGGAGCAGCACTTCTCACTACCACTACCACGCCTAATTTGGCTAGTTTTGAACAAGCGCTCAGCAGAGAAAGAAGGTTAGAATTCGCTTTTGAAAACCAGCGTTGGTTTGATTTACTGCGTTTTAACACTACGCTTACAACTATAAAAGCAATTGACGTAATGAAAGCGCACTTTGCTTACGAGTATGCTGCGCATTATAACTTATACCCAAATCCTAAGCCTACTCTTGCGGAATTGCAGGCTTTTGTTACGCCAGAAAAGTTATTACTACCTATACCACAAAGAGAAATAGACACAAATACACAATTAGTAATCCAGCAAAACCCTGGCTACTAAAAAATTACTATAGCACCGGCTCTAATTTAAAAATAGCCGGTGCTTTTTTTTGCTAACTAAATAAACCTTACATTCTAGGAGGATGAAAAACAACCTGCTTATACTTCTTTTCGTGTTCAGCAGCATTGTTGCGGTAGCACAATCTGCAACGGAAGTTGCAGATTATAAAGCTGTAGAATTACCCACAGGTTTTACTTCACAATTAAATGTGGTATACGCTGTAGTAAATGGTTGGGAAGGCAAAATGGACATTTACCTACCGCCTGCAACCTCTGCCCCTACCCCTGTTGTAATAAACATTCACGGTGGTGGTTGGAACCATGGCGTAAAGGAATCTCAGACAGGATTTAATACTTTCTTTAAAGCCGGATATGCAGTAGCTAACATTGAGTACAGACTTACAGGACAGGCAACTGCACCGGCAGCTATAGAAGATACAAGATGTGCACTTATTTATATAGTAAAAAATGCCAAAGCGTTAAATATAGATGCAAATAAGATAGTGATAATGGGCGGCAGCGCTGGCGGGCATCTTGCTCTTATGGGTGGTTTGCTGGCAAATGACCGTCGTTTTGACATTAACTGCCTGGGAGTAGAAAATATAAAAGTTGCGGCTATCATAGATAAGTATGGCATTACAGACGTAGGCGACTGGGCTTTTGGAAAAAACATTACCAGTAAGTCGGCCACCAACTGGCTGGGCAATAAAGCAAAAGACAAAGAATTTGTAGAGTCTGTTTCTCCTATTTATTGGGTAACCAAAAATAGTCCGTCGGTTTTTATTGTACATGGAAATGCAGATCCAACTGTACCCTACCAGCAGTCTGTAGACTTGTATAAAAAACTACAGGACTTGGGCGTGCAGTCTCAGTTTATAACAGTAGATGGAGGCCTGCATGGCAAATTTGAAAAAGAAAAAAATAGCGAAATTAATAAGGCAATTATCGCTTTTATTAAGAATACAGCAGCCTTTAAAAAATAAATGAAAAAAACACTTTCCTATACCATCCTTTCTTTCGTTCTATTTTGTAGCAGCCAGCAATTGTATGCAACTAACTATTTGGTAAGCACAAAAACAAATTTACAAAATGCAATGACTTCTGCTTTACCAGGCGATACTGTAAAGGTTGCCAATGGCAGTTATGCAAATTGGGGGCAAATAAAATTTACCAATAATAACGGCACTCCCACAAGTGCATGGATTGTGCTGATTCCCCAAACTCCCACTGGTGTTACTTTTACTGGTACTGCCTATTTGCAGTTTGAGGGAAAAAGACTAGAAATAAATGGCTTTAAGTTTTTTAACGGCAGCACAGGCACTCCGGGTGTAGGTGTAACCAGCATGCCGCCGGTAATAGCTTTTAGAAATGGCTCTGGCAACCTCAGCAGCTATTGCAGAGTAACGAATGTCACCATAGATAACTTCAACACTTTTAGTGCAGATAGCACTGTAGAGAACGAATGGGTAGGTATGTATGGTACAAACAACCGATTAGACCATTGCACATTTATAAATAAGTATAATGCTAGAGCTACCGTAGTAGTATGGTATACAGGCGCAACCTATCCTGCAAAATCTACTTCTACTTATCACTTAATAGACAGTAATTATTTTAAACAGCGCAGTTTTCTCGGTGCCAATGGCGGAGAGACTATAAGAATAGGCGACAGCAATAGCAGCCGCACAGATGGCTTTAACACTGTGGAGTTTAATTTATTCGAAGATATGATACAGGAAGAGCCGGAGATAATAAGTAACAAAAGCAATTTTAATACATACCGCTACAATACTTTTATGAATTCCTTTGGAGGGCTTACCCTCAGGCATGGCAGATACTGCAGTGTATATGGCAATTTCTTTATTGTAAATAATTCTGCAAATACAAGAGGTTATGGTGTGCGAGCAATAGACAAAGGACACAAGATTTACAACAACTATTTTGAAGGGCTTAACGGTAACAAGAACTCCCTTACTTCTCTTCGCTGCCCCATTATATTGTACAATGGCGTAAGCGGCACAAACGATACTACAAATTCCTCCCTGGCAAATGGATATTTCCCTACAGATAGTGTAATAGTAGCCTTTAATACCATTGTGAATTGTAGTGGTGGGGCCGGAATAGTTATAGGTTACAGAAGTAATTCCACTTACTCTTTTCAGCCATTAGGGATTGTGGTGGCTAATAATTCTATTAAAATGACCACTGGCCAAGCGGCATATAAAGATCCCAATAATACGCTTCTTACTTATATGGCAGAAGGTAATTTATACCAATCACCAAGCGGGGCAGGAATAAGCCCCGCTACTGGTTTTACTGCATCTACTTTAGTATATAGCAGAACAAACGGCGTACTGGATGCTCCTATGCAAGTGGAAGATGCTGCTGTAAACACAGCTAACTATCAAGATTTGCTACAAGGGATAGATGGTTTAAGCGTAAATAGAAGTGCGGTATATGATGTGGGCGCTGCCGAGACTAATGGTATGGGTCCTGTAATTACCCGTCCGCTCGATGCCACAATGGTCGGTGCTTATACAGGCGGTGTATTAGCTATAAAACTGCTCAGTTTTACAGCAGATGCAAGACAGAATATAGTAAATCTTTTTTGGAAGTCGGAGGAAGATGGAACACCCACAAAATATAATTTACAAAGATTATTGCCAGGGCAAATATTTAAAACTATATACAGCATAAATGCTGCTTTGCGTGCCGGTACCAGCACTTATAGGTACATAGATGAGCCAGGCACGACGGGTAAGATTTTGTACCGCCTTCAATTATTAGATGAGGCAAGTCGCCAGACTTATAGCGATGTAAAGACCATCAATTTTGCAGCAGAAACCAGTTGGAGAATATTAAATAATCCAGCCAAGGAAAATATTGCTTTACAATATGATGCTGCGAGCACTACCACAGCTTTTGCCAGGCTCACAAATGTGGCCGGACAGGTCTTGCTAAAAAAACAAATTGCAGGCGGTACAAATATCATTTCTATACAAGGCATTCCTTCTGGCACTTATTTTTTATCTATCTCCAATGCTGGCGGAAGTGGAACTGCTCAAAAAATAATAATTAATAAATGAGCGCATTGCAAAAAATATTTATTAGCAGTTTTGTAGCATTTGCATTTTTCTCTCCAATAAATGCAAATGCCCAGCTCGTTACGCTAAGTGCCAATGGACCTGGCAACACATACGAGGAAATCACGGCTAAATTTGCACCAGGCAATGGTATAAATGCAGTAGAACACGCAGAGTGTAGCACTGCACACCCCGGTTTTGGAAGGCACGTGGCAGAGGTATTTGATGCTACGCTAAATAAATTTGTGTTTAGTTTTTACATACACGTAGCAGAAGACAATGATCGCTGCACAACTGCTACAGACAGGCAAAGGGTAGAAATAAAAACCTATGAAAGTAGCCCGGCAAACCTAAAAGGTACGGTGGGAGAAAGTATTACCTACAAGTGGTTTTTCAAAATCCCACTGGGTTTTAAGGTAAGTACAAGCTTTACACACATTCACCAGATAAAACCGGTAAATGGAGATGATGGTAATCCCCTATTTACTTTAACGGCTCGCAAAGGAAGTAGTGGCAATCCAAATGCCCTAGAACTAATAGTGAACAATACGCTTAAAGTAGCTACGCCCGCTCTTAGTGAGTTTGCCGGCGAGTGGGTAGAAGCAACAGAGTTCATAACAGTAGGTGCTAATGGCGTGTATAGTATGAAGGTGAGAAGGCTAAGTGACAATGCTATGCTAATAGATTATACAAATATGAATATAATGACCATTAGGCCAGATAATGATTTTATCAGACCTAAATGGGGAATATACAGAAGCTTAAATTCACCTGCCGACCTCCGCGACGATTCTTTGCAATTTGCAGATTTTAGCATAGAAGAAGGTACGGTACTCGCAACCAAGTTGCTCCACTTTAGTGGAGCTAGTACTACCAGCGGCAACTTGCTAAAATGGAAAACAGCTAACGATGTAGCTGCAGATTATTACCAACTGCAGCGGTCTACAAATGGGCGACAGTTTTCTGTACTGGCGACAATACCTGCATTACATTCCGGCGCTACGGAGAACAATTATGAGTTTACAGATGCCGCACCCATAGAAAAAAATTATTACCGCTTGCAGTCTTTTGATAAAGGTGGAAATTATTCCAGCTCGGAAATAGTTTTAATCAACAGCAAAAAAAAAGCAATTATTCAGATATTTCCTAACCCAGTGATTAATAAGGTGCAAGTGGCTATAGCAGGGTTTTCTGGTGAAACTATAACTGCGAGAATAATTGGAAAAGACGGCAAAATACTGTATATTATTACCGACATAGCAGGGAATTTACAATCACTTATTGCAGACGCAATCTTAAAGTTAAAACCTGCAGGTTATGTTTTACAACTACGCGCTGGCGCAGAATTGCAACAAATTCAATTATTAAAACAATAATTCTCTTAACTCTAAAATTAACAGCAATGAAAAAATTCTATCTTTTATTATTTATTCTTTTCCCCCTGTTGGGTATGGCTCAGACAGCCACAGTCGGCGATTACAGAAATGCAAAAAATATTGGTAACTGGAGCGATGCAGATATGTGGGAAGTGCGTACAGCCGCTAATACATGGTCTGTTACCCCTACAGCACCTTCTGCTACAAACAATGTTTATGTCCAAAATGCTGCAGTAATTACAGTAACTACTTCTGTAGTAGATTGTAAAGACCTGCAACTAAATCAAGGTGGTAGCCTCATTATAGATGTAAATACTGTAAATGTAAATGGCAAAATGCGTGCATATACAGGTACTGAAGTGATGGGAGCAACAGATGGTACTTTTTACAGTGGACAAATCAGCATCACATCTGGCTATGCAACAGCAATGGCCACGACAGCAAATCCAGGAAAAATTCAGATTGTTGGTGGAACAAGGACGCTTTTCAATGCCGGCGAATGGGGAGGAAGTGGATTTTCAAGCTGCGATATTGTTTTCAATCCTAACAGCGGAGCAATAATATCTTCTACTACAGCCTTTAAATTTGCGAATGTCACAGTTCTTGCCGGTACTGTAGATGCTTCTACTGGCACTACTGCTGCAAGGATTGGTGCAGATGATGGCTTAGAAACCGGAACTATAACTATTAAGTCTGGTGCTACCATCATTTCCTCACGCAGCGGGCTTACCAGCCAGGTTTTTTCTGCTCAGAGTGCAAGTAAGATGGGTACGCTTACAATTGAAATGGGCGGTACGCTTGAACTTACGGGTAGCTCTCCAGCTATAGATGCAACCAACATTGTAAACAATGGTACGGTTATTTATAGCAGAGCGGGCTCTCAATCACTACTGCAAAAAGGTAGTGTAGCAGGAGCTGCTGATTTCCCTACAACGTATCCTATAATAGTCCTTAGCGGAACAAATTCAAAGACTCCGATTAACCCTATAATAGTAAGCAATCTTTTACAATTCAATGGTACAGCCACAATTGCACCTACAGCTGTAAACACGCTGACAATGCTTAATAATAGTACGATAGAAAGAAACAGTACCTCAGGAACACAAATCCCCAGCACTGCAGGAGCAGTTTTTTATGGTACTACAGCAACTGACTTAGTAAATATTACAATTGGGAATACACTTAACAATAGCAATGAACTTCCTTCTGCACCTGCACCGGGTGCTGTAGGTACTCTAACAGTAAAACCTACTTTCACCTACACTGTTACAGGTGGAAGAACGGTAACCAATGTTGTGGCCAACGGTATTTTGGCACTTGTACCTGGTACGACACTAACATTTAATATTAACGGAATTATTTCCGGTGTGGGTACTATATCTGGTAATGCTAATGCTTCAGTTTCTTTTCTTGGAACGCTGGACAATGGCGGAGGTACAATAAACTTCACACCTGGTTTCAGAACATTAAATAAATTTACGGTGAACAGAACAGGTACTGATGCTTTTATAACGTTGGGTACTCCTCTCACCTTATTAAGTGATCTTAGCTTACAGGCTGGAACGCTACGCGGGGGTACAAATCAGATAGATGTTGCCGGTAGTATTTTTGGCTCCGGTGTTTATACTGCAACAGCCCCGGGTAAAATCGTAATGAGTGGTAATGCTGGTGTGGCCAGCATATCATCTGCAACACTGGCTAACCTGGATCTAAATAATGCGAATGGCTTTACGCTAGGCGGTTCTACCTCTATTGAGGGTACTCTTACCATGATTTCAGGAAAAGTAACTGTACCAGCAAACCGCACTTTAAATATTAATTCAGGTAACGTTATTGGCGGTGCACCCTTTAGCGCTTCAAAATATATTGTTTTGGAAGAACTGGGTCCAGACGTGGGAAGAGTAAAAATGGTAAATATTTCAAGCAGCAGACTATTCCCGATAGGTACACCATCTTTCTATATGCCAGCTGTGTTGTTGCCAACATCTGCCATGGATTTTTCTGTAGATGTATTTGAGGGAGCTACAATAGAGGGAATGCCTGATGGCACGCCTGGTACTGCTTCACAAAAATCTACTATCGTAGATGCAATATGGACTATAGACAGACAAAATGGGACTGGAGATTGTTCCGTGGAACTTACATGGCCCACAATATTGGAAGGTACGAGCTTTACAACCACAGCAGATGGCGATATAGGAATTAGCCGCTATGATGGAAGCTCATATCTATCCGCAACTGGAACGGGTAATAATACTACCAATATGGCCCTTTCAACCTTTAATACTTTTTCTCCTTTCGTAGTAAGTCAAAAGAATGTAATAGTCCTCCCGGTAAATATTATCAGCATAGCTGCTGTAAATGCAGCAGATGCTGTAGAGGTAAGCTGGAAAGTAGGCGGAGAAAGCGGTGTAAATGTTTATGTGGTTGAAAAAAGCTTCGACGGTTTGAATTATAAAGAGATAGGAACTGTAAAAGCTACCAGCAGCAGTCAATATTTCTTTATGGATAATGCAGAAAAGAAAGCTGTGGCATATTACCGAATAAGAGTAGTAGAACTAAGCGGAGTTGATAAATACAGCTCTACTGTGCTGGTTAGAAATGCTACCCCATCAACTGTTAACTTATATCCTAATCCTGTCGTAAATACATTGCTATTTGCAGGATTACCAAATGATGCGGTGGTAAGAATATTATCTGCAAACGGGCAACTGATGCAGCAGACACGCTTATCAACTAATTCAGCCAGCATGGACGTTTCTCGTTTACCTGCCGGCATGTACATTGTAGAGATTAATGCAGATAATGCAAGAGAGTTACACAAGATAATGAAGCAATAGAATACAGTCGCAAAATGATGACAGATTGTTTTTAATTGACAATTTTGCAACCACCCCTCCGATTTTTCGGAGGGGTTTTGTGGTAAAACCGGGTTTGTTTTACAAAAGATAAAGTGAATGACTTTGCCTAGAGAAAAATATAAATTTCAACGGGGAAAATCTCGTACATTTCAAATTAGAAACTAATTGGATCATTAAAGCATAAAATGTCAATATGAAATTAAGAGGATTGCGTTGGTGGATACTAGGCCTTATTGGATTAGCCACAATTATCAATTACATAGATAGAAATGCTTTAGCCATTATGTGGCCCGGCATCTCCGACGATCTACATTTGGATAAAACGGAGTATGCATTTATCGTAAGTTGCTTTACTATTGCCTATGCCATAAGCCAGGCACTCAGCGGTAAAATGTTTGACCGTATAGGAACAAGATTGGGTTTCGTTGTTTCTATCGTGGTTTGGAGTGTATCAGCAGCACTGCATAGTGCAGCAGTTGGTCTTAAAAGTTTTGCAATATTCAGAGCTATGCTCGGGCTAGGTGAGGCTGGCAACTGGCCTGGCGCTACCAAGAGCAATGCAGAATGGTTTCCTGTAAAAGAAAGGGCGCTTGCTCAGGGCATATTTAATGCCGGTGCTTCTATTGGGAGCATTATTTCTGCGCCGCTTATTGCATTACTGTACGGACTAATAGGCTGGCAGGCTACTTTTATACTGATAGGAGCTGCTGGTATGCTATGGATAATTCCCTGGCTTATTTTCAACAAAAGCTCACCAGACAAACACGCCTGGCTTACAGATGAGGAAAAAGCATATATCCTAGGAGGGCAAAAACCCTCTTTTGCGAATGATAAAGGTCTTTCTTTTAAAGAAATTTTTAAAATCAAACAAAGCTGGAGTGTTTTATTATCAAGATTTTTATTAGACCCTATCTGGTGGCTATTTGTGATATGGCTTCCGCTATACCTAAGCGAGAAATTTAATTTCGATATTAAGGCCATAGGTACTTTTGCCTGGTTCCCTTATGTAGGTGCTATGATAGGGGGTGTGGGTGGCGGTTGGCTTAGTGGCTACTTCATAAAGAAAGGCTGGTCTATAAACAAAGCGAGAAAGACAGTTATCATTATAGGGGGACTGTTTATGTTTCCGGCACTTATCTGGATCATTTTCCTCAATGACCCACATTATGCCATGGTAGCTATATTTCTCGCCTTGCTTGGCTTCCAGGCTACTATGGGCATTATACAAACCTTGCCATCAGACTATCTTAATGGTAAGGCAGTAGGAACGCTGGCGGGCCTTGGCGGCTTTACAGCCAATATGGGCGTACTGGTGAGTACAATGCTTGTACCCTATCTTACAAAAACTTCCTATACGCCCTTCTTTATTTTTGCGGCTACGCTCGTACCCTTGGGAATAATAGCCGTGTATATGTTTAGCGGCAATATTGGTAAGGTGGATGAGGTAATTGATGGCACGGAAAAACCGGTTGATCTTACATAAATTATTGAATTAAATAAAAAGTCATTATGCAGGATGTTATCTGCTTTGGAGAAATACTTTTACGATTTGCACCGGCTTCTGCCAGAGAGGACTTTACTGCTAAGTCTATGCCCGTATATGTGGGCGGAGCAGAGCTCAATGTAGCTCGTGCACTGGCGAAGTGGGGTTTCAACTCGGCCTATTGCACTGCCATGCCAGACAATTTCCTGAGTACAGAGATATGTGCTTACTTGGCAAAAGAAAATGTGGACCTAAATGCCGTAAAAAAAATGGGCGAAAGGATTGGCATTTACTATCTGGCGCAGGGTCAGGACGTGAAGAATGCGGGAGTTGTTTTCGATAGAGCAAATTCTTCTTTTTCCCAGTTAAAATCGGGAGATATTGATTGGAATAAAATTCTAAAAGGAAAAAAATGGTTTCACGTAAGTGCCATATCTGCCTCGCTTACGCAAAATACAGCGGACGTATGTAAGGAAGCGCTGATAGCAGCAAAAGACCTTGGTCTTACTACTTCTATAGACCTTAACTATCGCGAGAAATTATGGAAGTATGGCAAGAAGCCTACCGACATTATCCCTGCCCTACTACCCTATTGTGATGTCGTAATGGGAAATATGTGGGCAAGTGAAAGCCTGGCAGATATAGCTTCGCCACTAGCTAGCAGCAAAGGCGCCAGTGAGGATGATCTCAATAAAGCAGCAGCAGAAAGTATTGCAGCGCTCAGAGAAAGATATAAAAACGTGCAGCAGGTCATATATACCTTTAGGTTAGAGGAAGAATACTTTGCAGTTCTACACAATAACGAAGGCAGTTATACTTCCGAAAAATATCAAATTGCTGATGCTGTAGATCGTGTAGGCAGTGGCGACTGCTTTATGGGCGGAATCATTTATGCAAATATGGAAAAAATGCCTGCGCAGGATATAATCAACTTTGCTGCTTCTGCAGCCGTGGGTAAGCTTTATGAGAAAGGGGATCATACACAGCAATCAGTAGAAGAAATTTTAAAAAGATTTTCATGAGAACCAGAGAAGAAAACCAGCAACACATTCTTAATCAAAAGTTACTTCCCCTCTTTTATCATGGTGATATTGAAGTCTGCAAGGCTACAACAGAAGCATTATATGATGGGGGCGCCAGGTGTCTGGAGTTTACAAACAGAGGAGAACATGCACTCACTAATTTTACGCAACTCATACTTTGGAGAAATGAAACTTTTCCTGACCTGCAAATATCTGTAGGGACCGTAAAAAATAGTAGAGACGCTACTGATTTTATTGCTGCAGGTGCAGATGTGCTCATAAGCCCTTTCTACGATAAGGGCGTAAGCGAAGTAGCTAAGAAAAACAATATCCTTTGGGTTCCGGGCTGTATGACGGTGACAGAGATACATATGGCCGAAGAAGACGGTTGCAGGCTTATAAAATTATTTCCTGGCAATGTGCTTACTATAGGATTTGTAGAAGCTATTAAGCCACTTTTTCCTTCTGTAAACTTTGTAGTGACAGGTGGCGTAGATACCAGCGAGGAAAACATAAATAAATGGCTTCAAGCCGGCGCTAAAGGCGTGGGGTTAGGTAGCAAGCTTATTACTTCCGATGTATTAGAGAAAGGTAATTTTGCGGCTCTGAAAGAGCTTACCGCAAAGGTGGTGAGCATTCTACAGAAATAACAATCAATATTAACTACTGAATCAGATGATTTATGAATTAGCATAAATATAAATCACTGTTCCCAATTGATAGATGTGCAGCATCATAAGGGAAACATTAAGCCAGCGTGGACTGTCATTGTCTCTAAAAGAAGATAAGATAACCACAAGCCCTATAATAGCCAATAAAGCATACAGGAAAGTAACGGTATCAAATTGCTTGTACCAGAAGAAAGACAGCATAGCACAGATTACCGCAAAGCTTAAACTACCAGATTTTTGAGCATTCCCCCACTTATGATACAATATAGACTGAAACAAGTATAGGATAGCCGACAATAAAAGAGAATAAAAGAAAAAAGGAAGTTTCATGCTACAAATAAGTAATTTTTTCCAAATTCATTATATTGCTTCGAATTGGAATTTACGTTTCGTTATTGAAATGCAATCGGGATAAGAAAATCAATTCACCCATATAATTCATTGACATAAAAAGCAGATTCCACGCCGTAAACGGTCGCGGAATCTAATTAGAGAACTATGTAATGGCAATAATTATGTGCTTACTTTTTCAGCTGCATCATCAGTTGCATCTTTTGCGTCAGCCTTTAAATTATCTCCCATATCTGTAGCGGCATCTTTTGCATCCACAGCATCGCCTTTAAGGTCGTGCCATTTTTTTTCAGCGGCTTCTTTCACATCTTCCGCTTTGTCTTTAGTCGCTTCCCAGGCATCTTCTGCCTTGTCTTTTACTTTATCAAAGATATCTTCACCTATTTCTTTAGCATCTTCCAGTGCATCACCTGCCTTATGTGCCAGGTCACTTACAGTGTCTTTTAATTTGTCAAGAAAACTGCCTTCTATTTTTTTTGCTTCACTCATTGCTTAAATTTTTAATAGTGTTTAAATATTATTATTCGATTCAAAATTCTCATCAAATGCCAGCTTTATTTGTTCAGGTAAATGGTTGGTGTAGCCACGTCACATGCTGTTAAACCAAAAACCACGCTTTTCCACATTTAATAAAGACCAATTTCATTTTCCAAAACTTTTTCCTACCACACTTTTGCTCTTTGACTGGGAGCCAGATACATTTTGTTTCCTGGTTTAACCCCAAAAGCATTGTACCAAGGCGTAAAGTTTTGTACGGGTCCATTTACCCTAAACTGTGCTGGCGAATGTGGATCAGTTTTTACCTGTGATAGTAATCTTTCATCGCGAGCCTTCGTACGCCACACTTGTGCATAGCCAAGGAAGAAACGCTGATCCGGTGTAAATCCATCAATAGTTACCGTATCCTTACCCTGCTTTGTCATTTTAAAGGCATCATATGCGATGGCAAGGCCTCCTATATCTGCAAGATTTTCTCCGAGGGTAAGTTCGCCATTTACATGTACAGAATCCAGTACGGTAAATGCATTGTATTGCTTTACCACCATGGCTGTTTTGGCTTTAAAATTCTTGTTGTCTACTTCCTGCCACCAGTTGCTCATATTACCTACAGCATCATACTGGCTACCCTGGTCATCAAAGCCGTGCGTCATCTCATGACCTATAACCATGCCTATACCACCATAGTTGATGGCATCATCTGCGCTTGCATCAAAAAAAGGGAATTGCAATATTCCCGCAGGAAACACAATCTCATTATTGGTAGGATTATAATAAGCGTTAACCGTGGGTGCTGTCATGCCCCACTCCGTCTTATCTACCGGCTTCCCTATCTTGGCTATTTCTTCTTTTATATTATGCTGCTCTATACTTTGTCCATTTGCATAAAAACTTGCCCTGTCTATCGTTACATCATCATAGTTTTTCCACTTTTCCGGATAACCAATTTTCTTCATAAAACTATTGAGCTTCTGTTTTGCTTTTATTTTAGTACTGTCACTCATCCAGTCCAGATCGCCTATTCTTTTATCAAAAGCTATCCCAAGGTTCTTTACAAGTTCATCCATTCTTGATTTAGCATCACTAGGGAAATACTTTTCTACGTAAATCTTTCCAAGCATATCTCCTAGCCCGGCATTGAGCTTTGCTACCATTTTCTTCCACAGTTCACTTTCTACTTTCTGTCCACTAAAGGTTTTTGTAAATTCAAACTTTGCCGTAGAAAAAGCTGAGGTTAGGAAATCTGCACTATTATTTAGGTGATCGAATATCAACTTGGTCTTCCACAATCTCAGTGGCTGGCTTTTTACGAACGTATTAAGTGCTGCATAAAACTCGGGTTGAGAAACATTAATGCTATCTGGGTTAGTCTTGGTTTCTGCAAAGAATGCTTTTAGCCTCAAATTGGGCCATTGTTTCTCTGCATCTGACAGTGCCATTTTGTTGTAGTTTTTTTGTGGGTCTCTTAGCTCTACAGGTGAGCGATGAAATTTTGCCAGTTGGATTTCAAAATCCAGAATTGATTGTCCATTTGCCTTAGCTGTGGTAGAGTCCATACCTGCCAGGAAAAACAACTTAGTAGCATACTCCCTAAGCGCCAGCCGGGAAGCTTCGCTGGCACTATCTACTTTAAAATAATATTCCTTTGAAGGTAAGGTAGTAAGAGTCTGGCTGAAATTTGGAATATTTTGTGCACTATTCTTTTCATCTGCACCTACATACAATCCGTAAATGCTAGGTTTTCCCAGTACGGCTGCCTTTACAAAGTACTGCATTAATGCCTCCTCATCTTTAAGCGCCTTCATATCTTTAATGTAAGGCTGCACTGGCTTTGCTCCTAATTTCTCCCTGGTAGCAGTGTCCATTCCACTCGCATAGTAATCTCCTAACTTCTGATCTACAGACCCTTCAGCACCATTCGCAGCTGTAGCTATCTCTAAAAGCCCCTTCATCTTTGCCAGGTTGTCTTCGTAAAGTACATTAAAGCTTCCCCAGCGACTCTGGTCGTCTGGTATTTCTGTAGCTGTAACCCAACCACCATTCGCGAAAGAAAAGAAATCATCTCCGGGTGCTACCGTACTATCCATACCTGATTTATCAAAGAATACAGATCTTTCTGAGACGTTAGTGGATACCGGCTCGTCTACCTTATTATTACAAGCTATAAAAAAAGTACAAAGCAAAACTGAGAAAGAAAAAATTTTTTTTACCATTGGGATTGACGTGTTTTATATACTATTTTAAAATTGTCGAAGATTGAATTCTATACATGGACAATGTAATAAAAAAAATTAGATTTTGGGGGTAAAAGAAATTAATAAAGCGCCAATTCTATTTTTCTAGTCACTGTCTCATAAAGCTATGAACAAAGGATGAAGGGCCGATTACAGCTGACGGTGATTACTAATATGCAAAAGGCCATTCGCTGTTGCGAATGGCCACTACTATTATATCACTAATATTTCTTTTAGATGCGGAAGTGAGCAAATGCTTTGTTAGCTTCTGCCATCCTATGCGTATCTTCTTTCTTCTTAAATGAAGCACCTTCTCCTTTGCTTGCAGCAACAATCTCGTTAGCTAGCTTATCAGCCATGCTTCTACCATTGCGTTCGCGACTGTATTTCACCATCCACTTTATACTTAGAGAAGTTTTACGATCGTTTCTTACCTCTGCAGGTATTTGAAAAGTAGCACCACCTATTCTGCGGCTTCTTACCTCTACTCCCGGAGTAATGTTGTTCAACGCACGCTTCCAAACTTCGTAACCATCTTCGCCAGTGGTCTTAGCTACTTTATCTAATGCATCATAAAAAATGGTGTAAGCACCACTTTTCTTTCCTTCCCACATAAGGTTATTTACAAATCTTGTTACCAGCTTATCTCCAAACTTAGGATCTGGAGCCAATGGAATCTTTTTCGGTTGTGTTTTACGCATTGTTTATTTTTTTCTCTCAGGTTAAAATTATATTAACCCAAATCAAATTTTAATATTGTATTATTTCGCTTTCTTAGTACCGTATTTACTTCTGCTTTGCTTACGGTCTTTTACACCGGCAGTATCTAGGCTACCTCTTACGATATGATAACGTACACCTGGTAAATCTTTTACTCTTCCACCACGGATAAGTACGATACTATGCTCTTGCAAGTTGTGACCTTCTCCTGGAATATAAGCGATTACTTCTATTTTATTGGTAAGTCTAACTTTAGCTACTTTACGAAGAGCCGAGTTCGGCTTCTTTGGAGTAGTAGTGTATACTCTTGTGCACACTCCACGTCTTTGTGGGCAAGAATCAAGTGCTCTTGACTTGCTTTTAGTTACTATCGCAACTCTACCTTTTCTTACTAACTGATTAATTGTTGGCATGTATATGACCTTTTTTTTCGGACGGCAAAGGTAAGGGAAAAATTAAAAAAAAATACAGGTTGGTAATGATTAATTATTAAGGTTTAGTACAATTTGGGGATAATGTGAGGCCATAGATACACTACTATATGATTACTAATACTTTACGTTGTTACAGTCCCATATATTATTCTCTAATTCTCCAAAATTTAATCTAAAAAATGAAAATATAATCAAAGTTACGGCAATATTTAAGACACACTCTTTTAGTTTTTCTTATCCTTTAAAAAATACTGTACAGTACATTAATGACCAAATCAGACAAAAAAAGTATTCGTAGGTAATTGCGTTCTATAAAATTTACCCGTGGTATTCGAGCGGAATTGCTGCCTCTAAAACAATAAACCTACAACAAGTAATCCTTACCCGGATGGTTCATCGCCAGAAAAGTGCATCATTAGTAATAATAAAACTCCTTCCCCCTTGAATATATAATTCCTATAGGCATGTGCAATAAGAACTGAATAGTTACATTTGCCAAAAACCAAGATTGCATGTATTTAAATAACATACTAGAGACAATAGGAAATACTCCTCTCATTAAGCTAAATAAAATAACTAAAGACCTTCCCTGCACTGTACTAGCCAAGGTGGAATATTTTAATCCTGGCAACAGCATAAAAGATCGCATGGCACTAAAAATGCTGGAAGTAGCAGAGAAAGAAGGGAAGATAAAGCCCGGGGGCACTATCATAGAAGGCACCAGCGGCAATACAGGTATGGGTCTGGCTCTGGCAGCTTGCGTAAAAGGGTACAAGTGTATATTTACTACCACGGATAAGCAGAGTAAAGAGAAAGCAGACATTCTAAAGGCTGTAGGGGCAGAAGTAATTGTATGCCCTACTAATGTGGAGCCGGATGACCCCCGCTCCTACTATTCTGTAAGTAAGCGACTTTCTGAGGAAGTGCCCAATAGCTGGTATGTAAACCAATATGACAACCTCGCAAACCGTCTTGCGCACTATGAGCAGACTGGTCCTGAGATCTGGGAACAAACCGAAGGGAAGGTGACGCACCTGGTAGTTGCCACTGGCACTGGCGGTACGATTGTAGGGACGGGGAAATACCTGAAAGAAAAAAATCCTAATATTAAAGTTTGGGCTATCGATAGCTACGGTTCTCTGCTGCAAAAATATTTTGAAACGGGAGAGATAGACGATAAAGAAGTATACCCTTACATAAGTGAAGGGTTTGGAGAAGACTTTGTACCAGCCAACTATGATATGCAATATATAGATGCTTTTACCAAAGTTACTGATAAAGACGGGGCAGTAATGGCTCGTCGTATAGCAAAAGAAGAAGGTCTTTTTTGTGGATACAGTGCCGGCAGTTGCTTGCAAGGTATGCTGCAATTAAAAGAAAGCCTCACTAAAGATGATGTTGTTGTTTTAATTTTTCATGATCATGGCAGCCGTTATGTAGGAAAAATATATAATGATGAATGGATGCTGGAGAGAGGATTTCTCGACCTCAAAACTTTCAAAGATGTAATCAACGGTAGAGGAATTCAACAAACAGTATCTGTAAAACCTTCTCAAACAGTATTAGAAGCGATAGGGTTGATGAAGAAATACGACATCGAAAACCTGCCTGTATTTGACGAGAACGGAGATAATGTGGGAGCCATTTCTGAAACCGGATTATTTAACCAAATGTTGGAAAATCCGGATGTAAAAGGTAGTAGTATATCAGAAGTGATGGAAGCTGCCTACCCAGAGGTTCCGTTTGAAACACCGGTAGAAAGGCTGGGCAAATTTATTACGAAGGGAAATGGTGCAGTGTTGAGCAAAGACGAAACAGGTAAGTTTCATATCGTCACAAAGTATGATATTATACAGAGCCTGGCGATGTAAGAATAAAATAAATTAACTAAAGCGTAGTTGTAGTTACAGAATCGTCGTTAATAATAACGGTTTCTTTTACCTCTACTACTTCCACATTTTCGGTAAACATTTTATTTACTTCAGCTTTTCCATATTTAAGCAATAGATCGATAGTAAATAATAAAGCTGTAAGAATTGCTCCTAAAAAAAATCCAATGATTCCAAATAAAATCTTAGCAGGAGGTTCAGAGTCATAAGGCGGGTTTGGGTTATCAAGAACAGCAATGATCGGATTTATTTTCTGCAATCTCCAGAGAGCCTCTTCCCTATTAGAGGCTGCGCTATTGTACAGTGCCATGGCTCTTGTTTTATCACTTATTACATTCTCTTTAGGAATAGTATATTCAATTTTACCTTGCGGAACAAAATAAGTAGAGTTGTTTAGCCTGATGGCTTCTCTGTCGTAGCGGGCTAGTACACGCTCAAGAGAGTCTAATTTACGTTCTGTAAATTCATAATCACTCGTTGCTTTCTTTATTTTCAACTCTTTATAGAATTCTGAAACTTTGGCAATTATTTCTTCAGTAACAGGCTTAAGCAAAGCCGGCTGAGTGCTGGTTAGTGTAATTACAAACAAACCATTTTTTTCAGTTTTTGCTGTCAGCTGCTTCGCTAAAAGCTTGGCACCTATCACAATTTTCTCATTGCCAGTCTTAGGTCTTTTTATCTTTTTTGCATAAAAAGGCTTACTGTTATTTTCTGCCTCCAGAAGCAGGTCTGCAATACTTCGATTTTGCAATTCTAGTATTCTGGTTGCAACCACAGCTTCTCTTGTACTTCTGCTGTTAGCTAGTTCTGCAATGCCTAACGTAGCTTCATTACTAATATTAGTAAATCCTTCCGCATCTGTACCTGGCAGATTGAACAGGCTGCTAGCTGCAAGAGTAGGCTGCGTATTTGTGAGCGGGTATATACTTGCAAAAGTGGAATACGTAGTTGGCTGCAAAGCTTTATAGATATAAAGTGCTGCTCCCAGTATTAAAGCGCATAACAATATAAGAAACCTGATACGCTTCCATCTCAAAATAATTTTCCTGGTAAGTTGTATTACGGTCACTCTTTTCTTAATTAAGATTTTTAAGAATAATTGCTGTAAGAACAATAGGTACTGCAGATAATACTGTTGTCTTCACTATTTCTCCCACGTCTATGCCTTTTGGTCTTTGTGGTACAATAACATATGAGCCTTCTTTTACTTTAGGATAAAAATGGAAGAAGAAAAAATTACGGGTTCTGCGGCTTCGTCCGTTTGCATACTTCACAAATATTCTACTCTTCCACGGTCTTATTCCAAATCCTCCTGCCTTATCTACGTAATAACTTACACCTGTATGTTCTTTGTCATAAGTTGTTTTTAGCGGTGATTGCACAATGCCCTGAACGGTAACAAAAGGATTTATCTCAGGGACAAAGATTTCATCCTTATCCTGCATGATGTGATCATGCTTACTATTAGGGTATTTTAGAGCTTTATAAAGATCAATGCTTATGGCATCGCTTAGCGTTGCCTTTATTCCCATTTCATAAATGTCTGCAACACTACCTACTGCAGTGTCTATATTAGCTATCTCCTTTACATTTGATTCTCTGAACAGGTCAGTATTTTTTCTATACATAACTGCACCAGCTACATTAGCATTGGCAATAAGCCCTCCTGCCCTTTTTATAAATGAACTTAAGCGTTCATTTTTCTCAATCTTAGAATACAGTCCCGGATATTTAACCAATCCCCTGATGCTTATATTTTTCTGTAATTCAAAAGTGGGATTTTTACGAACGAAAATCTGATCATACGGCTTTAGAATTATATTGCGGGCTGCAGTATCTACTGACAAATCTGAATTGATGTCGTATTGTTTTATGCTGGTTCCCGTAGGCTTAAGTCCTTGTTTTGCAGAATCTATATTCACAATGCTTGCTATCTCTAATCTCCCGTATTCTGCAGATTGCTTCAATCCGCCAGATAGGAATAAAAGATCTTGTAAGGTCATACCACCATACTTATTTTTCTGACCAGGATTTCTTACTTCGCCAAATATTTGTACGTATTTAGCATCTTCAAATTCATTGGCGCCAAACAGCAATATTTCATCATTGGGTTCTAACAAAATATTATTAAGGCTTGACTGATTGCCGTCATTATAATCTGCTAGACTTACCTCTAATCTGTCGGAATTAAGCTCTGTGGAATCTCCTGCTCCCCGGAAAACATAAGCTTTATTCAAGTAAGTATTATTAGTAATTCCTCCTGCTCTGTTTATAACGTCATATAGCCTGTCTCCGACCCTTATTTCATAATAATCGGGATATTTTACTTCTCCTTTTATCTGGACTTTATTTATTATACCTGCTTTAATGAGCGGAACTTGAACAATATCACCGTCTTTTAACATAAAATCCTGCCCTTCTATTTTAAGGATCGCATTGGCATTTACGTCACTCACCTTCTGACTTTCATCTTCTGATCGTATAACCTTCATATTACTCCCGAGTGCGTCAGGAGTGAGCCCCCCAGTAAATTTAAGGAGAGCTTTTACCCCTTCATTTTCTTTCAGCTGATAATACATTGGCCTTTTGAACTGACCGGTGGCAAATACTTTCTTATTCTCTAGTCCTACAATTACAAAGTCATTATTTTGTAGATAGACGTGCTTGCCAAAATCTCCGGTTAGTAAATATTTATAAACGTCGATATTGTCAATGACTACCCCATTTCTTTTAATTATAATATTTCTTACATCTCCAAAACGAGTAACACCCTGCGCTCTGGCAATAACATTAAAAGCATTTGAAAAAGCGGATACAGTTTGAATACCAGGCACATTTACTTCTCCTACGACATTCACATTAATGCTTCTGGGCTGCCCTATACTTACCGCAATATTTGTTCCAGGAGGTACCAGGGTTGCAAAACGAGAGGCAACAAGCCTGCGAACATTTTCAAAAGTAAGACCGGCAACATACATCTTACCTAAGCCACTAGGAAAGATAGATCCATCTCTGGCTACTCCATATTCTTTCTGCGCTTCTGCGCCACCCCATAAAGAAACCACAATCATATCTCCAACACCAATTGGATAATCCAATGGTGGCGTACTTAGCTCAGACAGATCAGTGGTAGCAGCATAAGAAAATACATCCAAGCCGTAAGTATTTTTAGGACTATATGTACTTCCTTTAATATTATCAGAATTTGTAGAATCTTTGTCTAGTGAATAATCTTTATTCCCCGTCCTTTTATTTACATCCTCACCAGGATTCTTGTCTATCAATAATGAATTTAACTGAGTAGGCGTAAGTGTTTTCGGATCTACCTCACCCGGTACTATCTGCTTAGGGTCAACCTTTGTGGGTGGCTGGGCAATGGCAGTTTGAGTAAGGAAAAGTACTAGTACAGATATAAATATGCGTATAAAACGTCGCCTAAGTGCTCCATTCATTAGGTGATGGGTTGAAGTCAAAATTTTTTTGAGTGCAAATATAGATTAAATATCAGTCAATAGGCATTAAGCAGTACTGGAATTCCTGCCAAATTTCTTCTAAAATCTTCTGAGCAGGTAAAATCTCATTGATACTAGCAGCTACCTGCCCTATTTCCAGCTCTCCCTCACTCATATCTCCCTCATGCATTCCTCGCTTGGCCCTTGCTCTACCTAAGATAGTTAGCAACTCATCAGAGCTTGCTCCTCTTAACTCCGCAGCTTTTATAAATTGGTAAAAATCATTTTTCAATAACCGCACTGGTGTAAGATTTTTCATTACCAGTTCTGTAGCACCTTCTCCTGCTGCCACAACCGCTTGTTTAAATGCGAGATGGCTGCTGGCTTCATCGCTCGCCACAAAGCGACTTCCTATCTGCACAGCTTCTGCGCCCAGCACCATGGAGGCAAGCATTTGCCTGCCTGTACCTATGCCTCCAGCAGCTATTACAGGAATTTTCAGAGCTTTTGCTACTAGGGGAACTAAAACCATGGTAGTAGATTCTTCTCTCCCATTGTGCCCCCCGGCTTCAAACCCTTCTGCAACTACGGCATCACAACCGGCTGCTTCTGCTTTTAAAGCAAATTTTCTGCTGCTTACTACATGCACCACAGTTATTCCTTCTTCCTTTAGAGATGAAGTATAGCTAGCAGGATTTCCTGCACTGGTAAATACAATTGGAACTTTGTACTTTTTTATGAGTGCAATATGTTTTTCTATGTCAGGATATAATAGTGGAAGATTCACGGCAAATGGCTTGTCGGTAGCCGCTCTACATTTAATAATGTGCTCTTCTAGAACTTGTGGATACATACTTCCCGCTCCTATGATTCCTAAACCTCCGGCCTTACTCACTGCAGAGGCAAGTTTATACCCGCTAGCCCATATCATGCCCGCTTGTATTATAGGAATTTCAATCTTAAATAAATCGGTAATTCTATTATAGCGTACTGCCTGTATCATTTATAAAGAATTTATCAGTAGAGATCAATTATATTGTCATATCACCTTTCGATCCCAGGTCTATAGCTGTATTATCCCCAATGCTGAGACTGCGGCTTTCTCCTTTTACTTCTGCATCACTACCTATAAGAGAGTTTGTGAGTACAACTTCTTGCAATTTACTGTACGCTCCTATAATAGAATTGTGTATTATGGCTTCGGTAATTGTAGCATGATCCCCTATTGCTACATTGGGACCCAGAATTGCATTTTTAATAATGCAACCCTTTCCTATATATACTGGGGGCACAATAACAGTGTTTTTAAAGTTATTTACCTGTTCTACATTACCTCCAAACTTTTTCAGCATTGTTGCATTGCTTTCAAGCAGTGTCTCTTTCTTACCGCAATCAAACCAGTTCTTTACTTTAAATGGCTGGAAACGAACTCCTTTTTTAATCATACAATCCAGTGCGTCAGTAATACTAAAGGGTTCATTGATGTCTTGCTTTATTTTTTGTACCTCACTAAGGCAATCAAATAAAATATCAGATTCTTTTATTTTATATACGCCTACCAAGGCAAGATTACTTTTGGGGATAGCTGGCTTCTCTACGAGCTTTTCGATTCCTGATCCGTCTTCTGTAAGCTCTGCGACGCCAAATTCTCGTGGGTCATCTACTTTTTTTATTCCAAGCATAGAGAAAGGAGAAGCCATCATTTCGGCAATGTCATATTCTGCTATGGTATCACCCAGCACAATCATTATCTCATCTCCTCCTACTAGTTCTTTAGCCAATTCTATGGCATGACCTGTACCTAATCTGTCATTTTGAGTTACAAATGCACAAATAAGATCTGGGTAAGTCTCCCGTACAAAATCCTCTATTTTATTTCCCAGGTATCCGATTATAAATATAAATTCATTTATCCCCGCTTCCTGCAGCTGATCTATGATAATGCTTAGTATAGGTCTTCCTGCCAGTGGAATAAGCGCCTTTGGCTGCGTGTAAGTATGAGGTCGTAGTTTGGTGCCGGCACCTGCTACCGGTATAATGGCTTTCATTAAATGTTTTGCTCCTTTTTTTTGATAAAGAAATTGAATTATTTATCTACGGATAAATGTATTCAAGTGCGTGAAAATACTATAAACAAAATAAAAGAGCTAACAGAGTATAAGATTTACTGGCAAATAAAACAAATTATGCGTTTCGTGTATAAAGAAGAGAATTAACTTTGCTTCTTCAATCACTTATATTTGCAGCAGAAAAAATGAACTTGTATGCAAAAAGATAGTCTCGTATTTGACCTTATAGAAAAAGAACTTGAACGCCAGCAAAATGGCATAGAACTTATCGCCAGTGAAAACTTCGCTAGCCTGCAAGTGCAAGCGGCCATGGGCACCTGTCTAACTAATAAATATGCAGAAGGATATCCGGGCAAGCGGTACTATGGCGGCTGTGAGGTGGTAGATGAGATAGAGCAACTGGCAATAGACAGAGTGAAGAAGATTTTTAATTGCGATTATGCAAATGTGCAACCGCATAGTGGTGCCCAGGCAAATGCAGCTGTGATGCTAGCCTTACTGCAGCCCGGCGATAAAATATTAGGATTAGATCTGAGCATGGGCGGTCATCTTACACATGGCTCTCCCGTAAATTTTTCCGGGAAATTATACAAACCATTCTTCTACACCGTGCATAAAGACACAGGACTTTTAAACTATGAGGAGCTGGAACAAAAAGCCAGAGAAGAAAAGCCAAAGCTTATCATTTGCGGCGCCTCGGCTTATAGCAGAGATATAGATTATGCCCGCATAAGAAAAGTGGCAGATGAGATCAATGCCTTTGTTCTATGTGATATGGCACACCCGGCAGGACTTATAGCAAAAGGTTTGCTGAGCTCTCCTTTTGAACATTGCCATGTAGTGACCAGCACTACCCATAAGACTTTGCGTGGACCAAGAGGCGGAATCATTCTTATGAAGGCAGATTTTGAAAATCCCTTTGGTCTAAAAGATATGAAGGGGAATATCAGGATGATGAGCAATTTGCTAGATATGGCTGTTTTCCCTGGTACGCAAGGTGGTCCTTTGGAGCATGTGATTGCTGCTAAAGCAGTTGCTTTCGGGGAAATATTGGACGAAAGTTTTACCAACTACATTACCCAGGTTCAAAAAAATGCGCAAGCAATGGCAGCAGCATTTGTAGCCAAAGATTACCATCTTATAAGTGGAGGTACAGATAATCACCTTATGCTCATTGACCTTAGGAATAAAAATATTACTGGTAAAAAAGCGCAGGAAACACTCGATAAAGCGCATATCACTCTTAATAAAAATGCAGTTCCTTATGATGACAAGAGTCCATTTGTAACCAGCGGAATTAGAGTAGGTGTAGCAGCAGTAACAACAAGAGGAATGATGGAAAAAGATATGGATGCGATTGTAAAAATGATAGATAAAATCATTTGTAATATTGATGATGCTTCTGTCATAGAAAATGTAAAAGAAGAAGTGCATACTTACATGAAGGCGTTTCCACTCTACGCCAATAAATAATTCAAGAAAAAAATATTTTTATGCTACAAAGAATACAAACAATATGGTTGCTACTGGCAGGGCTTTTTGCTTTTGCCGGTCTTAAATTTCCTTATTATGTGGGAACGAATAAAGACCTTATTCCATCTTACGAAGTGCTGGGAACCGAAAATATAGGTACGATGGCGCTCTCTATTGCCGTGGGCATTATAGCAATTGTTACTATTTTCTTATACAAGAATAGAGGCTTGCAACTACGCATGTGTATTCTGGGAATGGCTTTGCAGGCAGGTCTCATCGGATTGTATTACTATATCGTGAAGGATTTTGCAGAGGGAACCTACGCACTCACAGCTTTATTGCAAGGTTGTATCGTTTTCTTCTTTTTCCTAGCCGCCAGAGGTATAAGCAGGGATAATAAGATAATAAAAGAGAGTAATAGATTGAGGTAAGGATTAATTATTAACTATTGATTATTAATTATTTTTTTGGCAGTGTAAACTCTGTACAGCTGCGTTTGCATTTAGCATTATCACATTTTCAAATTAGCTCATTTTCAAATTCATAAACCTAACCACTCCATTGCGTTTTTGAATAAAAGTTTTTCTTTTAGGCGTATATCGTTAATTTCTTCTTCAATAAGTTTTCCGGGATGATGCTCCCCTAGCGGGAAAGGATAATCACTCCCAAGGCAAATTTTTTCTTCCCCAAATAATTGTACGATGTACTGCAATGATTGCGCATCATGCACAAGGCTGTCTATCCAGAATTTTTTTATAAAGTCTCTTGGGTTATTTTTCTCTTGTAATTGAATGAGGTCTGGCCTCACATTAAAACCATGTTCTATCCTCCCAATGGTAGCAGGAAAAGACCCGCCGCCGTGAGCGAAAGCAAATTTAAGTTTTGGAAAAGCGCTCATCACCCCACCAAAAATAAGGCTGCAAATAGCCCTACTTGTTTCTGCCGGCATTCCTACCAGCCAAGGCAACCAGTAGGCTTCCATATCTGCTTGCCCCATCATATCCCAAGGGTGTACAAAAATAGAACAGCCAAGTTCTTCTGCTCTTTTCCAAAACGGATGGAAACGAGCTGCAGATAGATTTTCCTGATTTATGTTGCTCCCAATTTCTATCCCCGGGAGTTTTAATTCTGCAATACATCGTTCCATTTCTGCAATCGCCATATCTGTATCCTGTAATGGCACTGTACCCAAACCAATGAATGCTTGTGAATTCTTAGACACCGTATCTGCAATGTGGTCATTAAGGAAACGACTAGTTTCTGCTCCATCCTTCGCCTTTGCCCAATAGTTAAATAAAACGGGAATGGTGCTTAGTACTTGAGTAGTAACGCCTGTGGCTTCCATGTCTGCCTGCCTTGCTACAGAATCGTAGCAATTAGGTTCTACTTCTCTAAACATTTTATCGCCTTTCATCATGCAGGCTTTGCAATTGCGTTCCTCCAGATGAATGAAATCGCCATAGCCGAATTTCTTTACCCAGTTAGGCATAGTCTCCGGCATGATGTGGGTATGTATATCTATTTTTTGCAAGTCTTTATTTAAAAGTTGAAAAATGTTAGGATGAGAATTTAATTTTAGCAGAGAGGTTACACAGTGCTGGTTATGTTTTATTCAGAATGAGTGATAAATCCTAATGGTTTTACCACATTAATAATTAATAATCAATAATTAATCATTAATCAAGGTTTCTCCATCACCTCTCCACACTTCTTACAGGTTCTCTTTTCCTCATCTTCCCAGAAGCGGTTCATTACCGGCGGTAACTGCGCTACAATGTCGCTTACAAAAACTGTTTCTTCATACAGTTTATTTCCACAATTATCGCAGAACCACATAAAGGAATCTTTTTCTTCTTCTTCGTCTTCCCGTATTTTTTCTATTACTAATCCTACGGAGCCGGCGGTACGCTGTGGCGAATGTGGCGTTTGTGGTGGCAGTAAAAACATATCGCCGGCATTGATGGGAATATCTCTCTGCTTTCCATCTTCTATTATTTTAAGCACAATATTTCCTTCTAGCTGATAATACAATTCTTCGCTTTCGTTGTAGTGATAATCTTTACGGGCATTGGGTCCGCCTACAATCATTACAATAAAATTTTCTGCTTCTTTATATATACATGCATTTCCTACAGGCGGTTTAAGAAGATCACGATTGTCATTGACCCACTTTGTGAGATTAAACGGTGCGGCTATGGCCATGGTAAATGTTTTTTTATAAGTGGGAAAGATAATTTTTCTATGTCAATTAGAAAATTGAATTTAAAGAATTTCCAATCAATCACATTGCTTACAATCAAAAGATTTTATCTTTAGACTATATGAATCTTTCTATACCTGCTATTTTACAAAATTATATTGATGGTTGCTTTAGTGATCCTCTCTCAGGTAATTTTTTACAGAACGTAAATCCTGCTACCGGTGCGAAATCAGAGATGGTCCCAAACAGTAATAAAAAGGATGTTCAGGCAGCTGTAACAGCAGCAGAAGATGCACAAGAAGCTTGGGCTAACAGTTCAGCACAAGAAAGATTTACGATCCTCAATAAGATTGCAGGCAATATTGAAGCCAACCTGGATGTACTGGCACTGGCAGAGACCAACGATAACGGCAAGCCACTGTGGCTAAGCAAAAAAGTAGACATACGAAGAGCGGCAGATAATTTTAGATTTTTTGCCACTGCAGCCATGCATTTTTCGGCAGATAGCCACGTAAACTTGCAGGCAATTAATTATACCGTGAGAAAACCCGTGGGTATTGTAGGTTGTATTTCTCCATGGAACTTACCCATTTATTTGTTTACCTGGAAAATAGCACCAGCACTTGCCGCGGGAAACTGCGTGATCGCAAAACCAAGTGAGGTAACCCCGGTTACCGCTTATTTACTGAGCAAAATCTGTGAAGAAAGTGGCCTGCCTGCCGGAGTCCTAAATATTCTGCATGGCGATGGGCCTTCTTGTGGTGCCGCCATAGTAGCGCACCCTGCCATTAAAGCAATATCTTTTACTGGCAGCACTAGAGCGGGAAAAGAAATTGCAAGCGTAGCTGCTCCCATGTTTAAAAAATTATCCTTAGAACTTGGTGGCAAAAATCCCAATATCATTTTTGAGGATTGCAACTGGGAACTTATGATGGCAGAAACCGTCCGGGCTTCCTTTAGCAACCAGGGACAAATCTGCTTATGCGGAAGCCGCATATTGGTGCAGGAAAGTGTAGCCGAAAAATTCCTGAAAGAGTTTGTAGAAAAAACGAAAGCACTCACAGTAGGCGATCCGCTGCAAGACAACCAGCAAGGAGCCATTGTGAGTAAAATGCATTTTGATAAAATAGTAAATGCAATAGCCAAAGCAAAAGAGGAAGGCGGCACTATTCTTTGCGGTGGGGAAGTAATAAAACCAACAGGCAGATGTGAGAATGGCAACTTCATAAGTCCTTGCATTATCACCGGACTAGGGCCAGACGCGTGCACCAATACGGACGAAATATTTGGACCTGTTGTAACCGTTCAAACATTTAAAACCAAAGAGGAAGCTATACAACTCGCCAATGCAGTTTCTTACGGTCTGAGTGCTACAATATTTACCCAAAACATTTCTACGGCAAACTTTGTAGCAGATAAAGTAGAAGCAGGAATTGTATGGATAAACACCTGGCTTAACCGTGACTTGAGAACACCCTTTGGCGGTGTTAAAGATAGCGGTGTGGGCAGAGAAGGAGGATGGGAGGCGATGAAATTTTTCACCGAAGCAAAGAATATTTGTATAAGTCAGCAGCCTTAGGGCGGGCGGCAATATTATTAGAAATGACAACAGAAAATATAATTGATACCAACAAAGCAGCCGCCCCATTAGGCGCATATCCACATGCAAGAAAAGTGGGAAACCTACTATTTTGTAGTGGTATTGGCAGCAGAAACCCATCAGACAATTCTATTCCCGGCCTGCAACAATCAGCAGACGGAAGCATAACCGCTTACGACATAGAAGCAGAGTGCCATCAGGTTTTTGCAAATGTAAGAGCGGTGCTGGAAGCTGCAAACAGTTCCTGGGACGCCATTGTAGATGTAACTGTTTTTCTTACAAACATGAAAGATGATTTTAAGAAATACAACGCCATTTATGCTGAATATTTTACGGGAATAAATGCCTGTCGCACTACAGTAGAAGTAAAAAGTTTACCTACGCCTATTGCGATAGAATTAAAAGTGATAGCAGAGATTAAATAATTTTCCTCCTAGCCTTTTTACCTTGCCTGAGGACGAAGAAATGGAATTACTAAATAGATAAAAATGAATTTCGAAAACACACACTCCTTTGCAAAATCACTTGACCAAAATGACCCGCTTGCAAAATACAGAGAGCAGTATTATTTGCCTATAATAAATGGCAAAGACGCCATTTACTTCACAGGAAACTCCCTGGGCTTACAACCAAAATCTACGCAGGAATTTGTGCTAGATGAGCTGGAAGATTGGGCAAGTTTCGGGGTGGAAGGACATTTTCATGCACGAAATCCATGGAAAAAATACCACGAAATTTTTCCGGAGCTCATCGCCCCTATTGTAGGCGCAAAAGAAGAGGAAGTTGTGGTGATGAATGCACTCACGGTAAATCTGCACCTGCTCATGGCAAGTTTTTATCAGCCTACCAAAACGCGATATAAAATCTTGTGTGAAGAGAAAGCGTTCCCTTCTGACCAGTATGCTATTGAAAGCAGAGTAAAACTTTCTGGTTATGATCCTGCCGATGCAATTATTGAAGTAAAAGCAAAACAAGGAAAGTACACAATTGACAAAGAAGATATTCTAGAAGCCATTGCAGACAACAAGGACAGCATTGCGCTGGTGCTTATTGGCGGGGTAAATTATTACAGCGGGCAGGTTTTTGACATGCAAACGATTACAAAATCTGCGCAGGAAGCCGGAGCGTATTGTGGCTGGGACCTTGCTCATGCCGTAGGTAATGTCCCTCTTTCGCTACACGAATGGAACGTAGATTTTGCCGCCTGGTGTACTTACAAATACCTCAACAGTGGTCCTGGTGGTGTGGGTGGAGTATTTTTACATGAACGCCATGCAACTAACAAAAAAATGCCGAGAATGGCCGGCTGGTGGGGACAGAAAAAAGAAACTCGTTTTCTTATGGAAAAAGAGTTTGACCCCATTCCTACCGCAGAAGGCTGGCAACTGAGCAATGCTCCTATTTTATCTATGGCGGCGCACCAGGCAGCTTTGCAATTATTTGCAGAAGCAGGTATGGAGAAATTAGTAAGTAAGGGGAAACAATTGCATCAATACATGCGTTTCTTGCTGGAAGAGATTAATAAAGAAAAGGAATCTGAGCTTATAAATATTATTACGCCGGAAAATGAAGGAAGTTATGGTTGCCAGTTGAGTTTACTCATCCAAGGAAAAGGCAAAACTGTCTTTGATTTTTTAAAGAGCAAAGGCGTTATTGCAGACTGGAGGGAACCCAATGTGATAAGAATAGCCCCGGTGGCTATGTACAACACTTTTGAAGATGTATATTTATTTGCAAGCTATATGCGAGAGGCAGTAGGAAATTGAGGGAATAAGTTACAGAATGAGTAAATAAAGATTTTTGACTGCTATGTAACAAGATTAAATAGTAAAAGCGGAAAACTGTAATCACACAATACATTTGTTTTGATAGAGGCGATGTAAGTATAAAAAGTCATTTATGAAAGAAGATATTGTAATTATAGGTGCAGGACTTGTAGGTTCTCTGTTGGGGATTTATCTTGTAAGAGAAGGCTATAAAGTCACAGTGTACGAAGGAAGGGGAGATAGGAGGCTGGAAGGTGCAGCTGCAGGCAGATCTATTAATCTGGCACTAAGTGATCGGGGAATAAAAGCGCTGGAAAAAGTAGGCGTAATGAAGGAAGTACAGGATATATGTATACCTATGCACGGAAGAGGGGTGCACCTGGCAGACGGAAAATACACAGAGCAAGCCTATGGCACTAGGGGTCAATTTATAAATAGTGTCAGCCGTGGAGAACTCAATAATATTTTAATGAATATCGCTGAGCGAAATGGCGTGCAGTTTGTTTTTGAACACAGATGCAAAAAAATAGACTGGAATACGAACACGATACATTTTAATGACCATAAGGGGGCAATAACAGAAAAAAAAGCAGATCTAATTTTTGGTGCCGATGGCGCTTTCTCTGCCAGCAGACTAACCTATCAGTTACAGCACGACAGATTCAATTATAACCAATTCTTTATCAGTCATGGCTACAAAGAACTTACTATACCGTCAGGAGAGAACGGCAGCTTCTTAATTGAGAAAAATGTGCTGCATATATGGCCAAGAGGAACTTATATGCTTATAGCCCTGCCCAATATGGACGGTAGCTTTACCTGCACTTTGTTCTTCCCCTTTGAGGGAGATAATTCTTTTGCAAGCCTACATACAGCGGAGAAAGTAAAATCTTTCTTTGAAAAAGAATTTACAGATGTAGAAAAGTTGATGCCTAACCTATGCGAAGATTTCTTTAATAACCCAACAGCTTCTCTTGTTACTGTGAAATGTTTTCCCTGGATTCACGAAGATAAATTTGCCCTCATAGGTGATGCCGCTCACGCTATGGTTCCCTTCTTTGGGCAGGGAATGAACTGTGGCTTTGAAGACTGCTCTGTATTGCACGAGATAATGCAAGCCAACAAAGGCGATTGGAAAACAATTCTGCAACAATACCAGGAACTACGCAAACCAGATGGCGACGCTATCTCCGACCTTGCGCTAGCTAACTTTGTAGAAATGAGAGATAAGGTGGCAGATACAAAATTCATTGCTCAGAAAAAACTGGAAGCACAATTTCATGCGAAGTATCCGGAGAAATGGATCCCGGCTTATAGTATGGTAACATTTTCGCCAGAGATGCGCTACAGCACTGCATTGCAGAAAGGAATAGAACAGCAGAGAATTATGGATAAAGTGATGGGAGATAAGGAAGAGGATATACTTACAGCCGAGATAGAGGAAGCTATATTAAAAGAAATTAACTAAAAGTATAATTTCTTTACGCCTCATTTCTTTGTTTTCTTTGTTTCTTCGTGTGAAAATGTATTCGTTCTTTTTTTAAAATTATCAGACCAAAGTATCTTTAAATTTAAAACATGAAAAAAAGTCTTCTTGCTATTTTACTTTTAGCATTTACTTCTACCTTATTCGCCCAGCAAGCAGCACCCGCGGAAGACATCCTGGGTCCTGCTTTATACAGAGCAAAGCAAGAAAAGAAAAATGTGATGGTGATCTTTCATGCAAGCTGGTGTGGCTGGTGTAAAAAGATGGATGCATCTCTTTCAGATCCAACAATAAAAAAATACATTGACGATTATTATGTGATCACACATATTACCGTTCAAGAAAGTGATGGAAAGAAAAATCTTGAAAATCCTGGTGGAGAAGCACTCTTACAAAGCTATCGTGCAGGATCACATGGACTTCCTTTCTTTGCTATCGTAGATGGTAACAATAAACTTCTGGCAGACAGTTACGGAAAGGACGGCAACCTTGGTTGTCCGGCTACCAAAGAAGAGGTAGATGATTTTATAAAAATACTATCCAAGTCCAGCTCCATAAATAAAGAGGGCCTAAAGTCCATTGAAAAAGTATTTAGAAAAAACGATACGCACTAATCCATAAAGAAGCTCTGGAAAGAACGACAAGCTATGACGAGAGAAGAACTTGTACAAAATATTAAAAACAAAAAGTCTTATCTCTGCGTGGGACTAGATACGGATTTAGATAAACTTCCACCACATTTTGCCGGGAGGGAAGACGCCGTTGTTGCTTTTAATAAAGCAATAATCGAAGCTACAAAAGACCTTTGCGTTTCTTATAAAATTAATACCGCTTTTTACGAGAGTCGCGGTGCACAAGGCTGGGCAGACCTGGCAGAAACAGTAGCAGCTATTCCTAGAACGCATTTTACAATTGCAGATGCAAAACGAGGCGATATAGGCAATACGGCGCATCAGTATGCAAAAGCTTTTTTTGAGACGATGGATTTTGATGCCATCACGGTAGCACCTTATATGGGGCAAGATAGTGTGCGTCCCTTCCTGGAATATGAGGGGAAATGGGCCATCGTGCTGGGTCTCACCAGTAACCCAGGAGCAAACGATTTTGAAATGCTTAAGCTAGAACCGGGTTTTAAAGAAGAAAACTTACGTCCTAAATATTTGTACGAAGCCGTACTGGAAAAAACGGCTAGCTGGGGAAGCACTGGCAATCTCATGTTTGTAGTAGGCGCTACGCAGGCTACATCTTTCAAAGCAATAAGAGATATTGTGCCCGATCATTTTCTACTAGTGCCGGGTGTTGGTTTCCAGGGAGGAAGCCTTGCAGATGTGAGCCACTACGCTATGAATGCAGATGTAGGATTACTGGTAAATGTGAGCCGCTCCATTATATACGCAGGCAAGGGAGAAAATTTTGCAGAAGAAGCACGTACAATTGCTGCTCAGTATGCAGAGGAAATGAGCAGATACATTATGTAGAAGATTGCACATTAAGTTAAATACTATATCCCATGAGCACTGTCGAAATCATTCTTATCCTTATTGTTGTTCTTCAGCTGCTTATTATTATCATCCTATTTTCCCGCAGAATCGATAAGTCGGGCGATAAAAATTTACAATTACTCCAAAGCGAACTAGCAAGACTAGAAAATAATTTCAAACAAGATTTTGGGAGTAACCGCAAAGAAATAAGCGATGCTGCTAAAGAAAATAGAGAAGAATTATCCAGAACGGTAGAGCGTTTTTCCACTGCGAATGTGGAGCAACTAGAAAAAATAAATCAAAGTCTGAGGGCAGAAACCAAACTTGGCAGAGATCAACTTGGTACAGCTATAGACGGCTTCCAGCAAGCATTTGATAGAAATATTCGTTCTGTAAATGACCTGCAAAGAGAGAAGTTTACCCAATTGGAAACCAAACAAAACGAACTAGTAAAACACACAGAAGCCAAACTGGAAAGCATAAGAACCACGGTAGAAGAAAAGCTGGAAAAGACACTGGCAGAAAGGCTTGGGCAAAGTTTTGAAACCGTGGGCAAGCAACTTATAGAAGTGCAAAAAGGACTGGGAGCTATGCAAACAATCGCCGGTGACGTAGGAGGGCTAAAGAAAGTTTTGAGCAATGTAAAACTCCGTGGCGGTATAGGGGAAGTGCAATTGGCAATGCTGCTGGAACAAATGCTGGCACCAACACAGTATGAAGCAAATGTGCAAACTAAAAAAGGCAGCAGCGCTACTGTTGAGTTTGCTATAAAGCTACCCGGTCGTGAAGAAGCAGAAGATTGTTTTATGTGGTTACCTATAGATGCAAAATTCCCCAAAGATGCTTACGAGCATTTACTCGCAGCCTACGAGGATGGTGGAGCAGAACAGATAGATGTTGCTTCCAGAAATATGGAGCGGATTATAAAATCAATGGCAAAAGACATTTCCGAAAAATACATTGACCCGCCAAACACTACTGATTTCGCCATTCTTTTTCTTCCCTTCGAAAGTATATATGCAGAAGTGATAAGACGTTCTGCCCTTGTCGATCAACTCCGCGATCAATTTAAAATAACCGTAGCGGGTCCTACCACCCTTATGGCGGTGCTCAATAGTTTACAGATGGGATTCCGCACGCTGGCATTGCAAAAAAGAAGCAGCGAAGTATGGACCGTTTTATCAGAAGTAAAAAGAGAATTTGAAAATTTTGGCGGTATGCTATCCAAGGCGCAAAAGAATTTCCAGACCGGGCTGGGGCAATTAGACGAAGTTGTAGGAAAACGCACCAGAGCAATAGAGCGAAAATTGAAAAATGTGGAATCCTTGCCTGCAGTAGAAGGAAATGAATTTGAAAATTTGAAAATTGATCAATTTGAAAATGATGAACCTGTTTAGCTTTGATAAAATTAAGTTTGCTTAAAAGCATAGAGGTAGAAAACCTTTGTTAGCGACCATATCAATTAACTAATAACCTGAGATGAGAATATTTATAGCAATACTAAGTTTTTTACTGCTGGGATATAATGCAGATGCGCAAAAGGTATACCGCACCCCTTCTGGTAATTGCTATCACACTGCTGTTTGCAGAACTGTAAAAAATGTGAGTACAGCTTTATCTCTTTCAGTAGCGGCAAAGCAAGGATTACGAGCTTGTAAAATTTGCAAGCCTACAAATGTGCAGCCAGCAGGTACTTATAAAAACCCATCTGGAACACAACAGGGAACATCGCAATGTCGTGGAATAACAAAAGCAGGAAGCAGATGCAAACATAAAACGAGTATGGGAAATGTGTATTGTTTTCAGCATCAGCCTGGATAATCTGCCGGGTTTGAATGGCTACTGTCTTGTATTCCTGCTGTCGTTCTGCTAAAACATTTTCAAATCAGCTAATCAACTAATTTTCAGATTACAACCTCCTCGGCACCATCCCCCTTATTCCCATATCCACTACATTTTCTCCTTTTGCCGGCTGCCACTTCCCATCTACTACTACCTCCTTCCACTCAAAACTTTTGTTGATACTAAGACTTACTTCTATAACTACATCTGCAGTTTCTTGTCCGGTGATAGTAAGTTTGCCTCCGGCAAATGCGCCCGTAACCACACAAGATCCTGCAGGGACAGGAGAGCTGGCAAATAGCGGATTGGGGACCGTCGTAGCGCCTGCGGGAGCTTGTCCGCTTTCTACAGTAGTATAAGTTGTGCCTCCCACACTTACATTTCCTTCTGCCGCCCAAAATCCTTGTAACTTATTGCTATTCACGTTCAGGGTGTTGTTCTTTATTTGCACAGATTTTATGTAAGTATTAAAGCCTATAAAGCCTGCCATCGTCACCGGAAACTCATCTTTTATCACAACGCCACTCACGGTAGTATCTATATATAATTTTGCATCAAAATTTTGATATGCCAGCGACAGCCGTAGATATTCGTAGTCGTCTGCAGCAATGCTGCTTATTGGTATCGTTAGAAACACCCCATTGTTGCCAGCAAGTTTTGCCTGAGCAAAGTCGATGGCCGACGCACCGCCTATTGTAGTCTCCGGCGCTTTATATATTACCGCACCGCCGCCCAAAAGCGTGATAGCACTTGGAGCCAGTTCTGCGTAGTGCGCACTCATGGCATTGAAGGAAGGGTTTTGCGCCGCATTCCCTGCAGCTACAGTTGCAGGCTGTCCGGTGTTTCCCAGTCTTGCTTGCGTAGAATCAAATTTAAATTTAAGAACCAGATTAGCTCCAGTGCCTGCCGGATTGTTTACCTCCTTCTGGCAACTTGTTGTAAATAATGCTACAGAAGCAGCAAGGATGATAGAAAAAGTTTTTATTCGCATAATAGTTTATTGATATTAAATATCTTTTGGGAGCGTAAAAATATTAAGGGAAAGGGATAATAAAATGTGAAAGTATAAGGTTCTTGCTGTGGCTGTCTTGCGCCTGTGGTAGGATTTAAAGCTATAACCTTAGCTGTCTGATGTTTGCGTCTTCACAGCGGTAAAAAAACAAACTTCATTAATTTCCGCCGTGCTTACCTGTAATGAGCCGGATCACTTTTCAAATTTTCAAATTAACTAATTGGCAAATTAATTGACTTCCCCTCCAGCACTAACTTCCTCTCCCTATACAACTTCCCTATCGCCATTTTAAACGTTTTCTTACTCATTCCAAATACCTCATAAATTTCCTCCGGCGCACTCTTATCTCCATATGGCATACTACCACCTGCTTCTCTTACAAGGCGCAATATCTTATCGCCCTCACCCTCTACCCTGTTGTAGCCCGGCTTGCCGGCAGCCACATCTATTCTATACTCCGGATAGTCTGCACTAGGTTCGTGTATTGCCTTTATAAAACCAAGGAATTTATCCCCTTCTCCAATGCTGCGGTATATTTCATTGTGGTGCAGAACACCCGTGTGCAGTCCATCTATTATCACTACATAGCCTATATCTGTGCGGCGCAATACGGTAAGGTCTACCGGCTGCAATACCTCCATATCTACCCTATCATTATTTAAGTCCTGCTCTATTCTTTCGGTAGCTGCTACCCTTCCCGTTTCTTCGTCTAAATATACTTTTACAAGATATTCTCCCTGCGGCCGCATAGTAGATATCTGCTGACTTTTAGGTACAAAAATATCCTTCATCAGTCCCCAGTCCATAAAAGCACCATGCGGCGTTACAGATACACAGCGCATCTTAGCCATTTCTCCCATTGTTGCGGCAGGCCTTTGCGTGGTCGCTATAAGTCGCTCTTCCCCATCATGATATACAAAAACTTCCAGCTCATCGCCCACATCTGCACGCTTAGGCAGGAAACGCTTTGGCAAGAGAATCCCCTCTGCCCCATCATCGAGATAAATCCCAAAATCTACCTCCCGCAATACTTTCATGATATTATACTCTCCTACTTTTACCTCCATGGCTTTTTGTTTATTTATGTGAAGATAAGTTTTTGGAGCATGACCATCGCCCATGAAATGGTATGCATGCGTGCTATTCGCTATATCTTTTTTGCTTGTGGTTCGTGTGCCATTTTACTACAGCTTGGGATTTCTTTCCTTTTATGATAATACTGACCGTAACTAAAATTGCAAAAAAGGATGCCGCTGCTATCACGGCTAGTGATGACCGCTAAACGATACTAAAATTGCCAGAATTAAAATTGACGGAGGTTTCAGACATTGTCTACTCACTGCGGAGACAATTGCATAACTGACTAATATTTCCTTCTTGCACAGAAACTTTATAGCCTCGCAAAAGAAAATCCTATAGCCAACAATATTTTCTAAAAGCCGGAACAAATACTAAAACCCCAAAATGTCATTTCCGGAAAAAACAAAAAAATTACTTCATTTTAGGTTTACTATTAGGAGAAAGGCGTAAATCTTAATAGTGGCGTACCATTTTTAAACTATCTTCACAGCCTTAAAAATTACAAAACACAACACTCCATTTTGAAGTTTACAGAATTTGATTTTGCGCCGAGCTTGCAGGAAGGCATAGCGGCATCTAACTATGAAAATGCTACGCCCGTGCAAGCGCAGGTGATTCCATTTATTCTTGACGGTAAAGATGTGATTGCATCTGCACAGACAGGCACGGGCAAGACGGCGGCTTTTTTGCTGCCGCTCATACACAAAATAATTACCGGACCACCTCCGGGCAAATCTATTACTTCGCTCATTATAGTGCCTACCCGCGAGCTGGCTATACAGATAGCGCAGCATATGGAAGGGCTTTCTTACTTTACGCCGGTGAGTAGTATTGCTGTGTATGGTGGTGGCGATGGCCATGCTTTTGTGCAAGAAAAAAAGGCACTGAACATGGGTGCAGACATAGTGGTGTGTACGCCGGGCAAGATGATGAGTCATATAAAAATGGGCTATGTAAGCCTTGATGGGCTTCAATACCTGGTGCTGGACGAAGCAGATCGTATGCTGGATATGGGTTTCTATGACGACATTATGTTTATCATAAAACACCTTCCTGTAAAAAGGCAAACCTTGCTTTTCTCGGCTACTATGCCGCCTAAGATAAGGCAGCTGGCGAGGAATATTTTACAAAACCCCGAGGAGATAAACATAGCCATAAGCAAGCCGCCTGAGAAAATTATACAGCAGGCTTTCCTTGTGTACGACAATCAAAAAATACCACTGATCTTGCACTTGCTCGATGGAGAAAAGTATCCTATGGTGCTTATTTTTTGCAGTAGCCGTATGAGTGTAAAAGATCTTACCCGCACGCTGCGCCGCAAGAAAATAAATGCAGCAGAAATACATAGCGACCTGGACCAGGGCGAGCGAGAACAAACGCTCATTAATTTTAAAAGCGGCAAAACGCCTATCCTCGTAGCTACAGATATTCTGAGCCGCGGAATAGATATAGACAATATAGACCTGGTTATAAACTTTGACGTGCCGCACGATGGCGAAGATTACGTACACCGTATAGGGCGCACGGCAAGAGCACAGGCAGAAGGAACTGCTTACACGCTCATAAGTGTAAAAGAACAGCGCAAGTTTAAAGTGATAGAGCAATTGCTAGAGAAAGAAGTACCCAAAATGCCCGTACCTGTAGAGCTAGGTGAGCAACCAACTTATAATATGGACACACGCAGACCTAGTGGCGGCGGTGGCGGCCATAAGGGTAAAGGTGGTGGACAGAAGAAAAGTTTTAAGAAGCCTGGCAACAGAAACTTTAAACCGAAGCCCAAGGCATAGGAATCTAAACTGTGATTATATTTGATTTTGGTGATTGATGATAATTATAATCACTCAAAAATAATTATAGCCTATCATTTTGATAGATAGCGATAGCTACCAAATTGCGTGTTGCTCACTTTGCGCTCTTTGCGTGTTTATCTTTTGCTGCCGATGGCGATCGGCACTGCGATACTAAAAGGTATTTAAGACTGTGCTAGTGAGTTATCTCATTTACTTCCACCGATTGTTTTTAATTTTGGCCCATCAGCGAATCATCCAACATATTACAAACGCCCATAGAATACCTCACTGGCATAAGTGCCCAACGAGGCGAACTGCTGCGTAAGGAATTGCAGTTGCATACCTATGGCGATATGCTGCAATACTACCCTTTCCGCCACATAGACCGCACACAGGTAGATAAAATAGGCAACCTGCACAGCGGCACCGAGTATGCTTATGTGCGAGCTACCTTACAGAGAACTGAGATTGCAGGCAGCGGCAGAGGCAGGCGTCTGGTAGCAAAGTTTTCTGATGGTAGTGGTACTCTGGAAGCCGTTTGGTTCCAAGGAATACAATGGATAGAAAAAATTTTACAGCCGGGGAAGGAATATTTACTCTTTGGCAAGCTGGGTTTTTTTATGAGCAACCCACAAATGGCGCACCCAGACCTGGAGTACTTTGTGGCGGGTCTTGCAGATGGCAAACCACATCTTGAACCTATTTATTCCTGCACAGAAAAACTAAAAGCGAGGGGAATAACGGCTTCCAGTTTTTCTAAGTTTGTAGAGCAAATATTTTTCCAGCTTGCAGAAAAAGACCTGCCAGAAAATCTACCTGCAACTATAGTAAAGGATTATAAAATGCTGAGTAGATATGATGCGCTCAAACAAATACATTTCCCCAAATCACAGAAGCATTACGAACATGCGGTGCGACGATTAAAGTTTGAAGAATTATTTTTTGCACAGATGCGTATCAATCTTATACGACTGCATAGACATCAATATAGCAAGGGCTTGACCTTTGAAACTGTGGGCGAAAATTTTAATGAATTTTACAAAAACCATTTACCCTTTTCCCTTACTAATGCCCAGAAGAGAGTTATAAAAGAAATACGACAGGATACGGCTACCGGCAAGCAAATGAACAGATTGCTACAAGGCGATGTAGGCAGTGGAAAAACAATCGTCGCTTTCCTGGCCATGCTACTCGCTGCAGATAATAACTGTCAGAGCGTGCTTATGGCACCTACAGAAATACTGGCGCAGCAGCATTATACAGCCATTACAGAACTGGCAAAAGCGCTGGAAATAAACATAGGATTTCTTACAGGCAGCGTGAAAGGAAAGGCTCGTAAAAAAATACTAGAAGAAGCGGCCAATGGTACCATAACCATTCTTATAGGCACCCACGCTGTGATACAAGACAAGGTGGAATTTCACAACCTTGGACTGGCAGTGGTAGATGAGCAACATAAATTTGGCGTAGCCCAGCGAGCGCAGTTATGGAA
>JBBKWE010000096.1:0-16861 GCA_037968795.1 Ferruginibacter sp.
ACAGCTGATCTTATCTGAGCTTGTATTCTAAAATTTTTCCCTTCATATCCTTTTGCAGAAATGGACTGGCTATAGGCACCCCAAGTATCTTGAGCACAAGCAGCCTGTGTTGCAGAGAGCAGTATAAAAAACAAAATGGCCAATTGGCATCTGAAATATGGTTTCATAGTGAATTGTTCTTGTGTTTAAATAAAAATGTGAGAGCTTGGAGTTTGAACGTGCAACAAGTTAGTATAAAAATAGATATGAAGAACCACGCTTACCATGGCCGCACCTTTTATTTTGATTTCATAGGTACTTCATATACTAGTATCTAATCATAATTTAGTAGAAAGGCAGTAGGCTTAGAATGCAGCTGGTGAACTACTTATATAGGTTTATAAATACAAAGTTGGTAGCTGTTCAAGAAAATTATATGAGGGTAGGACAAGATACCAACCACTTAATTATTCTTTACAAAATATACGGGATTGGTGCATGTTCAGAAATTATCGGTGGCTGAAGACAGCAACCGATAAAACTTTTCTTTTATTGCGCCAAACTAATCCTTATCTGCACACCCGCTCTCGTATTGGTGGTAGGCGCACTGCTCGCCAGGTAAGGAATTATACGGCGGCGATCATAGTATAATTTTATATTGATACGATTATTGAGGTAATAATCTATTGTAGGATTTATGGTAATGTCTTTACTTCCGCCGGTGGCAAAATTTGTGTTTTGATCTAAGCGACTATTGGCACTTACATTGTCTCTTATGCGGAAGGTCATTTGGAAATTTATTTCATTATCCAGTTTGCCTGTTCCTTCTTTGCTCAAGAATTTTGGAAGCTTAAGACCTGCAAATAATTTAAGACCACGCTTACGGAAACCACCGGTAAAACTGTACTCTGTGCTACGTACCTCGCTCAGCTGGAAGTCATATAAACTTAAACTTAGTGTTCTTGTTTTACTGTATTCAAACTTGGTTTGTAGTTGGTTTACAAACTGAAGGTCGATGCTTGCCAGCGGAGAGAACTGCTCTGTGATAGTTACGTTTGGCACCAGGAAGTAAGGAATAAAGTTGCCACTCGTCGTATCTATAAATGATGGATACCCAAAGCGGGAAACATCCTGGTATAGTAAAGCAGAGGTAAATCCATTCATGCTAAGGTTACCATTATAGCCGTGTGAAATATTCACATTGGTAAAAAGTTTCTGAAGGCCTTTTATTCTGGACAAACCGTTGTAATCTAGTCTCCAATTAGGCTTAGGCATAATAGCCCGGAAAGGATTTGACTTTATGTTTGGATTGTTCTGCTGAATTAATCCAACCTTTTCTGGATTTTGCCCTGTGTATGCGGCTATGAAGGAAGGAATAAGTACATCAACTGCATACTTACCATAGCCCTGATAGTATCCGTTTGACTGCTGCGTGCCGCTGTATGGATTATCCTTACCTAGTCTTTCTGATAATATTATTCTGTTGCTCTGAAAAGTCTTAAACGTTTCCGAAACTACATTAGGATCAAACTTGCCAAACAAAGTTTTGAAGGCAATATAGCTTACATCAAACCCTCCATTAGTATAAGGGTTCAAATGCTGGAAGCTTCTGTTAGAACCTCCTGAGGTATCTACAAAACGGAAAGTTTCTGTGAAATCCTTATTGAAAGTCTTGCTTAGACTAAGCGTAATATTAAGATCGCGGATAGGCTCTAGAGTAGCACCTAATTGCAATCTCTGGTCGTATCGTTGCTGGAAAAGACTATTAAATAATGTGTCTTTTGTTATTACACCTTCCATTGCCTTTCTATTGAGCCAGCTCGTATCTGGCTGTCTACCCATAATGAAATCAAATCCCGGTTGCATACTTTTAAAATTCTGTCCCAGGTATTCTGTGCTGTCTGTATAGCCCGGCAGTCTTGTGTTTGCTTGCGTACTATATGAGAAGTTTGCCTGCTTTATAGAGGTAAGTAATTTACCTGCTATTCTGCCGGCCGTGCCTATATAGGGCATGGCGGTCTTATCTAAAACTCTTCTGGTTTTTAATACCCGCTCTCCATCTTTATTGGTAACACTATCTGTAACTTTACTCCAGCGGTTGCGCCATTTATCGCGGTCGGCTATATTTTTTGGCTGGTCCAGCTGGCGTAGTAATTTACTTTTCTGATATAGTCTATTAAAATCTAGCTGCAGATTCGCTTCCTGCTGATTATTATTCTCCAGAATATTCCCTAACTCTACAGCAAGTCTGCTGGCTCCTATCCAGCGATAACCCGCCTGATATCTTACGGTAGCAGTTGTCCAGTCCAGGAAAGGAAATTTTGTCGTAGGAATTTGATATGCTAATGTCACATTTTGATTGAATAGCGTATTTCTTCCACCGTCAAGCAAATTACTCCACATACTGTCTTTTTTCTCTTTCGTATCTAACCTGCCTGCTGGTTCATCTATCCTGCTATTATTGGTAGCGGTATAGTCCAGGCTTATGCTACGGGTAAAGTTCCAGCGCATAATATAATCTCGTTGAAACACAAAGTACTTATCATAAGTCTCTGGAATCTTATACTTATCTGTCCCTACACTTCGCGGACGAATGACGCCAAATTGCCTGCTAAGGTCTGCACGGAAGGTAAGCTGTGATGGTAAATAATTAAAGTTGAAATCTCTGATAAAGTCAAACCATTTTGACTTGTTTTTACCAAATATTTTTTTAAATGGCTCAATGTATTTTGGCTGCGGCGAGAAATTATAACCCAAGGATGCCCTATGCCTGGTTATATCATTATACTCTATAAGAGGGGTATGGCTACTTATGTTAATGTATGAATAGCTAATGTCAATGTTTTCTACATCGTAGATCTTTGGCTTAGCATCGCCCGTGCGAAGCTTACGCACATTGGTAAAGTTGAGCGTTTTTGTAGCAGTAAAGTCTACAGCGGCATTGCGAATAGAATCTTTTTGTTGCTTACCGCTGGCATCACCTATTTTATCTTTTAGTTTTATATCAAGATCGTAAGGATCATACTCCGGTGTGCTTATACTCTGGTTGTATGCGGCATAAACCGGGATAGACATTCCCACACTCTTGGGCAATAGCTTTCCTAATTCTAAATTGGCTGCTACGTCAAATTGCAAGAAGTCATCTCTGTATCTCTCATTTATTCTTTGTTCTAGTGTCCCAAAGCCATTCGTATGTGCATTGGCACTTAGAGAAATTGTTCCCAGATCTGCAAGCGCAATATCTACCCTTGCCAGTGCTGCAAAGCCTCCAGATTCATCTATGCTGCTTAGTCGCAGTTCATTTACCCATACTTCACCACATACGGTTTCTACTCCTGTATTCTCTACACCCAGGAGTATACCACGTACTTCTGCAAGGTTTGGATTACCTAAAATACCATAGGTATGGCCATTATCTTTTAGCTCTCTGTATATCTGACCTATTGGTTGTAAAGTAGAGTTTCTGGCTTGCTTTAGTCTTGTAAGATCTTGCAGCGCCACATTTAATGAGTTTCGCTTTATCCACAACGTGTCATTGTACTGAATAGAATTCGGATCCAGATTGGAAGCACCAAGTGGTGTTTTATATAATGGTATTCTTATTTCATAATAGTTATTTACAAAATCTTGTCCTATCCTTACCACCCCGGTAAGGTCTTTATCTTGAAAAAGGCCCGGAGCTTTTATAGCTTCTTCAAGATGTATATACATCTGCAGGTTCTTAAACTGGCGAAGATCTCTATTAGCAAAAGTCTGGAAGACTGCTTTTGCGTCTCCATTTGTAAGATCGCAAAATTGAAGGCTCATAGATTGCTCATTCTGCAGCAGGTTTACGCCGTTATTACTTTGCACTTGCTGTCTTTGTATATCAGACGGCGTTCTATAAGGTAGCGGAGAGCGCTTGTCATTCTCCTCTATATTCACACCGCCTACATTAAACTGTGTAGGTGTAGCCGGAGCATATAAACCGGTACTATCAAGCTTATACTGAAACTTGCGCCAAATATTTCTGCTAAGTTGCAATTGACCAAAACGCATCGTAACGCTATCTTCAAAATCTGTGGCAAACATTCTTATAAATCGTATAGATTTAAAATCGGGGATATTACCAATTTTACGATCATATTCGGCAATAGGAATTCTAAACTGGTACCAGGTTTCCGATCTTGCAGTACCATCTACTAAAGGAATACTAACTAGTTTTTTATCTACAATATAATTCTGCCCAATACTCATACTAGGATCAGTAGTAGGCTTTACATCCACGATGTATTGAAAATACTCTTCCGTTTCATTAAGTGTATTGTCTCTGTTCAAATCTTCTGCATCAGGATATAAAGTAGCCGCAGAGGTAAATTCTCCTCCCTGGTCAAGTGGGCTGTTTCCTTCAGGAGAATTAAAGTTTTTATACCGTGTAAGAATACCATCATTACCATTGAACAGGCTGTTTCTATAATGTATATAGTTGTCTGCAGACGGATCATTTAAAGCATCCTGATATACTTTGGAAGCAGTACCATAAGTGGTAGCAAGCATAGTAAGGTAATCCCTTCTAAAAACTACTTCGGAACTGTCAGGAAATCCATCTAATCCCTGATCCTGGAATGCCCTGTCTTCTCTTACATTGCTAAAGGCATTGGTTACCTGTATCGGATTTCTCGGAACTCTACCCCAGGCACTTGTATCTGTAGGGGAAGGCGCATTAGGTGTAGGCAATCCATTTTCGTAAAATCTTCTACCGTCTTTTAGAACATCCTCAGAAATATTTCCCAGGTTGAAATACAATTTACCCCCGGTAGTGTTGGAGGCATTTGGTCTTAACTTAGAGTTGATAAAAGGATCTTGCATCCAGAATTCTATAAATTCAATATTAGCCGTTTCAAAATCTGGCTGGTCTATGGAGCGCATAAGCCCACCCCACCTTTTCTTAGGAGTGAGCAGCTTGCCTTGTGGAGTTACATTGGATGCGTCATAATTATATGGACCACGATCTGTTGGGTAATAACTCAAGTCAAAAGTTACGAGCTGGCTTTCTCCAAAACCTGTGGTACGCTGGGGGAAAATTTCTTTCTGAAACACAGCTCTCATTCTTGGATCACTTAGTACATCTATGTTAGTAATAGGATTATTGGGCCCGCGAAACTGCTGTAGGGTTTGCTCAATCTGGTACCAGGCTATCTTAGCCCTGTTCTTTCCGTAGTCTATATTATTATTGAGGTCGGCTTCCGGGAAAAGGATAGTTCCATTTCTGTCTGTAGCTCCTACAGGGGTACTAGCCAGCTGCCAGTTTATGGCAGGAAAACTAAGGCTGTAACCGCTTTTACTTCCTTCAAAATCATCAATATATATGACGCCGTTTTGGCCACGACCTATCTGTGGCGCATGGCCTGGCTTGAGCATTGCAGCTTCAGCATAGGCATTTATAGTAGATGGTGCTGTGGTATTATAGAAAGGTAGCTTGTTTAAAAACTTAGTAAGCCGTGGTGCATCCTTCCTGTAGTTTACATCCAAACCGTACATGGCATTTCTGATGGGATCCTCATTTAAATTCACCTTCGTAAAAAATGGCCGCTCGCTCAGCCGAACTGCTGTACCACCAAAAGATAATTGCTGCTTTGCTGTATTCCGGGCAAGATAATCGAGTCGCAGTCCCATGTAAGACCGCTGTTGTATACCAAACCCGGCATTGTTCTCAAAGTTTACCTGTACAGGCAAGCCTGCATTCAGTATTGCCTGATTAGTAACCTTTATAGTTCCGAGATCATAATTAATGTCGTAGTCCTGCCCTTCTATTAAGTTTCTACCACCGGCAGACACGGTAACACTTCCTCGCGGAATATTGTACCCAATACTGGTTTCAGCACTACCGGATGTGCGGGCGCTTCCTTTTAAAATAAATCTATTAAGTGCAGGAAACTGCTGCGCCCTTGCTTTGATAGAATCATACAACGCAAAATAAACAGTATCTCTTATGCCCGGAAGCGTCGGATCTGTATACACGGCTGAAGCAAGATCCTTACCGAAAGGCTCCAGCACAGGGAATATGATCCTGCTGTACTCAGATTCTACAGTGTAGTCTTCTACATAATCAAATACGCCATCAGGTTGGGGGTCGAGTTGGTTATTGAGCCTGTCTAGATTAACAAGCGTAAGTATTGGGGTACCCTGGTTCTTATTTCCAAAAGGGACATATCTTTTGGTACCTAAGCCTGGCTCATCGTATAAGAGATCTAGCTTAAAGTCAGTAGGCGACAAAGTACCATATCCTATGGAGTATACATTCTTCATCATTAAATCCCAAATAGGTAGAGCAGGTCGCTGAGAAGTAGCCTTAAGTAATTTTAGAAATAATACTCTCTGAGTAGCTGTAGTGCTATCTGGCGGCACATCTTGCGAAAACTCCCCCACCTGGAAAATTTTCCCGAGAAAGGAATACTGGTAAGCTACCCCAAGTACTTCTTCTGTCTGCAGAGGTTGGTTCAGTGATAAGGTACCTAAGCGACTGTTATACTGATACTGATTGCTATCCAGCTTACGGGCGAATGTCTTTTCAAAATCCTGTACGGGGCTTAGTCCCAGATTCCTGAGATTATTGAAAACCATAGCTGGGTTTCTGAAGTCCGGCTGAGATTTTACTTTAGTAAGGAGATCATTTGTACTGTTGGATGGTATTTCCTGGCTGGTAAGCACATTTACCAGAGGCGGTTGCAAGAAAGGATCTGCTTCGCCAAGATCTGCCAGACCAACTATATCCCTCGTTTCTGTAGTGATTCCTACTCTATTAGTTACCCAAACTTCCATACGTAGCACCTGCACCTGGCTGCGGAGTGCCGGTAAGGTACTCATGATCTCATTATAGTTATCTCTGAAATACTGCCCTATCAGGAAGTGACGATTCTCTTCGTATTCGTCTGCTTTTACATTAAACAATGTTGCAGAAGCACCTCCTTGCAATGCCACACTTTGTCGCTGCGATTTTTGATTGGCTAGAACTGTCGTTACAAACAATTTTCCAAACTGCAGTTGGGTTTTTAGGCCAAACAGTTGTTGTGCTCCTGGAATAAAAGTACCTCGGCTGGGAAAACTCACATTTCCAGCTTCAAACCTCTTTAGTATCTGATCTGCATCGCCACTGTAATCCAGTTTCAATTGATTATCAAGATCAAAGTTTGCCAGCGTATTATAGTTTATAGGAAATTTGAGTTTGTCGCCAATGGTAGCATTTACATTTACCTGGGCGTTCATATTAAAATCGAGCCCGCCATTCTTACGAGCCCGCTCGGGTAGTGTGGGGTTATCTGTAGTCTGTCCCTGGTAGCCTGCTAGTATATCTACAAACCCTTGTGGGGTAATGTCTATTTGCCCGTTTCCAAACAGTCGATTAAAGAAATTATCAAATAATGAAACCTTTGGTTTTATAAGTTTCCCCCTGTTAAGTAAGCTGGTTGTATTAGACCGTTGCTGAAAGTAGGCTCTCTCAGACTGCCGGTTTCTCATAGCCCAATATTCATTGAAAGAATAAACGGTAGGAACGCGGTAGTAGCGCTGTCCTACTTTTTGGTAAACGGTGTAAGTCCTCGTAGTAGGATTATAAACTACAGAATCTGTAAAATTGCTTGGAGATGCAAAGTCAAAGGAAGAACTGTTTCTTCCATCAGCATTATCGCCTCTGTAATCAGTAATAGGGAATGGCAGTCTATTAGTATCCTGCGCAAAGATTGCCTTACCCGCAGGTAATAGCAAAGCTACACAGCAAAAAATCTGTAGTAAGTAAGACCGCTTTTTGATCAACATTCTGGTAAATAAGTTAAGCGTAGAGTTTATATCAAATTGCTTTTAATGCTTTTTTTATTAATTCTTCTAAATGTACGATGTCAGGCTCTGTACGGATTACCTTCTGAACTGCCTGCTCCGCTTGATTCTTATTGATTCCCAATGCAATAAGTGCTATAAAGGCATCTTCTTGAATTGTATTTAACTTTTGAGGCGCACCCGGAAGAGATATTTCTCCTTTACCCATTTTATCCTTCAGCTCCAAAACCAGCCGCTGCGCTGTCTTTTTCCCGATTCCTTTTATCCGCTCCAGCAGCCCCACATTCCCCTGTATTATCGCTGTGGCAATCTCATCTGCCTGTAAGGAAGACAACATCATGCGGGCTATAGTTGCTCCAACGCCCGAAACGCTTATTAATTGTACAAATGTATCTTTTTCTCTTTGCGAAGCAAAACCAAATAAGGTATGACTATCCTCTTTTACCTGTAAATGAGTAAATAGCTTACCCTTTTCCAGCGATTGTATCTCAGAATAAGTATTAAGGGAAATATGCACTTCATATCCTACCCCATGTACAAATAAATGAACGAGGGCCGGAGACTTGAAAGTATAAATTCCTTCTAAATACGCATACATAGACCAAAAACTAGTTAGCGAAAATAGGATAAATATTACTTCAAGTCCTAAAAAAGGAGAAACAATATTTATATTACTTTTACCAAAATTCATATATAAACAGTAAACAGGTATTTCATGATGGAAAATGTAAAGGCGGCTATTACAGCAGTAGGGGGATACGTACCAGATTATGTGCTTACCAATGCAATACTCGAGACGATGATAGACACGACAGATGAGTGGATAAAAACCAGAACAGGAGTATCTGAAAGGCGTATTCTTAAGGGAGAAAACCTGGGAACCAGCTATATGGGCATTCGTGCAGTGCAAGAAATTATAAACAAAAAAGGAATAGATCCTGAAGAGATAGACTGCGTGATATGTGCTACTGTTACACCGGATATGGTATTCCCCGCTACGGCAAATATCATAGCAGCAGAGTGCGGCATGACTAATGCATTTGGCTATGACCTTAGTGCTGCGTGTAGTGGGTTTGTATTTGCACTTACCACCGCAGCTACCTATATAGAAAGTGGCAGATACCGCAAAGTAATTGTGGTGGGAGCAGATAAGATGAGCAGCATAGTAGATTACACAGACCGTACCACCTGCATCATCTTTGGCGATGGCGCTGGTGCCGTTTTACTAGAGCCAGATGCTACCGGCAACGGAATTCTGGATTCTCTGCTTCGTAGCGATGGCAGCGGAGCAAAACACTTGCACATGAAAGCTGGAGGAAGTAAGAAACCTGCCAGCATAGAAACAATAGCAGCGAAAGAACACTTCGTATATCAGGAAGGACAATACGTATTTAAGTTTGCCGTAAAAGGAATGGCAGATATAAGCTATGACCTTATGCAGCGCAACAATCTTACAGCAGATGACATCGCCTGGCTCGTACCCCACCAGGCTAACCTTCGGATTATAGATGCTACCTCTAGCAGAATGAACTTGCCTAAGGAAAAGGTAATGGTGAATATAGAAAAGTATGGTAATACCACTGCGGCTACGATTCCACTCTGCCTCTGGGAATGGCAGGATAAACTAAAAAAAGGAGACAATATAATTTTAGCTTCGTTTGGAGGCGGATTTACCTGGGGGGCTACCTGGGTGAAATGGGCTTATTGATAATTATTAATTATTAATGATTGGATTATTAATTGCGCAGGCAACAAGTAGGAAACTAGCAAAGTATCATATTTTTTGACCGGAAAAGGATAAATCAATGAACAAAGGAGAAAGACATAAAAAACTTCTGCTCTACGGGGAGGAGAGTGAGCGATTATTATTTAGAGAAATCACAGATGCCGATTATGATATCTGGATGGAGTTTTGTCGTGATCCCGCTTCGGTTCAATACATAATGGCAGATCTTATGCACAAACCACAGGAAGCCTGCAAGAAATGGTTTGACAGACTTACTTACAGAGCCAAAAATAAGCTAGGGGGCATGAATGCCCTTATAGAAAAAGAAACGGGAGCTTATGTGGGTCATTGCGGATTACTGGTACAAGATGTAGATGGAGAAGAAGTAACAGAAGTAGGCTATAGTCTTATGCCCGCACAAAGAGGTAAAGGATATGCCAGTGAAGCTTCACAGAAATGCAGAGATCATTTTTTCAGTAATGAATTAGGTGATTTTGTAGTTTCTACGATAGATGAAGGCAATGATGCTTCTGTAAACGTAGCTCTGAGAAACGGAATGAAATGGTACAAAAAAGGCAAGCTCTTGCAGGTGGATTATCCCATAAATGTGTATAGAATAACGAGAGAGGAGTGGCTTGCGGGGAAAGTGGCTTCGTAAAAGCAGAATAGAAAGGGAGAGAATAGAATTAAAACTTTTGATTAAGCAAGCTGATATATGCAATATGAATTTTTAGAGTACCTCGTCTGCCCTCTTTCTAAAACTAAGTTGCGATTCAAGCTCATAAGTGAGTTTACTAAATCCTACGCTGACGGTGACAAAAAGGAAATCGAAAACGGACTACTATATTCTGAGACTGGATTCGTATTCCCCATAATAGACGGTATCCCAAGAATGCTCATAGAAAGCATTTACGACTATAAAGAATTTCTGTCACAACATGTTCCTAACTACGAGACTGTTCTGCTTAAAATAGAGAATGAGCATACAGCTGTTTTACAATATTGCCAGAAAAAGAATACCAAAACCAAAGAAAGTTTTGCCTTTGAGTGGAGCTTCCTCAACCCAGAGAAAAATGATAAGCTATGGCATTACGATTCGGCAGAACTAGTAGACCTTTTCACGAATGAGTTTGGAGAAAGCAGGGAAGAATTTACAACAGCATTAGTTGCAGATATAGGCAGTGGCCATGGTCTTATGACAAGCAGCATAGCTTCTATATCAAAAACCTGCATAGGAGCAGAAATAAGTAAAGCAGTAGAGATGGCTTATAGAAGAAATAAGCAAAGTAATGCCTGGTATGCGCAAGCAGACCTGCAATATCTACCCTTCGCAGAATCAAGTTTTGATTTTCTCTACTCAAGCGGTGTTATTCATCATACAAATGATACCAAAAATTCCTTACTGCTCATAGAACCTATTTTGAAATCCAAAGGGAAAATTTGTCTTTGGTTGTATCACCCTCAAAATAATTTTATACACAACGCTATGATGGGTTTAAGAAAATTTACCAAAAGACTACCCCTTAAAGTAAATTTCTATTTCCTACTTGTATTCATTTACCCCATATCATTTATTACCAAAAGACTTAAAAACAAACCCGCTCCTAACTTTAGAGAAGAGATGATAGACTTACTCGATGGATTTTCGCCAGAATTTCGCTTTGAAATCCCTTATGAGGAAGCCCGTAATTGGCTGCAAGAATTAAATTATAGTGATATGAAAAAAACAACCACCAACCAATATGGGTATTCTATTGTAGGCAAAAAAGAAGGTTTGTAAAATGCTGGGAATCGCCGTAATCATACTCCTCTCATGGCTCCTACTCTACCTCACAGAGAAGCAGAATATCCTTGCACTTGGTCTTATTCCCCGGCAAAAAAGCTTAAAGTTATTATTCATAGGCTTCGTCCTCACGTTTCTACTTTACCTCATTTTCCATACTGGAGAAATACTATTGCAAAAAAGCGAGATAAGTAAAAACAAAGAATTTACTATCGAAGATTTTTTGCAATCCGCATGGTGGAATTTCCGATCTGTACTTACAGAAGAATTAATTTTTCGAGGGGCAGTTTTATATATTGCCATTCGCAAATTTGGAAACAAGTGGGCCGTTTTGGCTTCTGCGCTAGCTTTTGGCTTTTATCATTGGTTCTCTTACGGCGTAATTGGCCAGCTTGTCCCCATGATTTATGTTTTTATTATCACCGGTCTTATGGGCTACGCTTTAGCATACTCTTTTTGGAAGGCCAAGTCCATTCTGCTTCCCCTTGGATTACATTTTGGATGGAACTTTATGAATAATGTCATTTTTGCAAATGGTCCATTGACGCAGGGTTTGCTGGTAGAGACTCAGTCAGCGATGTACAATAACACTTCCTCCATGATCTTTTCTTTCATAATGCACATTTCTGTGCCTTTAATTATCCTTTTCTGGGTAAATAAGTACATTAGCCCTATTAATGTAAATAAAAGCGAGTACAGCTAAACCTTTTTTATGCCGCAAATAAGTATAGCTACGCCGGAAATTACTACAACCCAATTTCCTTATATTTGCCGCAATTCATTTAAAAAATTTAAACAGCTATATGTCAGTATTAGTAAATAAAGATTCTAAAATAATTGTACAGGGTTTTACCGGTACGGAAGGTACTTTTCACGCTACACAAATGCTGGAGTACGGCACTAACGTAGTAGGAGGCGTTACACCCAACAAGGGCGGACAAACACACCTGGATAAGCCTGTTTTTAATACTGTAGCAGAAGCTGTAAAAGCGACAGATGCGAATGTGAGTATCATTTTTGTACCGCCGGCATTTGCGGCAGATGCAATCATGGAAGCGGCAGACGCTGGAATAGCACTAGTAGTTTGTATCACAGAAGGTATTCCTGTAAGTGATATGGTAAAAGTGAAGAATGTTTTGCAAGGTTCTTCTACCAGGCTCATTGGCCCAAACTGCCCGGGAGTTATTACTTCTGATGAGTGTAAAGTGGGAATCATGCCCGGCTTTATCTTTAAAAAAGGTCGCATAGGTATCGTAAGTAAAAGCGGCACCCTTACTTATGAGGCGGCAGACCAGGTAGCAAAAGCAGGACTTGGAGTAAGCACTGCTATAGGAATAGGTGGCGATCCAATTATAGGAACAACAACCAAAGAAGCGATAGAATTATTTATGAATGATGATGAAACTGATGCTATTGTAATGATAGGTGAGATAGGTGGCGGCATGGAAGCAGAAGCAGCACATTATGTGAAGAGCAGTGGCAATAAAAAACCAGTAGTAGGATTTATAGCGGGACAAACTGCCCCTCCGGGTCGGAGAATGGGACACGCCGGAGCTATCGTAGGCGGCGCAGAAGATACAGCAGAAGCCAAAATGAAGATTATGGGTGAATGCGGTATACACGTAGTAGCCAGCCCGGCAGACATAGGAAAGACTATGGCGGAGGTATTAGGGAAGTAAAAATTTAAAAGTAAAAAGTAAAAAAGCTGCCTGTGAGGGTGGCTTTTTTTATGGGCACCATATTCCATCTACACCTATATTTGTATTGTGTAAAACACTATAAAACTAACCTACCTATGACTTACAAAATTTCTCTTGATGCACCAGCAAAATTAATTACTGCTTTAGTATGTGTTTTTATTGCTATCATTAGCATAACCTCTTTTGATATTATTTCAAAAAACGGGGTTTATCAATCCTACTATCCAAAGTTGGTTCTGTTGTTTATTTTTTTGCTGACTATATGTTTTAAGCCAATTAATTATAAGATAGAGGAAGATTATATTATTGTGAAAAGAATACTTTGGGATGCCAAGATCTCCAGGTCAGAAATTCACAAAGCTGAAATGATAGACAGGGCAGAAACAAGTTGGTCACTGCGGACTTTTGGCAGCGGAGGTTTTTTCGGATATTTTGGAACATTTACTAATAGAAAACTGGGAGCGATGACCTGGTACCTTACAAGAAAGGATAGCTTAGTATTGCTTAAAATGAAGACGGGTAAAAAATTTCTTTTATCCCCGGATGATAGAGAAGGGTTTTTAGCAGGTATCAATGCTTAGCATTCTCTCTCAATACTTTTTTTTAAATTAGAGGAAGTGCAAACCAAATACCCGAAAAGATGTCAGAAGAAAAAATCATGACCCTACACCCGGATGGAAAAACGGGTGTAAAAATCAGTAAAGAAAAGTACGATCAGATCAAAACATTTATATTATCCATCTTAAACAAAAGAGAAATAATTTCTTACCAGGAACTCTCCCGCCTGGCGACTGAAAATTTGAATGATACATTTGATGGCAGTGTGCCCTGGTATCTTGTAACCGTAAAACTAGACCTTGAGGCAAGACATATCATAAAAAGAACTAAGGATAAAGGTCCTCACAAATTGGTTCTGAGTTTCTAGGGTCTGGTCAGCCGTTTAAGACCCGCAATCCGCTGTCCTCTTTTTACCGATTCAACACTCAAAAATGTTCATTATAAATGTAAATGCTACATTGTCGCATTTATGCAATCCCTCACAAAATAACATCTGAGAATAGGAATAACATTTGTTACTCCTATTAAATCACTAATTTGTCCATGCAAATCAACCGACAGTATATGAAGTTTATAACCCCGTTGTTAATTGTTATTTTTTCAATTATCTCCTTTACCTCTATGGCACAAAAAGACGATGACTACAAAACCGAATGGCAAAAAGTAACCGCCCTGGAGAAAAAAGGGCTTACCGCTACTGCTTTGTCTGAAGTCAATAGCATTTTCAATAAAGCTAAGACGGACAAAAACAATACCCAACAGATAAAAGCTGCCATGTACATCATGGTTTACAGAAACCAGATAGAGGAGTTTAGCGGAGAAAAAAATATTTTTTACCTGGACAGCTTGATAGATGGCGCTGCAAGCCCGGCAAAGAATATTTTGCAAAGTATGCAGGCGCAAATCCTCTGGAATTATAAGCAGAATAATCGCTATAAATTCTATGACCGCACTGCCCTGGCAGTAGAGAACAGTGCTGATATAAGTACCTGGAGTCTGCAGAAACTCAACAGGACGATTACGGCATATTATGAAGCTTCTTTACAGAATGAAAAAGTGTTACAAGCACAATCCCTGAAGCCCTTTGATGCCATTATACAGGAAGGAAGAAATGTATCAGACCTACGCCCTACCCTATACGATTTGCTTGCGCACAGAGCATTGGAGTATTTTAAAAGCACGGAAAATGACGTAGCAGATGCCTCTTATAAATTTATCATCAATGAGGAAAAATACTATGCTCCTGCGCCTGAATTTGTAAATATAAAAATGGAAAGTAGAGATACGACTTCTTTGTACTTGCATGCTTTAAAAACTTACCAGAATCTGTTGTTATTTCATACTGCAGACGATAACAGAGCCGCCTTCCTTGATGTAGAACTGGACAGACTTGAGTTTGTGCAGCAGCATGCGGTGCTTACTAATAAAAATGAACTCTATGAAAAAGCACTGATTCTCATTGCCAATAAATACAAAGGCACAGAAGCAGGTGCCGAAGCACTGTATTTGAAAGCAAACTTATTATTGGCTCAGGGAAATGATGATGAGCAGGAAGGTGAAACAAACAAAGACCGGTACAAAATAAAAGAAGCCAAAAAAATATTTGAAGACATTGTAAAATCAATGCCTAATACGACCGCAGCCATTAAAAGCAAAAATGCAATCGAGGAAATAGAAACGCCTTCGCTAAATGTAAGCACCGAGAAGGTAAATGTGATCAACGAACCTTTTAGAAGCCTGGTAACTTTTAAGAATGTGAACAAGTTGTATCTGCGACTGATAAAAGTAAGCAGGGACGAATTACAGAAAATAGAGAAAGAAAACTATGATACAAAATGGAATAATCTTACCGCATTAAAACCTATAAAAAGCTGGCAACAAGAACTCCCTGCCACAGATGATTTTCAAGAACACAGCACAGAAATAAAAATTGACGCACTGCCGGGTGGTTTGTACCTATTACTGGCTAGTATAAATCCAGACTTCTCCCTTTCTGACAATATCATAGCAAGGCAGATCACATACGTGAGCAACATTAGTCAGTTTGCCAATAATTCCAGCAATATATATGTAGTAGACCGCAGCAGCGGCAAGCCACTTGCAGGTGCGGCAGTACAATTGTACGAACAGCAATATGATTATAAAACCAGGAAATATACCAGCATAAAAAGGGAAAGGTATATGACCGATGAAAATGGATTTGTAGAAATAGAGGGACAAAAAAATACTAATCGCGGAAATCATGTGATGCAGATAACCTATGGTCAGGATGAGTTATTTACCGAGGACAATTTTTATTTGTATAACTACAATAGCTATAAAGGCACGGACAGAAAATCTACTTTTCTTTTCACGGACAGAAGCATTTACCGTCCTGGACAAACCGTTTTCTTTAAAGGCATCATGGTAAAAAATGGTGCGAAGCAGAATAACAGTGTTGTAGTAGCCAATGAAAAAACTACCGTGATCTTAAATGATGCTAATGGTAAAAAGCAAGGTTCTGCCACTTTAATAACCAACAGCTATGGTTCTTACAATGGTAGTTTTAAACTGCCGGAAGGTTTGCTCAATGGACAGTTTAGTCTAAGGGATAGCATCACAAACTCCACTGTGTACGTAAGTGTGGAGGAATACAAGAGACCAAAATTTAGTGTTGACATAAAAAAGCCAGAGGGCAGCTATAGGGTAAATCACAGCATAACTATTACAGGAAATGCAAAGGCTTATGCCGGTAATAATATTGATGGAGCACAGGTAAAATATAGGGTTGTACGCAAGGTGCAATACCCCATCTGGTGGGGCTGGTACAGACCCTACTACCAGCAAGGAAGTAGTATGGAAATCACAAACGGATTTACCACTACAGATGAAAAAGGAGAATTTAAATTCACTTTTAAAGCTATCCCGGACGAGAGCGTAGATAAAAAAAGCCAGCCTACATTTTACTACGAAGTAAGCGCAGACATTACGGATACTGGCGGAGAAACGAGAAGTGGTAATACTAGCATAGCCGTGTCTTATCAGGCTATAAAACTAGAGATCGCTTCTAAAGAAAAGATTACGGTAAAAGAACTGGAAGCTGTAAAAATAAAAAGCGAAAATACCAACGGACTTTTTGATGAGGCAACGGTAAAGCTTACCATTACTGCATTACAAGAGCCTAATACGCTGTACCGCGCTAGGTACTGGCAAATACCGGATATGCAAATTCTGAGCAAAGATGCCTACAGAGCAGCTTTCTCTTATGATCCTTATATGGACGAGAACGAAATGATCAACTGGCCAAAAGAAAATGTAGCATAC